>CAKSHT010000053.1 GCA_934457235.1 uncultured Oscillospiraceae bacterium
GCGTTCCGGGAGCTTGTGACGGCAAGTCTTATCGCGCCTCCGAATACGCTGGTGGTTTCCACATATATCGTGCGGGAATTCGAGCAGGGAAGCGTATCGGTCGGAATGGCGATGGCAGTGCTGTGCGTCCTGTTTACGACCACTGCGCTGCTTATCCTCAACAGATCTATCGACAGACAAAAGGAGCACTGAAATGAAACTTAAAATAGCGGGCGGCTGCGGGGAGCTTGGCAGGAACTGTTTCTTCGTGGACTACACGGCACCGTTCCTCGTTGACTGCGGCATAATGGCGGGAGCCGACGAGCCTTTCCCGTATCTCACGGAAAACGAGATAAAGCGGCTGGAGTATGTGTTTCTGACGCATTCCCATTCCGACCATACCGGGGCGCTTCCGTGGCTCTACGAGAGCGGATTTTCGGGAGTTATCGTCGCGTCTGCGCCGACTCTGGAGCAGCTCCCGTTCAGACCGAAATACTCCATTGCACTGAAAAAGCTGCACGGCGAGATAGGCGGCATTAAATTTTTGCACGGCAGGAGCGGACACTGCCAGGGTGCGGTGTGGTATGAGTTCCATATTGACGGAAAGAAGCTGCTTTTCTCCGGTGATTACACGGAAAAATCACTGATGTACCACTGCGACGAGATACGTGGCAGAACCGATGATATAGCGGTGATAGACTGCGCCTACGGCAATGACAGCCGCAGCATTTCGGAATGCTGCGACGAGATAATATCCGCTGTTACTGAGCTGAAAGAACAGCGCAGAACGATAATATTCCCAGTTCCGAAATTTGGCAGGGGGATCGATCTTCTGCGGCTGTTCAACGAGAAATTTTCCGGGCTTACCTGCTGCGGTGACGAGCATTTCATGAGCCAGATGGGTGAGCTTACGGAGCGCCGCTGGTTCAGGAATAAGACGCTGTATGCAAAGCTGTATACTCCGGGAACGGCCTGCGACATTCTGTTCCTGAGCGACCCGCAGCTACGCGGCAGTTACTCGCAGAACATTACGGAGAGCATTCTTGCCGCCGGCGGTGCGGCTGTTATGACCGGGACGTCTGAGCGCGGCTCCATGAGTGAAAGACTCATAAACTCCGGGAAAATGAAACTGCTGAGATATCCGGTGCACCAGAATCACGCAGAATTCACGGAGCTGGTGAAGCATAATAATTTCGGCAGGGTGATTCCGTATCATACGCCGGATTTTTCGGCGGAATACAGGGGCACGGAGATCACTGTTTAATGGGCGTTTGATTTTCTGTTTGATAAATCGGGAAAATAGCAACAGACAGTTGCTTGAAAATATGCGGCATTCATGTTATAATCATGTTAAGAGATCAATTTGTTGCGATATTGGAAATATTAGATGGGAGATGATCTGAACGGAAACTAAGGATATACTGCTTGATTTGAGGAAGCAAAAAGGGTTGTCACAGGAGGAGCTTGCTGAAAAGGTTTTTGTAACAAGGCAGGCTGTTTCGCGCTGGGAAAATGGAGAAACCACGCCTAATACGGATACATTGAAATTGCTGTCAAAGCTGTTTGATGTTTCGATAAATACGCTGCTGGGCGCGCCAAGGCAACCGATATGTCAATGCTGCGGAATGCCGCTTGACGACTCAACTTTAAGCAAAGAAAATGATGGCTCATTTAATGAAGAATATTGCAAGTGGTGTTATTCCAACGGTACATTCAAGTATTCAAGCAAAGAGCAGTTGATTGATTTCTGCGTTGAACATATGGCAAGCGAAAACTGGCCGGCGGAGCAGGTCAGAGCGCATATGGAAGCAGTAGTTCCGTACTTGGACCACTGGAAAAAATAAAACGGTAATAAAAATCGGCGCTGAAAACATCAGTGCCGATTCTTGTATTAAGTGAAACTGTGTGTTCACGCTTTGTTTACAGCGCGTACGCTATTTAATAAGCTGTATGTCATATTCCGCAGATAGGGAGCAGTTCCTCAAGCGATGTTATGGTGTAGTCCTGGTCAAGCTGCAAATTGCGGTTCTTCCTGTCGATGAGCACCGAGCGGCAGCCGACGTTCTGTGCGACTTTAATGTCCTTTGGCTCGTCGCCGACGAATATGAACTGCTTTTCGTCCGCGCCGAAATGCTCCGCGATCTGGTGTACTCCCTCGGGATTCGGCTTGCGGAATCCGCAGCTCTGGGAGGAAACGTACATGTCGAAATACGGCATCAGTTCCGGAAAGTAGCTTTTGTGGAGCGCGTCCGGCATTCCGGTCGCGACATCAGTGAGAGTCGCTATCTTCCAGCCGGCGGAGCGCAGTTTCTTGAGTACCGGGATAGTTTCCGGGTAGATGAGCGGCGTCAGCTTCATATCCTCAAAGAACGTATCTATGACCTCCGGCAGGGAGTACGGAAAATCCCATTCCGCCGCCGCGTCACCGAATATCTGTTCGGGAGTGTAGTCCTTTTCGCGGTACTTCACGCGCGGATTATACTGCTTCAGTACCTCTATCGAATCTGTCAGCTGTTCGTCCGTAAGCGGAAGCCTGAGCTTGTCACGGACATGCCGGAATGCGCTGTCGTAATAATCCATCCACACGTTCGGCATGTTCACATATTCCATCAGCGTGCCGCCTATGTCAAAAACTATAACGTTCATTTTATGCCCTCCCGATTTCGTTGTTCGGTTTTTCCGGCTCCGCCGCCGGAGCTTCCGCAGGTTCGTGTATCAGGTGTTTCTCGTCGAACAGAACGTCGAAAAAACGTTCCTTTGATTCCACGAAGCAGGCGCTGTCCTCGCTGTATATCACGATGATCTCAGTCCCTGCCGGAAGCTCTCTGCCGTTCGCGGATACTGCGCGGAAGTAATACGGCTTTCCGCCGTGCTTTACGCAGATCTCGCCGTACATATCCGGCGTGATGTCCTCGGTTACGGTGCCCTCAAGGTTTTCAAGTTCCTTTTCAGTGGGTCTGGCCTTTTTCTGGAACTTCATATAAAGCGGGGAAACAGCCGTACTCAGAAGAAAGTTGAATGCTAGCCCTCCGGCAGCCGCGCAGGGAAGCCCGAGCCAGCTCACGACCCCTGCGGTTTCCAGCAGGACTCCGGTCAGCGAGCTTACGAAAACAAAAACCACGAGCCGCAGAATGTTTTTCGGAAAGATGGTCTGTAATTCCACGCGGCTCTTTTTGTGTTCAAACAGCTCGCCGGAATTCGGGAAAAGCTCCCGCCCGAACAGAAGGTACACCGCCAGCTGTAACAGCAGATAACCTCCGGAAAGGAACAGAAGTATCAGATAGAACAGCTTCAGCTGAGTCACCTCCCGGATAAACGTAGGGGAGGGGCTTGCCCCCTCCCATGAATTTGTTTCAATTGTTAGGGCAATACTGCGCAAGGATTGTGCGTGTATTGCGTGCAAAATCCAATAAATAGCTTTTGCGCGGCGCTGCCTTAAATCAAAGCTCGCCTACAAGCGCCTTGGTGTCGCGTGCGATGAGAAGCTCCTCGTTGGTGGGAACTACCCATACTTCGACCGTGCTGTCGGGAGCGGAAATTCTCTGGAGTTTACCTCTCAGACCTGTGTTTGCAGCGTCGTCAAGTTTGATTCCGAGATATTCCATGTTGTGGCATACATCAGCGCGTACGTCGTCTGAGTTCTCGCCGATACCGCCGGTGAAGATAACGGCGTCCAGACCGTTCATAACAGCTGCATAGGAGCCGATGAACTTCTTGATCTCATAGCGGAGCATCTCGCCAGCCAGCTGAGCCTTGTGGTCGCCGTGTACTGCGGCGTCGGTGATATCGCGGTTATCACTGGAGATACCGGAAATTCCGAGGAAGCCGGACTTCTTGTTCATGTAGTCGCTCATCTCGTTAGGGGAAAGGCCGAGCTTGTTTGCAACGAATGTAACTGCGGAGGGGTCAACGCTGCCGCAGCGTGTGCCCATGATCACGCCGTCCAGGGGAGTGAATCCCATAGAAGTATCAATGGACTTTCCGCCCTCTACTGCTGTAATGGAGGAGCCGTTGCCGAGGTGGCAGGAAACGATCTTGAGATCTTTGATATCCTTTCCGAGAGCGTCAGCCAGCGCCTGAGTTACGAAGCGGTGGGAGGTTCCGTGGAAGCCGTATTTTCTTACGTGCAGCTTATCATAGCACTCATAGGGCAGGCCGTACATGAATGCCTTCTCCGGCATGGTGGAGTGGAACGCGGTATCAAATACAACGACCTGAGGAGTTGTAGCGGGAATTACCTTCTTGCATGCTCTCAGTGCGAGCGCGTGGGGATGGTTATGTACGGGAGCCAGCTCGGACAGGTCGTCTATCTGCTGGATAACTTCGTCTGTGACCAGGGTTGTCTTGCTGAATATCTCAGCGCCCTGTACTATTCTGTGGCCTACTGCGGAAATCTCGCTCATGCTGTCGATGACCTTGCCTTCGCCTGTGGTGAGTACTTCAACGAGCTTTTCAAAAGCCTCGGTGTGGGTCGGGAAAGAGCAGTCAGCCTCTACTTTTCTGCCGTCAAAGGTGGTGTGCTTGATGTGACCGTCGATTCCGATACGGTCGCAGTTGCCCTTTGCGATAACGCTTTCATCCTCCATATTGATAAGCTGGTACTTCAGCGAGGAGCTTCCGGCGTTGATTACAAGAATCTTCATAATGATAATCCTTTCATTTGTTGATTAATTAATACAAAATCAGAGAATATCAGAGATTTTGCACATATATCATTTATATTGTAGTACTTTCCGCTAAAAAAATCAAGTCTTTTTTGAAAAATTATTGATTTTGACGGGGATTTGGTGTAAAATAGTAGAAGTACAGATGCATTACCCGGAAAGGGGGCTTTTTAATGAAAACAGCAGCAGTTATCTGCGAATATAATCCGTTCCATTACGGACACAAATTCCAGCTTGAACAGACCCGTAAGCTTGGCGCAACGCATGTCGTGGCGGTCATGAGCGGGGATTTCACACAGCGAGGAGACGTGGCGGTGTTCGACAAATTCATCCGCGCACGCATGGCGCTTGAAAACGGCGCCGACCTTGTCCTGGAGCTTCCGGTGAAATACAGCCTGTGTGCGGCGGAGGGCTTTGCGCGTGGCGCTGTCGGGATAATTTCTGCACTCGGCTGCGTAGATATGCTCTCATTCGGCAGCGAGTGCGGAAGCATAGAAGCTTTGAAGGAAGCGGCTGGCGCTGTTGATTACGCGCAGAACTCAGAGTACTTCCAGATGCTGATGACCGGAGGAAAGAGCTACCCCGCGGCGCTGGCACAGGCGGTCAATAAGTTCTACACCGACGATGTGTACCAGACGATAAGCTCCCCGAACAACACGCTTGCAGTGGAGTACATCAAGGCGCTGGACGATATCGGCAGCTCCATTGAGCCAGTGACGATACGGCGCGAGGGCGCGGAGCACGACAGCGAGGAGCAGTCGCTGGAGTTCGCAAGTGCGTCGCTTATCAGAAAGCGGATTCTTGCCGGGGAGGACTATTCAAAGTTTGCGCCGGTGATAAACGAGCCGTCCGCGGATATAAAGCGTATCGAAACCGCGATACTTGCGAAACTCCGTACGATGAAACCGGAGGATCTCTACGACGTTTACGACGCGGCGCAGGGACTTGGCGACAGGCTTTACAAGGCGGTCCGCAGGGCGTGCAGCCTTGACGAGCTGTATTTTCTGACCAAGACAAAGCGTTACACGCTGGCGCGTATCCGCCGGGCAGTGCTGTGCGCGTTTCTGGATATCGACAAGAAGATGCTGCACGAGCCGGATGCGTATATTCGCATACTCGGTATGAATTCCCGCGGCAGGGAAGTGCTTTCCGCTGCGAAGAGCGCTGGTTGTACGCTGCCGCTTGATACTTCGCTTCGGGCGCTTATGGGGACTTCCAGGGAGTCTTATAAGCAAGGGACTTTCCAGGCGCGGTGCTGTGATATCTGGTCGCTGGCGCTGGAGAAGCCGCGTCCCTGTGGTGCGGATTTCACTTCAAAGCCTGTAATAATCGCTGACTGAGAGCGGCGGACGTGCTCCGCCATACATAAAAAATACGGAGGAACATAAAATGGTTACAGTGACTGAACTGAACTACAAGAACTTTGGCAAGTGCGTGAAGCTGGACAACGGCACGGCGAGCGTAATAATCACGGTGGAGGTCGGCCCGCGCATTATTTCCTACTGCCTTAATGGAAAGGAAAATATGCTACTGGAGGACATCGGCCGCGAATTCAAGGACGATTCGCAGGAGCTGCGGGACTATTTCGGCGCAGACAAGACCTGGTACATATATGGCGGGCACCGCCTCTGGAGCAGCCCGGAGAGCTACCCGCACAGTTATGTTCCGGACAACGAGCCGGTGGAATACACGATAAACGGCGGGGAAGTCACGCTGATACCTCCGGCAACGCGCACCGGTCAGCAGCATAAGCTGATTTACAGGCTTGCGGACGAGGGCAGCGAGGTCGAGCTGTATCATGAGGTGAGAAACGTTTCCGGCGCGATAGTCACGCTTGCTCCCTGGGCGCTGACAGTATGCGCGGCAGGCGGCGTGGAGATATTCCCGCAGAGCCAGACGGACAACGGTCTGCTTTCAAACCGCAGGAACGTTTTCTGGAGCTACTCGGATATCAACGACGACAGGTTCTTCCTCGGAAATAAATACGGTACGCTCCAGCAGGTAAAAGGTTCTGAGGGTAAGTTCAAGATAGGCATGAACAACGAGGACGGCTGGGCGGCTGTCGTGAACCACGGTCAGATATTCCTGAAGAATTTCCGCATGAATATCAACGGGGAATACCCGGATTACGGCTGTAACTTCGAAACCTTCACGAACGGAATTTTCCTGGAGTGCGAGAGCCTCGGAGAGATAAAGCAGCTCAGAAACGGCGAAGCGCTGCAAATCACGGAGTACTGGTCGCTTACTCCCTGCGATGACAGCTTCGACAGGAAGAACGAGGACAGCATTGACATGTTCGTGAAGAAATACGACCTGCGAAATCATCACGCATAACGGAGGACCTATGAGCCTTTATGACGAACTGCGCGTAAAGCACCGCAGCTTCATTTACCACAGCTATGAATTTACGGAGCAGGACGGAAACACCCTGCTTCGTTTCCACTTTTCGATAGACGAATATCATTTCTACCCGCAGTGGACTTTTTCCGAGGAATTCAGAAAACTCAGCTATGACCGGGAGCTTTCCGAACGTATCGCGTTCTCTCTCGGCATGGCGGAACTTGTTTCCTACTGGAAATGCGCCTGCCCGCCGACGGTCGAAGTACGCTGCGGCGGACTTTCAACCTGGGAGAAGAACTGGTGGAAAAAACTTTACTTCAACGGACTTGGAGAGTTCTTCTACCGTAACGGGATAACTCCGGATTTCGATACGTTCATGACGATATATGCACCGGAGGAAGCAACGCTTCTCGTGCGGGATAACTCGCTTTCCGGCACGCTCGTCCCGATAGGCGGCGGCAAGGACAGCGTCGTAACTCTGGAGCTGCTGAAAAAAGCCGGGGTGGATATTTCCGCATATATCATCAATCCGAGAGCGGCTACGCTGGGCTGCGCGGCTGTCTCCGGAATCCCGGATCAACGCATTATCGGACCGAAGCGCACGATCGACAAACGGCTACTGGAGCTGAACAAGTGCGGTTATCTCAACGGACACACGCCGTTTTCGGCGGTCGTGGCGTTTTCGGCGGAGCTTTCCGCTTGCGTCCACGGATTGAAATACATCGCTCTTTCTAACGAAAGCAGCGCGAACGAAAGCTATGTCGAGGGCACCGCTATAAACCACCAGTACAGCAAGTCTACGGAGTTTGAACGGGATTTCCGGGAATACTGCGAGCGCAGCTTCGGCGGGTATTCGCGCTGTCCGGAGTATTTCAGCCTGCTGCGCCCCTGGAGCGAATGGCAGATCGCCAGGGAGTTTGTGAAGTACCCGCAGTATTTCGGAATATTCCAGAGCTGCAATCTCGGCAGCAAGACGAATTCCTGGTGCTGCAACTGCGCAAAGTGCCTTTACGTGTATATCCTGCTGTCGGCGTTCCTTGGCGACGATGTGCTGATAAAAATTTTCGGGTGCAATATGCTTGAAAAGCAGGAGCTTTCCGGAATGATGGACGGTCTTGTGCTGGACGGCGAGGATAAGCCGTTTGAATGCGTCGGCACAAAGGACGAGGTGAGGCTCTCGCTGGAAATGGCGTGGGAGCGCCGTAAATCTGCGCCGCCGGTGCTTCTGAGGCACTGGAGGGAGCTTTTCCCGGAGTACACGCCGGTGTCGCTTGAAAACTACTTCGATACGGATAACTTCGTACCGGGGCAGTTAAAATATTTACTCGGAGCAAGAAATGAACATTAACGAACTGAAACCAATATTCGATGGAAAACGCTGCGTTATCCTGGGATACGGCCGTGAGGGACGGGTGTGGCTCTCTCTGCTGAACCGGATCGGCTGCTGCGCTGAGATAGCCGTTGCGGATATGAAGCCGCAGGATATTCCGGGAGTTACGGGCATCTACGGCGAGGATTATCTCGACCGCGCAAAGGGCTATGACCTGCTTCTGCAGAGTCCCGGAGTTATAATCAAGGATAAGCTCACGCCGGAGGAAAAGGCGAAAATACTCACGCAGACAGAGCTTCTCCTGCGCCTGCGCCCATGTAAGATCATCGGAATAACGGGAACTAAAGGCAAATCAACAACATCGTCGCTGACGTATCACTTTCTTACGGCATGCGGATTTAAGACCATGCTTATCGGGAATATCGGCGTTCCTCCGCTGGAGCGTTTTGAGGAAATGACACCGGATACGGTTGCGGTCTGTGAGATGAGCTGCCATCAGCTGGAGTTCGTGCAGCATTCGCCGGAGATCGCGGTGCTGCTGAATATCTTCCCGGAGCACCTCGACCATTACGTCAGCCTGGAGGCATACGCCAATGCCAAGCGGAACATCTATAAATTCCAGCAGCCCGGTGACACCTCGATCCTTAACATCGACATAATCCCGGACGATATCTGCACCAACGCGGACTGCGGAAACGCCCCGGAGTGCAGTAACTCTGGCTACCGCAAGTCAAGGCTCATCACTATAGGCTGTGAGCGGCCGGCTATGGTATTTTCTGAGAACGGGACGATATTCTTAAACGACCGCGAGATAACTCCCGGCGAGATACACACGCAGCTGCGCGGAAAGCATAACGTATACAATATCGCGGCTGCGCTCACTGCTGCGGAATGCGCCGGTGCTGACGCGGATAAGTGCCTTGCCGCGCTTCCGGATTTCAAGGGACTTGAGCACCGCCTGGAGTATGTGGATACGATAAACGGCGTTGAGTACATCAACGACAGTATCTGCACTATCCCGGAGGCTGCAATAGCCGCCGTAAAGGCGTTCCCTGACGGCGCTGACTGCGTTATCCTGGGCGGAATGGAGCGAAATATTCCGTACGACAAGCTTGCCGATTTTCTGAACACCGGCTACGTGAAGAACGTGATACTCCTGCCGGACAGCGGATACCGCATAGGAGATATGATAACATCACCGATGGTAAACAAGGTGCGAGTGAAGAACCTTCCGGAAGCTGTAATCACAGCGGCGTCCGTTGCAAGAAAGCGCGTGATACTCTGTCCGGCGGCTGCAAGCTACGGATTTTACAAGAATTTCGAGGAGCGAGGAAAGCACTTCAAGGAACTTGTGAATGCTCTGAAAAAATGAAATCAACAAAAACCTCTGCATGCAGCGGAGGTTTTTTTGTATGTTGTGCCATGTTGAAAAAACGAGTTTTTTATCAATCTGTCAATAAAGCGATGTACGTTTTGTAAAGAATGCACTAAAACGGAAAATGCGCGGCATTTGGTGAAATTTTTCTGATAAGTTCGTGCGCATAATGATTTGTTTATAACTGATATTGTTCTTCCGGTTTGAAAATGTTATAATTATTATTGTTAAGCAGCTATCAGCGGGGTGGAATAATGCAGCGACCTAATACCATCGAGTTTGAAATAACGGGAAGAAGCGCGATGTTCACTGACCCGGAAGTCCGCACGAAAAGCCTCCCGGTGCCGACATACGAGGCGATAAAGGGTATACTCCGCGGGATTTACTGGAAGCCGACGTTCATCTGGGTAGTAGAAGAGGTACGCGTGATGAACTGCATTATGCCGGAGAAATACAGTCTTATGAAGCAGAAACGTCCGGTGGTCCGGGAGCACCTGCGGAATGTGAGATACCAGGTGAAGGCGCATTTCATCTGGAATGAGAACCGCCCCGAGTTCGCCGCCGACCGCGACGAGGACAAGCACTTCCGTATCGCGCTGCGCTGCCTGGCGAAGGGCGGACGATTCGCGGCATATCTAGGAACTGCTGATTGTCCGTGTAACGTGAAGTCCGTGCGGTTCGGAAGCGGCGAAAGCTATTACGACCACAGCGGAAAAATAGATTTTGGCACCATGTACCACGGTGTGACATATCCTGACGAGGGCTGGGACAGCACGACCCGCAGCGGTATTTGCATGCGCACCTGGCACTGCGTCATGAACGACGGGGTGCTGCGGTACACGCCGCCGGAGCTTTGTGCGTCAGAGCTTGTGAAATATGCGGCCGCCAAATGCTTTAATACTGATGATACCGAGGTGGATACCAGTGCAGCTGGAACACAGAATTGATTTTATGTCGCTGATTTCCGTGTGTAATGCAAATCCGAACGGAGACCCCGCGCGCTTGGGCAGACCGCGTATCGACAGCGACGGGTTCGGCGTGATATCCCCGGTGTGCATAAAGCGGAAGCTGCGCGACAGACTGTACGAAATGGGCGAGGAAATCTTCGTTACTCCGCCGGAGCATGGCGGTGACGTGCTTTCAAGGAGGGCAGCCATGCTGGCTCCTGGTTCCGGCTATGCAAAACGGGCGTGCGACAGATGGTATGATGTCAGGGCGTTCGGGCAGATATTCGCCTTTCCCGGAATACATTCGCCGGGAGTAAAGGGCGCGGTCACAGTTCAGCCTGTCTACAGCGCTGACCCGGTGAAGCTGAGTGAAATGAAGATAACACGGTGTATCCGCAGTAACTCCGGCGACCGTGGAAATCCGATGGGCGTACTGAGTTTTGTTAAATACGGGCTGTACGTGTTGAAAGGCTCTGTCAACGCATATTCAGCGGCAAAGACCGGATTTTCGGAAGAGGACGCCGCAAAGCTCCGGACGGCGTTGATACACATGTTTGATAATGACAGCTCCGCCGCCAGACCTGCCGGGTCTATGGGGTGCAGACGGCTTTATTGGTGGGAGCATACCAGCAAAGCCGGCGACTATTCACCGGCTCTGGTTTTCGATTGCGTGAAATTTACCCTGAAATGCAGCGAGCCGCGCTGCTTTGATGATTATTTCATCAGCTATGAGCCGCTGGACGGGCTTTCCGCCGCAATATACGAGAATTAGCTTACAGCCGCCGTTCCTCCAGTCAGAGCACGGCGTGGATCATACACAGTTTTGTGAAAAAGAGTGGGGCGCAGATTTTCTGCGCCCTATTCGTACATTTTTTATGTTGAATGTTGAATGTTTCAGTCCTGGAGCATATACGCATAAACTCCCTGTCTGAGCCGCTCCAGACCGTCGAGCAGGACGCTGCGCGGACATGCCGCATTAAGCCGCAGGAATATCGCGCCATTGCCGCGGTAGGGGCTTCCGGCGGAGAGGAACAGCCCGGTCTTGCTGCGGATAAACTGCGCCAGCTGCCTGGAATTATCAGTTATCTCGCTGCAATCCAGCCATAAGAGATATGTCGCTCTGGAATCCACCATGTGCAGCTGTGGGATATTCTCGGCAATATAATCAGCAGCGGTGCGGCGGTTTTCCGCGATGTAGGCACGGAGCTGATTCAGCCAGTCTTCACCCTGGGTGAATGCGGCGATGGCGGCGGTAACGGCGAATACGTTAGGTTCGGCGCATTCGTCGGTATTCAGTCCGCGGTCAACCATATGGCGCAGCCGACCGTCTGCGGCAAATACCGCCGCTGTCTGTAGTCCGGCTATGTTGAATGCTTTGGTGGGCGCGATGCAGGTCACGCTGTTCATCAGGCAGTCTTCTGATACGGAAGCAAACGGAGTGTATTCGCAGCCCGGTTCGGTGAGGTCGCAGTGTATCTCATCGGATACCACGATAACATTGTATTTCTTGCAGAGTGTGCCTATCCGTGCAAGCGTGTCACGGTCCCAGATAACTCCGCCGGGATTCTGCGGATTGCACAGCAACATAAGCGTGGTCTGCGGGTCGGAGAGCTTCTCTTCAAGTCCGGCAAAATCAACACGGTAAGCGCCGTTTTCGTAAATCAGCGGGCTTTCAGCAATGTTCCTGCCGTTGTTGCGTATGGAGTTGAAGAAGATATTGTACACCGGGGTCATTACCAGAACATTCTCGCCGACCGTGGTGAGCTTACGTACGATACTGGAGATCGCAGGGACGACGCCGGTGCAGAACACCAGCCACTCGCGCTTTATTTCAAAGCCGTGCCTGGACTTCCACCACCCGATGTACGCATTGTACCATTCGTCCGGGATAATTGTATATCCGAATACTCCGTGCGACGCACGGTCTGCAAGCGCCTGGGTTATCTCCGGCGCTGTGCGGAAATCCATGTCCGCGACCCACATGGGCAGCTCGTTTTCAGCTACGTCCCATTTTAGTGAGAATGTGTTCCGGCGGTCTACCGGTGTGTCAAAATCGTACTTCATTTATAACTCCGTTACATGCATGCGCAGCAGGGGCAGCCGCCCTCCCGGCATATTATCCTGGTCTTGCAGGGATCCACCTTGTCCTTCTGGATTATCAGCTCCCCGATGCTGTCGGCGGTTATTGTTCCGCCGGAGGGATTGATAATGCTGTCTATTTTTCCGGTTATATCTGCTTCGACCGTTGAATATTCGAACGCCAGCGTTGTGTTTATCAGTTTGCATTTCTTCATGACAAGCTCGCTGACATAGCACATGCCCTGGAGGCTTTCAACGGTGCAGTTCACTAGCGTCAGCTTCTTTGCGTTCCATCCCAGGTACTCCCCGGAGATGAACGAATCATAGACGGTGACGTTCTCGCTGTTCCAGAATGCGTCCTTGCTGAGAAGCTTGGAATTCCTTATCACGATGTTCCTGCCGCCGTCAAATGAGTAGTTGCCGTACAGCTCAAGTCCGTTTATCTCCATGTCGTGGCTGTTCATCGCGAAATAATCGCCCTTGGCAAGAACGTGGTCAAGCTTCACGTTTCCGCAGTTCCACAGGGTCTCCGCGGCGTCCGGGAACGACACGTGCTCCAGTGTTATATCATTGCATCTGCGGAACGCTTTCGGTGCTTCTATCATCGTATCCTTTGCGGTCAGCCGGTCGGTGTACCATATTCCAGCACGCGCGGTGCTGAACAGCGTGCAGTCCTGCAATGTAATATCGTGGCTGTACCACAGCGGGTACTTCCATTTGAACATGCTGTTGTAAAGCTCTATGTCCGCGCTCTCTTTCAGCGGGGATTCTCCGTCCGCGAATATCGTATCGTAAATGCGCAGTCCGTTTCCCTGGAACAGCGCGCGTTCTCCGGTCAGAAATTCCTGCCGGATCTCTTTTTTATTCTCCATCTTTGTCCTCCGTGCAGCAGAAGCAGTCCTTTTTCAGCTCGTGCATAAGATAATCCAGGCAGCATATGCGGCTCTCGGTGCGGTGCACCTCGTCAAGAAGCTGTCTGCGCTGGCGTTCGAGCAGCCGGAGCGCAAGGCACCTGTCGTTTTTCTTCAATGCTTCGGATATCTCGTCAACTGCGGCTTCATTGCAGCCTGCGTCCTTTAAGTTCTGCAATACTTCCTGCTGTATCGTTATCATAATTATACTCCGTTTTTGCTGTCTTGTAAAGCGATGTTTTCGCCTGATAACAGTATATCACAGCGCCGGAAGAATAGCAATTACTTATACCGTATATCAAGCCATGCTTGAAAGTTATGGGCAGATGTGCTATAATATGCATATTGGCAGGTTATAAGATTGCAGCAGATAAAGGGTGATGTTTATGGAAGTAAGGGTACTTGAATATTTTCTGGCGGTGGCGAGGGAGCAGAGCATATCCGGCGCGGCGGAGGCGCTCCATCTCACGCAGCCCACGCTTTCCCGCCAGCTGAAGGAGCTTGAGGACGAGCTTGGCAAGCAGCTGCTTATCCGCGGCAGCCGCAGAATAACTCTGACTGAAGAGGGAATGCTGCTCCGCAAGCGTGCAGAGGAAATAGTGAGCCTTGTGC
>CAKSHT010000054.1 GCA_934457235.1 uncultured Oscillospiraceae bacterium
GCATGGCGGGACTTTCCGCATCTTCAGTCGTTGAGGAGGACGCCCAGGATCTTGAAAAGTACGGGCTTTCAAGCCCTGTTTCCCAGGTCGGAGTGACTTTCGACGACGGCTCGTCCGTGGATATCAGCTTCGGCATACGCAATCCCGCAGCGACCAATTATGTGTACTGCCTGGCGGACGGAAGCAATGACGTTATGCAGGTCAGCTACTACAGTGCGGGCAGCGCGTTCTACGATATCAAGAACTTTGTGAACCTTGTGCTGACCGACGGATATGACACCAACAATCCGCAGGAGCTTGACTATCTTGTCATCGAGCGCAAGGACCTTGAGGAGCCGGTACGTATCGAGTATATGTACGATATTGCGGAGGAAGCCGAGAAGGACGATTCCGTTGTTACGACGTTCAATACGCATCGCATAACCGCTCCGATAACGGCGGAGCTTGACACCACCAGCGGACAGTCGATATGCTACGGGCTGTATGCGCTGAGCGCGTCCTCATGTGAGTACATCCGTCCGACGGAGGCTGAGATAGCGGCGTCAGGTCTTGACGACCCGTTCTGCAAGGTAAGCTTCAAGTACGGCAATAATGCAAGAGTACTTCTGCTGGGCAATGAGATACGCGAAGTCACTGGCGAGGGCGAGGACAGCGTTTCCTCTGTCACCGGATATTACGCGATGTTTGAGGGCGGCGATATCATTTATTCGATAAGCACTGACAACGCGCCGTGGTATACTTTTCAGGTGCAGGATATCATGTCCCACAGACCGATTTCGCCGTATATCTACACTATTGATACGCTAACCATCACAACTCCCGATGGAGAATACGTGTTCAAGGTGAGCGGAGATTCTGACGATCACAGCTTCACCTGCGGCGACCAGGTGCTGAATGACAGCAGCTTCAAGAGCTTCTATCAGCATCTTATCACGACGATGGGCGAGGAACTGTACTTCTCTGACGAGCAGCCGGAGCCGTACATCACGCTTGATTTCAAGTATCGTGATGAGTATATCGACACCTACGGCAGGGGAGAGGACATCATCGTGTTCTATCAGTCTGACGACCGCAAGAATATTGTGAGCGTCAACGGTGATATCCTGTACAAGGTACGCCAGATATATACCCAGCGTCTGCTGGAGAACCTGGACGCACTGCTCAATGGCGGCGAGATCAAGCTTGACTGGTAATTAAATTATAGAAATATATGGAGGTAATCAACAATGGCTGAGGGTAACTTTTTCTACTACCGTGGATTTCCGATGGTAAGAAGCGGAAACGAGATCTACTACGGAAGCATGGGCGACAAGTTCGTGACCAAGCTCACTATCCGCGAGAGCGAAACTTATAAGGACAGCGAAATGCCCACAAAGGTCATGGTACAGATGGTGCCGACCAAGATGGAGCCTGACCTCCTCGCAAAGGCAAAAAAGGGTGAGATGAACAGTCTGTACGAAGCACTTGACACAGCGTATGTATGGCTTTCAAAGGAACTTTTCGGCGATCAGTAATAAACAATAAAGGCGCTGTGTAAACAGCGCCTTTATTTGTCGATAAATCGAAATATGCCCGGTATGCCATGACCTTTGGTCTTACGCTAACCGACGGCTTTACCTTACACGAAGCGACGATTTGCAATAAATTAGCCGGACAGCCAGGCTGTCCGGTCCTTGTTTTATTCTTCGGGCTGGAGTGTCTCGTCCTCGGGAGCGGTGGTAACTGAAGTACGTTTTACGCGGTTGCGGTAGGTGTACTCAAACTCGTTCTCGTTGTAGGCTGCGATCTCGTTCAGCCAGTAGCTTACGCGGTAGTTGCCGACATCTATAACGGCAAAGTTCGCTGTGGTGTTCACGAACATTACAACTCCCTGTACGAGCGGTCTAACGCTGCCCTCGCCGCTGAAATATTCCTTCAGTCTGACAACGACCTTATCTCCGACTTTAATGTCCCCCATTTTTACGTCCTCCTTAGCAAACTTGGCATGCATTGCGCTTTTTCATGATATCTGTGAAAATACGACAGAATTTACATCAGTAATTGTAACACATATTATTCGGGCTGTCAAGCAGATTTCAAAAAAAACACAATAATTGCTGTGATTGAGTCTTAACTTCTGCTTTTTGGTAAATCAGCAACAAACAAATCGCACCAGAATTGTTGAATATGACGATAAATCAGAACATCAGCCTTATATCACCAGCAAAGGAACATTCTGCTGAGGTCTTGACTTTAGCGTGCGGATAGGTTATTATATTATTCGGGCATGACCCGAACATACTAACTAAACTAACTAAAGGAGAATAAAAATGATCAGACAGATAATTCATATAGATGAAGAAAAATGCAATGGCTGCGGACTCTGTGCCAACGCCTGTAAGGAAGCAGCACTTGGTATCGTGAACGGCAAGGCAAGGCTTATGCGGGAGGATTTCTGCGATGGGCTTGGCAACTGCCTTCCCGCCTGTCCAATGAACGCGATAAGCTTTGTAGAGCGTGAGGCGCCCGAATTCGATGAGGAGGCCGTAAAGCGCCACCTTGAGTCGCAGAGCTACGTGAAGCAGGAAACACCGAAATTCACCGGCTGTCCAGGAATGAGAATGGCTCAGATGAAGCCGAAAACCGACGCGACTCCTGCCGGGGAAATTCCGAGTATGCTCAGCCAGTGGCCGGTGCAGATAAAGCTTGCCGGAGCGCAGGCGCCTTATTTCCGCGGATGTGATCTGCTTATCGCAGCGGACTGCACGGCGTACGCCTACGGTGACTTTCACCGCCGTTACATAAAAGGCAGGGTAACGCTGATCGGCTGTCCCAAGCTGGACGACGTAGACTACGCGGAGAAACTCGGCGCAATAATCCGTGCGAACGATATAAAGAGCATAACCATCGCACGCATGGAGGTTCCGTGCTGCGGGGGTATCGAGAATGCAGTACAGCGCGCTGTGGCCGCAAGCGGACATGATATTCCGGTGAGAGTGGATATAATCACCACTGACGGTCAGATAATGGAATGAGCTGATCTAAGGGGGCGGAAGCCCCCTTTTTGCTTATTGTGACAATTTTCTGAAACATCAGACGACGGGTTGATTTTTCGTGTTAAAAAGTGCAATATTTTGTGAAATACGGTTTGACAAATACGCCGTATAGTGGTATAATAAAATGAATATTTATATTCAAGAGGTGTTTTTTATGACGATTTTTTACAAATTTGACGGTCAGATGTATATCAATATAACCAACGGCTGCCCCTGCGACTGTGTGTTCTGTCTTAGGAACAATTCCGACAGCGTTAAGGACAACGACAGTCTGTGGCTGGAGCATGAACCGAGTTTCGGGGAAATAACCGAAGCTTACGATAAATTTGACAAGACAGGCTGCACGAATGCGATTTTCTGCGGATACGGCGAGCCGACGGTACGGGCGGACATACTGGTAAAGACTGCGGAATATATCCGCGCGCACTCCGATATGAAGATACGTCTGAATACTAACGGTCTGGTGCGCATGATTCACCCGAACTTCGACGTTGAGCATTTCCGTGGGCTTATCGACATTGCTTCCATCAGTCTGAACGCTCCGGACGCCAAGCGCTATAACGAGGTAACACGTCCGCATTTCGGAGAGCCTGCGTTCCAGGCTATGCTTGATTTCGCCCGGGATATGAAGAACATGGGCGTGCAGACCAAGTTCACGGTAGTCGATGTCATCACAAAGGACGAGATAGAGCGCTGCCAGCAGCTTGCGGACAGCATGGGCATTCCGCTGAGAGTCCGTGAATATATCACGGACAACGAAAGCTACACATGAGGATAATCGGTATCGACCCCGGCTACGCCATCGTGGGATACGGTGTGCTGGATTACGACAAGGCGCAGTTTTCGGTCGTGAATTACGGTGCGATAACCACCAGCGCCGGGACAAGCTTTGACCTGCGGCTGATGGAGATCTACAACGACATGTGCACCGTCCTGGATATGTTCAAGCCGGACTGCATGTCCATTGAAAAGCTGTACTTCACGAATAACAAGACCACCGGAATCGACGTGGCGCAGGCGCGCGGGGTTACTCTGCTCTCTGCGGTGCAAAGGGATATCGAGATATTCGAGTACACGCCGATGCAGGTCAAGCAGGCGGTCGTTGGCTACGGCAAGGCAGAGAAGCACCAGGTGCAGGATATGGTAAAAAATATCCTGCGTCTTAAGGAGATCCCCAAGCCGGACGATACGGCGGACGCGGTGGCGCTGGCGATATGCCACGGTCATTCCAGCGGGTCGCAGCTGTCAAGGCTCATCGCAAAGGCGAACGCCAATGACGGCGCTATGGGAAAGATACATCACAGAACTTACGGAGAGTGACGAAATGATATACAGCTTACACGGGGAACTTATCCACACCGGACCGAACCTTGCGGTGGTGGAATGCGGCGGGGTCGGCTATGCATGCCGTACCACGATGAATACGCTGAAAAAGATAGGCAGCAACGGCGAAGTGCGTCTTTTCACGCAGCTCAACGTCCGCGAGGACGCCATCGACCTGTTCGGATTTTCGGACACCGCGGAGTTACAGGCGTTCAGACAGCTTACGTCGATATCCGGCGTGGGACCGAAGGCGGCGCTGTCGATACTTTCGGATATCACTCCGTCCAAGCTGGCTCTGTGCATCACGACCGGCGACAGCAAGACGCTTACCCGCTCACCTGGCATAGGCGCAAAAATAGCTCAGCGTATCATTATGGAATTAAAGGACAAGGTCGCCAAGGAGCAGCACATTTCTGCCGCGGACTACAGTGCCGAGCCGGCGGCTGCGGCTGCCGTCGGCGGGAATGCAGCCGCCGAGGCGGTCACGGCGCTGTGCGTGCTGGGATTCCAGCTTCCGCAGGCGCAGGCGGCGCTTGTCGGCGCTAGCCCGGACAGCACGGTCGAGGAGCTTATCAAGTACGCTCTGAAGCGCCTGGGCTGAGTTGATTTAAATGGTTATGGGAGGTGTGAGCGCTCTGAATAGATCCAAAATGCCCGGCGAGTTATTCATGATACTTGCGGTGTGCGAGTTTTTCCTGTTCCTCGGGTTTATGTATGCGGACGGCAACGAAAATTTCAGGCTGATGTGTGTTTCCGGTCTGATACTGGGAGGATCTGTAGCAGTAGCCACTGCAATGGGCATACTTGCCTCATTCGTAAAGGAACATGTGGAGGTACGCAGGGCGGCTGTAAAGGCTCTTGGAAAGCACGGACTAAAAGTCATGCGCAGCGACGAGAGCGCCAGGATCGCATACAAGGGAATTGTGAAGCTCATGCAGGGCTATTACGCAGATGCCGAGGGTTATCTTCAGCAGGCGCTGAGTATGTCCGAGGTACGGCAGAATCAACTTTTCTGTGTGGAATGGCTCATCAAGCTGTACGAGGCGCAGGAAAATGACGCGCGCATGCTGTGGTGCTTCCGAAGAGCCGCGGAACTTGCTCCGGATAATCCGGAGGTGCAGTCCCGGCTTGGTCACGCATATTATGCCGACGGAAATCTGTCGAATGCGGAATACTGCTTTGAGCAGGCGCTGAAGTATGACCCTAATCACGGCTATTCCTACTACAGTCTTGCGAAGATATATATGGTGCGCGGCGAGGACGCCAGGGCGCTTGAAACGCTCGGTACCCTGGAGAAGATACAGCCGAGCCACCCGCTTGTGAACGCCGAGCTTGCCACATGGTACGCAATGCACGACGACCCGCAGAAAGCGGAGGAATACTACGACAAGGCGATCCTCTGCGGATACAAGGAGCCGGAGCTTCTTTCAAAGCGCATGACGGCTATCCGGGAGTTCAACCATGCCGAGGGAGCCACGGGCGATGACCTGCCGCATGAATATTACAGACACATAGAAAAGGAAGATACAGATGCTGGAAATGTCTGAACTTGGGGGAAATCCCGAACGCAGTAACAGAATAGTCGAGCCGGAATATAATGAGGCAGATACTGATATCGAGTATTCCCTGCGGCCGAAGGTACTGTCCGAGTATATCGGTCAGGAGAAGGTCAAGGAGAACATGAAGGTCTACATTGAGGCTGCGAAGAAGCGCGGCGAGTGTCTTGACCACGTACTTCTCTACGGACCTCCCGGACTTGGTAAGACCACGCTTTCGTGCATTATTGCAAACGAGATGGGCGTGAATATCCGTGTGACCTCCGGCCCGGCGATAGAAAAGGCGGGAGATCTTGCGGCGCTGCTTACCAACCTCCAGCCAAACGACGTCCTGTTCATTGACGAGATACACCGCCTTTCGCGCCAGGTCGAGGAAGTCCTGTACCCGGCGATGGAGGACTACGTACTTGACATAATCATGGGCAACGGTCCGTCGGCGCGTTCCATACGAATCGACCTGCCGCGATTTACGCTGATCGGCGCTACGACACGCTCCGGACAGCTTTCCGCGCCGCTGCGCGACAGATTCGGCGTAATCCAGCGTCTGGAGCTGTACACGCCGGAGGAGCTTTGCAGTATCGTCCAGCGCTCAGCGATAATCCTGGCGATACCGTGCACTAAGGACGGTGCCATGGAGATAGCAAAGCGCTCCAGGGGCACGCCGAGAATCGCGAACCGTCTGTTAAAGCGTGTGCGCGATTATGCAGAGGTCCTCGGTGACGGAAAGATAACCCGTGAGATCGCGGATATAGCGCTTGGCCGCGAGGACATCGACCGTCTGGGACTTGACCGCCTGGACAGACGTTTCCTGGAAATGATAATCAAGGGCTACAACGGCGGTCCGGTGGGACTGGAAACGCTCGCTTCGGCGCTCGGAGAGGAATCCGTCACGCTGGAGGAGGTCTGTGAGCCGTTCCTCATGCAGCTGGGGTTCATTGCGAGAACTCCCCGCGGACGCACGGCAACGGCGCTTGCTTACAAGCACCTGGGAATACTTAAAGATGGTCAGCAGACGCTGGACATATAATATGATCCGGATTTGTGTCACGGGTCGATATGGGGGTAGGATTTATGGGCAGATTATTTGGAACTGACGGCGCACGCGGCGTTGCAGTCACGGAGCTTACCTGCGAGAGAGCAATGGAGATAGGCAGGGCAGCGGCTTATGTACTTACAAAGGAGAGCGGAAAGGCGCACCCGAACATTCTGGTCGGCATGGATACGCGTATTTCCTCCAAGATACTGGAGGCGGCGCTGTCCGCAGGTATCGCTTCGGTAGGGGCGAACGCGCTACAGCTGGGCGTTGTGCCTACTCCGGCGGTCGCTCACCTGGTCAGAGAATATCACGCGGACGCAGGAGTTATGATCTCTGCTTCGCATAATACTGTAGAATATAACGGAATAAAGCTGTTTTCCTCTGAGGGATTCAAGCTCCCGGACAGCGTTGAGGAGGAGATCGAGTCGCTTATCCTTGATAAAACGGCTGAGATACCGCTGTGCAGCGGAACTGAGGTCGGCAGGATAACACGACTCGCCAGCGCATGCACTGACTACATACAGCATATCCGCGACTGCGCCGGTGCAGGTCATTACGCAGGCGACAGCAGGCGATTCTGCTTCGACTGTGCCAACGGAAGCTCCGCGGCTACTGCGCGCAAGCTGTTCGCGTACCTCGGTGACGGCTGTGAATTCATCGCAGACGAACCGGACGGCACGAACATCAACGACAACTGTGGTTCCACGCATATCGGCCAGTTGTGCGAGTATGTCAAGAACGGAGGTATGTCCGCAGGATTCGCATTCGACGGCGACGCCGACAGATGTCTTGCAGTTGACGAAAACGGAAACGTCATCGACGGCGACAGGATAATTGCAGTCCTTGCAAAGCGCATGAAGGAAAAGGGACTTCTCAAGGGAAACGCGGCGGTAGTCACCGTCATGAGCAACCTGGGATTCCACGATTTCATGAATGACAACGGCATAAAGACCGTATGCGCTAAGGTCGGCGACAGATACGTCCTGGAGGAAATGCGCAAAAATGGCTATAATATAGGCGGCGAGCAGTCCGGACACATAATCCTGCTGGATCACGCGACAACCGGCGATGGACAGCTTACCGCAGCTATGCTCATAAAGGTAATGCAGGAAACCGGGAAATCCCTGGCGCAGCTGTGCGCGGATATCAGCGATTACCCGCAGCTCCTGGTGAACGTGAAGATCACCGAGAGCGGCAAGGGCAGGTGGAATAAGGTCCCGGCAATAACGGACTGCATTTCCGCAGCGGAAAATGAACTTGGCGCAAATGGAAGAGTGCTAGTCCGCGAGAGCGGTACGGAGCCGCTCGTCCGCGTGATGGTCGAGGGCAAGGATATGGATATGGTAAAGCGCCTTGCGGACAGCATTGCCGACGAGGTACGCAAGAACCTGACATAACGGAGGAAAACATGCTGGTTTGTGCAAATAACGGAAATTTCCCGGCGGAGGATATGGAGCAGCTCAGAGCCGCGCTTAATGCCGCCTGCGGTGAGATATGGCTCGGCGAGGGCACGGATTCCTACCCATGCATTGCGATACTCTGCTGCGAGGACGGGGCTTCCATCAACTATTTTGAGAGCGAGGGCGGTACGGCGTATGTATCAGTCGGCGACCGCAAAAAGCATGGAACTATTGATGTGAATATCGACGGCGAGATGTATCAGCTTGACCGCGGTCAGATAGTTCCGCAGGATAAAATACCTGATATCGCGGCGGAGTTCATGAACAATATGAAGCTTCCCACATGCGTTGAGTGGGAGAAGCTCTGAACTGAGTTCACGGAGGATAATAATGCCGTTTGACTTTAAAAAGGAATACAAGGAATTCTACATGCCACCCAGGAAACCAGGTATTGTTAAAATTCCGGAGATGAATTACATCGCCGTCCGTGGAAAGGGAGATCCCAACAGCGAGGACGGCGAATACAAGAATTCCATCGGAATGCTGTACGCCGTTGCTTTCACGATAAAAATGAGCAAGATGGGCAGCCACAAAATCGACGGTTACTTTGATTACGTCGTACCGCCGCTGGAGGGCTTCTGGTGGCAGGAGGGCGCTGACAGTATAGACTATTCCCATAAGGAAGCCTTCAATTTCATATCGGTCATCCGGCTTCCGGATTTCGTCACGAAAGATGAATTCAACTGGGCTGTTGCCGAGGCTGAAAGAAAGAAGAAAACCGACCTTTCAAAGGTGGAGTTCTTTACGTATGACGAGGGCGAGTGCGTACAGTGCATGCACATCGGTCCGTATGACGACGAACCGGTGACGATAGACGCCATGCACGAATACGCGGCGCAGAACGGATATGTTACAGATATTTCGCAGACCCGAATGCACCATGAGATCTATTTATCCGATCCGAGAAAATGTGCGCCGGAAAAGTTGAAAACAGTTGTTCGCCACCCGGTAAAACCCAGGTGAGCATTTGAAATATGCAGGAACAGAGGACAAAAGAATGAGACTATCAGACAAGTGGCAGGACTACTGCCTTATCGACACATCAGACGGCGAACGGCTGGAGCGCTGGGGCGACGTTACGCTTATCCGCCCGGACCCGCAGATAATCTGGAAGTGCACCGGAGAGGCGCCGGAATGGCGCAGCGCCCACGCCAAGTACAACCGCTCCTCGTCGGGCGGCGGCTCGTGGGATTACCGCCGGAAGCTCCCGGAGAGCTGGCAGATAAAGTACGGGGAGCTGACCTTTATGGTAAAGCCCACCGGATTCAAGCACACCGGATTATTCCCGGAGCAGGCGGTCAACTGGGACTACTGCATGGACGCGATACGCGGCGCCGGACGTCCTATAAACGTGCTGAACCTGTTCGCCTACACTGGTGGAGCTACCCTCGCCTGCGCGGCGGCAGGAGCTTCCGTCTGCCATGTGGACGCAGTAAAGGGTATGGTGGACTGGGCGCGCACCAATGCGAAGCTTTCCGGGCTGTCGGACAAGCCGATACGATGGATAGTTGACGACGCGCAGAAGTTCATCAACCGCGAGATACGCCGCGGAACCCACTACGACGGCATAATCCTCGACCCTCCGAGCTACGGCAGGGGAACAAACGGCGAGATGTGGAAGCTTGAGGACTGCATATATGATCTAATGGAAAGCTGCACGCAGCTGCTTTCAGACAAACCGCTGTTTGTTCTGCTGAACAGCTACACCACCGGGCTATCCGCCAGCGTTATGAGCTACCTGCTGCAAATGACGGTAGGTAAGCGGTTCGATATCACCGTGGATTCCCAGGAGATAGGGCTTCCGGTCAAGCAGACCGGCATGGCGCTCCCGGCAGGAAGCACGGCGATAGTTCATTTTTGAGAATAACAGGTGAAGTTACTTGAATATTATAGAAGTAGAAAACGTATCCTTTGATTATGTGACCCGCGATGAGGACGGCAACGAGCTGAGCCGCAGCCAGGTGTTAAAGGATATCAGCCTTTCCGTGCCGGAGGGTCAGTTCCTGGCGATACTCGGACATAACGGCTGCGGAAAATCCACGCTTGCAAAGCATTTCAACGCGATACTCACGCCGACCTCCGGAAAGGTCACGGTCGCGGGTATAGATACTTCCGACGAGGACAGGCTCTTTGATATCCGGCAGACGGTTGGTATGGTGTTCCAGAACCCCGACAACCAGCTTGTCGCAACTATCGTCGAGGAGGATGTGGCGTTCGCTCCGGAAAACATGGGCGTCCCACAGCCGGAAATTCGCCAGAGGGTGGACGACGCGCTGAAACAGGTCGATATGTACGAATACCGCGAACACGCGCCGCACCAGCTTTCCGGCGGACAGAAGCAGCGCGTTGCCATCGCAGGAGTTATCGCGATGCAGCCGCGGTGCATAGTCATGGACGAGCCTACCGCGATGCTTGATCCAAAGGGCAGGCGCGAGGTAATGAATACTATCCACATGCTCAACAAGGAAAAGGGCATAACAGTGGTGCTCATCACCCACTACATGGACGAGGCTGCCCAGGCGGACCGCGTTGTTGTCATGGACGGCGGAAACATCATTATGGACGATGTTCCGAAGAAAATATTTTCGCAGGTGAAGAAGCTGCGCTCCGTCGGACTGGACGTACCGCAGGTCACGGAATTATGCGACATGCTCATTGAAAAGGGCGTGGATATTTCCCCGGAAATAATCCATGAGCAGGAGTGCGCCGAGGCGCTTTTCAGGCTGACAAAGGGCAGAAGCGCGGTGATACCGCCAAAGCCGGATGATACCACGGAGGACACGCGCCCGGTGGTGCTGCGCGGCGAGAAGGTAACGTACAAGTACAGCGTCGGCACGCCGTTTGAAAAGACCGCAGTGAACAGCGTTGACCTGGATATACGCGATGGCGAGTTCCTGGGAATAATCGGGCACACCGGCAGCGGAAAATCCACGCTTATACAGCACTTCAACGGGCTTGTGAAGCCGACTTCCGGGCGTGTCCTGGTGGACGGCACAGATATATGGAGCAAGGGCGTGAATATCCGGGACATTCGCTTCAAGGTGGGGCTTGTGTTCCAGTATTCGGAGCACCAGCTGTTCGAGGAGACCGTTGCAAAGGACATCGCCTACGGTCCGAAGAACATGGGGCTTTCCGAGGACGAGATAAAACAGCGCGTCCGCAGCGCCGCAGAGAGTATGGATATCGTGAAGCTGCTGGATAAATCACCGTTCGAGCTTTCGGGCGGTCAGCAGCGCAGGGTCGCTCTTGCGGGCGTTCTCGCGATGGACCCGGAGGTGCTGATCCTTGATGAGCCGGCTGCCGGTCTTGACCCCAAGGGGCGCGACAAGATACTCGGTCAGATAAAGCAGTACCACGAGCAGTACGGCAAGACGATACTCCTGGTGTCGCATTCCATGGAGGATATCGTGAAGTACGCGGGCAAGGTGCTTGTCATGAACAAGAGCAGACTTTTCTGCTACGACACGGTGGACAGGGTATTCGCACGGACTGACGAACTTGCGAAGATAGGTCTTGACGTCCCGCAGGTCACCAGAATGAGCCATATACTCAAGGAGCTGGGCACGGATATCGGCAGTGACATCTACACCACCGAGAGAGCCGCGGAGCGCCTGCTCCCGCTGATAAAGGGCTGACAGATAAGGAACAGAACAAAAGATGATAAAGGACATTACTATCGGGCAGTATTTTCCGGGGAACTCGGTCATACACAGGCTTGACAGCCGCGTTAAGCTGGTTCTGGATATACTGTACCTTGTTATACTTTTCACGGCGCAGAGCTACACCGGGCTGCTGCTCGGACTGCTGTTCATGGTGCTGTGCTACGCTCTGGCGAAAATCAAGATTATCATGATCTTCAAGAGCGTGAAGCCTATTCTTCCGCTGATGATCTTCACCGGAATACTCAATCTGTTTTTCGTCAAGGGCGAAACTCCGCTGTTCAAGTGGGAGTTCATTGAGATCTATCCGGAGGGCATAGATACGGCGCTTTTCATGCTGATACGCGTGCTTACGCTCATCATCGGCATGTCGCTGCTGACCTACACCACGTCGCCCATCATGCTGACGGACGCCATCGAGCGGCTGCTTTCGCCGCTGAAAAAGATACACGTTCCGGTGCACGAGCTTTCAATGATGATGACCATTGCGCTGAGATTCATTCCAACGCTGGTCGAGGAAACGGACAAAATAATGTCCGCGCAGAAAGCCCGCGGCGCAGAGATGGACACAGGTGGACTTATCAAAAAGGCAAAATCCCTTATCCCGGTGCTGATACCGCTGTTCGTTTCGGCGTTCAAGCGCGCGAACGAGCTTGCCACGGCAATGGAGTGCCGCTGCTATCACGGCGGCGAGGGACGCACTCGGCTGAAAGTCATGCATACCGCTCCGAGGGACTACGTTGCTATCGGAATAATGCTGGCACTGTTTGCCGGGGTCATCGTTATCAACTGCTTCCCGGTGCTTCCGTGACGAGGTGAGACATTGCGTAACTTAAAGGTTTTTATCGCATACAACGGCGCGGAATACCACGGGTTTCAGCGGCAGGACAATGCGGTGACTATCCAGGAGGTAGTCGAAAACTGCATCGGAAAGCTGCTGAAAATACCGGCGCCGGTCATTTACGGCTGCTCCCGGACGGACACCGGGGTGCATGCGCGGCAGTTCTGCTTTAACGTCCATATCGACAGCAGGATACCATGCGAGGGCTTCATGAAAGGCATGAACACGCTGTTACCGCCGGATATCGCGGTGCTTTCCTGCGATGACGCGCCGGAGGATTTCCATGCACGGTACTGCACAAAGGGCAAGGAGTATGTCTACCTTATCGCGAACACTCCGCAGAGGGACGTGTTCCAGCAGAAGCTCGCGTATCACTATCCCTACGAGCTTGACCTGGACAAGATGAACCAGGCGGCGCTGCTGCTGGTGGGCGAGCATGATTTCGCTGCATTCTGCCGGGCGGAGGGAAAGGCACGCATGAAGTCTACCGTCCGTGAGATATACAGCTTCCGTGCAGAGCGCAGCGGGACCAATGTCGAACTGCGGATAAGCGGCAGCGGATTTCTTTACAACATGGTGAGGATATGCGCTGGCACGCTCATATATATAAACGAGGGCAGGCTCACGCCCGACGATATCCGCAGGGCGCTGGCGACCGGCGACCGTAATTACGCCGGAAAGACGCTCCCACCGGAGGGGCTTTACCTTAACCGAGTGGAGTATTGACGAATTGCCGGTAATGTTGTATAATAAACATAGTCTGTAATTATGCATTATGTCGAAAATGGCTTGGGGAGAGCCGCGTAAGCGGCAGAAAGCAGGGACTGCTGATGGATAACAGGAACGATATAAATAAGTTCAGAAAAAAACGCGCCATGCGGAAATTCTGGCTCAATATCGGCATTCTGACACTGATAGTGCTTGTCATAATGCTGGTAGCCATAAACTGGAGCAGGATAATCGCTCCGCTGAAGGATGCCGCGCTGGACGTTGGCAAGGGCGGATTTCCCGTTGACCTGCCCGGCAGCACGGATTATGTTCTGGATGACCTGGGCGATAATTTCTGCCTGCTGACGGATACCTATTTCTACACATACAACTCCGAAGGCGCGATGATAGCCAACGTGCAGCACGGCATGCAGAATCCCGTGCTCTGCACGAACCCGCGCCGCGCGCTCATTTACGACCGCAACGGCAGGGAGTTCCAGCTGTACTCGCGTTCCGGCGAAGTGTACAGCGCTTCTGTCGATGATACGATAGTTTTCGCGGAGATAGGCAACGG
>CAKSHT010000055.1 GCA_934457235.1 uncultured Oscillospiraceae bacterium
GATAGATTGTCAAGTCAAGTGCAACAAAATCAGTGAAAAAATTTTTTGAGCACCTCAAAGGGAGTAAGGAAATTGAGACGTTTTCTCGGACGATTGTTAATCATATCAACAAAGTGCTGTAGATCTTCATCGGTAACATCAGCAAAGGAAGTACCTTTTGGAAAGAACTGCCGCAGCAGACCGTTGGTGTTTTCATTCGTGCCACGCTGCCAAGGAGAATAAGGGTCACAGAAATACACATTCATACCTGTTGCTTCAGACAGTTCCTTGTGAGCTGCAAATTCCTTGCCGTTATCTACAGTAAAGCTTTTCTTCAACTTATCGGGAATAGCTGAAAAGGCTTTAATAGTTGCTATATTGAACGCCTTGTCCTGCCTGTCATTGATTCTGAAAGCAACAAGATAACCGGACTTGCGTTCAACATGAGTGCCGAAACAGCCTGTTTTACGCATTCCAAGAACAGTATCACTTTCCCAATGACCAAAGCGGGTACGATTTTCTGCACCGGCAGGACGTTTACTGATTGGCGTAGTATCGGGGATTTTGCCACGCTTATCCTCGCCTTTGCACTTCTTGTGTTGCCATTTGAAACGCATAATTTTCTTAAGCTGAGGGGGCAAAACACCGGAATCGATAGCACGATAAATGGTTGGAAATGAAATGCCGAATGGCTCATTGTCAAGCTTGGAACGACCGGCGATCTGCTCGGGAGACCACCTTAATGACATCTTTTCGAGTACATAATCACGTGCCGGTCCTTCTTTGAGTTTGGGCTTTCTGCCACAGTTTTTTCTTCTCTTTCGGTAAAGCTTATCTGCATGATGTGCGGCATATTCGCCATTGGCATAACAATTTCTGCGAAACTCTCGACTCACCGAGGACGGAGACCGATTCAGCATTCGGGCAATTACCCGAATGCTGAATCCCTGGGCTTTCAAAACTCTTGACATTTCTCGCTCTTCTGTGGTAAAATGGGTGTAATGGCACATATTGCTCCTCCTGTTTATGGTTGTGTGGTTACTCCCATTATAACACGAGTTGCTTTATGTGTCATTATTTTTTCCATGTGTTGCACTTATATTGTAAATCTATCGTTTAATAAATCATAATAACAATCACGCCAACTAGAACCAATGGCTACAATACCGTTCTCATAACCCTTGATATACTGTATAGTCGTCATTGTTTTACTCAGATCATTGTCTACCGAAAGCGGTACCACCCACTCGCAGTTGGTGTCCATGACGCCAGCGGAAACAGTATTTCCGGAAGGACTTGATTCAATTTTCACGATCGGAATATACGGTTCTCCTGTATATCCATTTTCTCTGTCAATTACAGCATATTCTTTGGAATCGTTATAACGGTCAGCAATAACCTCTTTGGTTTCAAGGTTGTATACACAGTAGCCGACTGCCAGCTTTCCTCTTACGACCGGATTTTCGCCAAGCGTCTTAATATCATAGTCGTACATCTTCTTGTTCACGATATCGTAAACATAACCCGTGTCGTCCTGCGTGAATGTCAGATAACCGTCCTTTAACTGCACATCGTTGTCGGTGATGTACTTTTCATTTTCCGGTTCCTCCGCTTCGGACTGCTCAGCCGTCGCAATATCTGCCGGCGAACTGTCCGCCGCTGTCGGCTCAGCTGCCGAGGTGGTGTTTTCCGTGCTGACGGAAACAGACTCCCCGGACGTATCGTCCGCCGGGCTGGAGCCGGATTCCGATGTTCCGCCGCAGCCTGCCATTGAGAGCACAAGTGCGGACATTACCAGTGCCGCAAGTATCCTTTTTTTCATATAAATCCTCCTGTTTTGACGCCACATAAGGCGCCGTTTATTTGTGCCAAAAATCCGTTTTCATCTTCTTTTTTATGTGAATCTTTGGCACAAGATTCATTATACCATATATATATATATATATATCAAGAGGGTTTTTGAAATTTTTCAAAAAAATATGACATCTGATACCCACGGCTGCCCAGGCAAAACTGAACCACATAAAAAACAAAATCGCTTCCCCGGTCAGAGGAAGCGATTTTCATATGGAGCGGATAATGGGAGTCGAACCCACCACCTCAGCTTGGGAAGCTAATGTTTTACCGATAAACTATATCCGCGTCGATAAGAATATTATAACACCTCCGGGCGGATTTGTCAAGTAGCGCCCGACAGTAATTGCCGGCAGCACCCGCGGCGAATCCCGGATATCCGCGCAAATACGCCAGTATTTGTCCGTCACTGACCCGCCTGGATAATCAGCGACACGGATCCGCTGGGTACCCGCAGTTATTTACGCATCTGGAGATCGTGTCGGGAATACCGGATATGCCTCCCGGTGATAAACAAAAAGACCGTCCGATTTGGACGGTCTTTTTGTTGGTGCGGGTGACGGGACTTGAACCCGTATGTCATACAACACACGCACCTCAAACGTGCCTGTCTGCCAGTTCCAGCACACCCGCATTTATTTCCCGCTGAGTTTTAGCTCTCAACGACTATATTATTATATCACGGTCTTTCAGTTTTGTCAAGGGCTTTTTTCAAAAAAACGCGATTTTTTTCAAAAAACATTTATTCCGACTCCTGAAGCGGTTTCCTCCGGGCTGTAACGGCTTAACAGAGCCGCTCGGATAACATACGTCCGTCCGCGTACCGACTTAATTCCTCCGGCGGTCTGCGATGCCGAAGTGCACACCCATCTCCCGCGCCCGCTGATAGAGCGCGGACAATCTGCACTGGACGGCGTTTTCTTCGTATATCAGCGCGTCAATGTCGGAATCCTCCTGCGCCAGGTCAAAGAACGAGCGTATCTGCTCAAGGCGCTGCGTAAGCTCCTCATACTCCCTCAGAAGCTCCTGCGAACGGCGTTCATCGGGGCTTGTCCGGCGGCGGTCAAATAATTTCAGCATGGCGTTCTCCTTTCGTCATGCTGAAATATATGCGCCGGTTCCGGGAATTATGCCGCCGCCAGCTCAGCCGCCTCAGTGCCGCGTATCGCCCTGACCGTATATCCCGCCTGCTCAAGCTGGGATATCACGGACGGCTCAGCGTAATAATGCATCGTCCCGACGAACACGAATCCAAGCTCGCCTTTTTGAAGGGCGTCGATGATGAAATCCACCATCAGCTTCTGGCGGTCGGTGTACATCATGTCATAATAGGTCTGCCAGGATTCCTGGTCACTCACCTGCGACGGGTCATAGACCTCAAGTTCGCTGAAATACCCGTCGTCAAAGCTGCTCCACGCTTCGTAAAGCTCCGTGGACTCCTGCGCCTGGCGCTTTATGCTCTCGTCGCTCGTGCACTGTTCCAGGGTTTCAAGCTGTACGCTCATCGGGATACTTCCCATCATCTTGTACTGCGCTTCCCCGCCCTCTATCTCACGGATCTTCATGCCCTCCTTATGGGCAAGCTCCAGCAGGACGTTCTCCGTGCCGTACTCGGTATCAAGTCCAGCCTGATCCATGACCAGCGGACTTGCCGCCGACGCCCACATGAACGGGCACAGGCTCTCCATGCCGTCCTGCCAGATCCCGCGGCTGCGGAAATACGCGGCTATGCTGTCATAGTCCGCGCCGATAACGTCCCTGGCGGTCACGCCGTCCAGCAGCAGGTACTTCACGCACTTCTGCCGGAGGATAAAGTCATTGCTGAACGCCACTGTATCCATCTCCGGCGCAACCCAGCTGCTGTTGCGCATTGCGTCGAGGATATAGTCTGGGTACTGAGCGTCCTTTACTCCCGCGTGCATGCTGCCGAGCAGAAATATCTGCGCTCCGGTGTCCGCGTCCTCCACCACCCAGAACGGCGGAGTTACGCAGTTCTGTCCCGCCTGGGGCGTGTAATCCACCTCCAGCGGCTGGTTCTTCGTGCCGGAGCAGCCGGTAATTACAAGCGACAGCAGCACGGCAGCAGCGGTCTTCAGCAGCTTCTTCATTCCGCGAGCCTGCCCAGGCAGTCGGCACAGGCGGAGCCTTCGTCGTCGTACTCTGAAAGCTCCAGGCGGTCGCCGTCCTCGCTGTAATACACCAGCCATCTTCCGCCCTCGTTTATCAGGCAGATACGCTGATCGTCGTCTTCGCCGGTACCGCAGATGTTGTAATAATAATGCGGGATATCAAGCTCAAATAGCTTTGTCTGTAATTCCTGTACTGTCATTTCTTTCCCTTTCACTGTGATCACGTAAATTAAAAAAGTCTGCCGCTGATCTCGAATACCGGTCCCTTTTCCCAGAGGAACGTGGACAGGATTATCTCATATCCGCCGCCGGGAGGGAGCATGAAATCCGCGGGCTTTCCCTTGGGCAGACCAAAGCCCGCCAGCAGATTAGTTATAACTCCACCATGGGTTATCACCGCCGCACGGGTCAGCCCCTTTTTCATCATGTCGCTGAAAATTATGTCCAGACCGCTTATGCAACGCAGGGAGAAATCACCGAACTTCTCGCCGCCGGGGGGACATGCCTCCGGACCGCCTTTCAGCCACTCGGTGTATTCCGGGAGGTTCGCGATGTCCTTCTGGCGCTTTCCCTCAAACTCACCGAAATCCATCTCCGCGATCTCGTCTACCTTTGTGAGCTGTATCTCCGGGTAGATTATATCCGCCGTTTCAGTGCAGCGCTTAAGCGGGGAGGAATACACGCGCTCAACGCCAGGATAAACTCCGGTCGCCGCAAGTCTGCGTATCTCCTTTTCGCCGTCCGGGCAGAGGGCAAGGTCGGTCTGTCCGATGTATTTTCCGTCCAGATTTCCCTGTGTAAGTCCATGACGGATAAGATACAAATAGTAATTCTTCATCTTTGATATACCTTTCGTAATATTTTGTCGGCGTTACGCCGTTCCTGTCATGTTTCGCCGGAGAGCATGGAATAAGGCTCCGGGCGCATTGTGATACTTTTTGTAGAATTGTGTCGGATTATACATTGCGTTTACCTTTTCTGCCGCCGTTATATACAGAACGTTATCACAACATCTTGCGTACGCGCGTCAGATCCGGTCGAAATCCGGCTAAGACCGCATGAATATTATAGATTATGCCCTATGTGGGTGTCGTTTTTTTGTGTAATATGACACTTTACAAATCGGAATATTCAGTTTATAATATACAATATGGTATTATACACAAAAACAAAACCATGGGGAAAATAACAACAAGGAGAAAATGTATGAACAAAGACTTCCCCCGTATCATGACGCTTCTGCGTAAGGAACGGGGTCTTAGCCAGAAGCAGGCGGCGGCTGACCTTGACGTCACACAGGCGCTGCTTTCACACTATGAGAACGGCAAGCGCGAATGCGGTCTTGATTTTCTTGTGCGCGTTGCGGACTACTACAATGTTTCTATAGATTACCTGCTGGGTCGCTCGCCGATGAGCACCGGCGCTTCAGTCACGGAGCAGGAGCTTCCGGAAAGCTCCTCAGTTGAGAAGTACGAGGGCGCGCCCTCCGGGCTGTCCGTGTTCTTCCAGAAGAAGCTTCTGACGAACTCCATCGAGATAATTTTCACGCTGCTCATCAAGGCGAAGAATTCCGAGCTGTCAAAGGCTGTGTATTCCTACCTGTCGATGGCGGTGTACCGCTGCTACAGAATGATCTACAGCGCCGGGAAGTCCAACGACGAGCATGTGTTCAGCATTCCGGAAGAGAAAGTGTCCGGGCTGACGTCCGCGGCGCTCTCCATCGAGGATATCCGCGCGCGCTCCGCTGCCGAGAACGGCGGCTCCGAGGACGAGAAGATAACCACGGCACGCATCGAGCAGGAATACTCCAAGCAGGCTGCGGCGCTTCTCTCGGTCGTGAACAACTCCGAAAAGACGCTCAGCAAATTGCAGTGAATCATATACAAGGCACCCGGTTACCGGGTGCCTTTTTTGCAGTCCCGAAGCTTTATAGCCATGCACCCGGAGTTCCGTTTTTTTAATCGCCGGAACTGTCGGGCTTAGCGCCGCCCTTCTTGCGGTTTATGAACAGCTTTACCGCCTGCACCGCCGACTTGAAGTTTATCGCGACGATGATAAGGAACACCACGGCGTTCAGCACATTCAGCAGCAGTCCCTCCTGCATTGTCATGACGAACACCGACATGACCGCAAGAAGCCCCAGGTTAAGGAACATCATCGGGAAATTCACGCTCATGTACAGGTACTTCCTGGTGTCGATAACGCGGAAAATGTACACCAGCACATAGCTTATCAGCGTAGCAAGCGCCGCGCCGAGAACTCCCATCGGGGAGTTGAGCAATATCAGATTCAGAAGCACGTTGCTTCCAGCGCCGATAACGCTGGAGATGAACGAGTGCGTTGTCTTGTTACAGGCCTCGTATATCGAGCTTAAGAAGTTATTGAAGCTCTGGAAAACCACCGCCGCCACCAGGAACGGTACATAGATATAAGCCCCGGCGAACTCCCTGCTTCCGAAGAACGGCATGATTATCGGCCGCAGCACCAGCAGTATGCCGGAAGCGGTGATGAACATGACCGTTTCTATCATGCTGAACACGTTGGAATAGAACTGGCTTATCTTGCGGGAATTGCGCTCCGTGATGGCGGACATATGCCACGCCTGGGAGAATATCCCGACGACGATAGCCGCGAGGTTCGGGAACTTGAACGCGAACGAATACACGCCGTTCGCGGCGCTTCCGAAGAACGCAGTAACCATGAACGTATCCGATACGTTGATTATCCACCACATGACAGTGGTAGGCATCAGCGGGATACTGTAGCGTATCATTGACTTCGCAAGAACCGGGTCGTTTCCGAGAGGACGGTACTGCTTGTACAGCTTCGCCTTTATCGTCAGAAATACGATGGAAATGAGGTCCGCCAGCGACACAGACAGGATATACCCAACAACGCCGAGCTTGAAAACTCCGAGCAGCAGCAGGTTCAGAATTATAACGGATATCGTGGTGAGGATACCGTCCACCGCAAACAGCTTGACATGCCCCCGCGCCCGGACGTATATCGCGCAGATACCCTTGACGCTTCCCGTGGCGACGTACATGTATATCAGCCACTTGTACTGCGCCAGCATGTCGATGAATCCGATAAGCGGAACCGCCGCTGCGAACAGCACAAGTCCGATTATCGCGGTGTTCAGCCCTATCGAAAGGACATGCTTGCCATTGTTCGCCTTATCAAGCGCATAGCGAAGCACACCCTCGTTTATAGAGAGCGTTACCACAGATATCAGCAGCGACGAAGCGTTGATGATGTTGTTCACGTCACCGAACCCGTCCGCGCCAAGCATGCTTGTGTAGAATCTGAGCATGAAGTACACAAGTATCTTGGAACCGAACTGCCCGATCGCCAGAATTATGGTATTGCTTGCCAGCGTCTGGTATTTGTTCATGTCATCGGTCTTTCATATTTTATTGCTCCGTCAGACGTCCCTGTCCCGAAGCTCCCTGAAAAATCTTGTCAGTATGTCGCCGCACTCCTGCATGAGTATGCGGCTGCGCACGAACGGAATGTGCGTAAACCGCTCCTCGAACAGATTTACGACGGAGCTGCATGCGCCGTTCTTGTCATCGAACGCGCCGTAAACGACGCGCTTCAGCCGGGAATTCATGATAGCCCCGGCGCACATCGGGCACGGCTCCAGCGTGACGTACAGCGTACACCCGGAGAGCCGCCAGCTCCCCAGAGTCTTTGCCGCCTGCTCGATCGCGAGAATTTCAGCATGCGCGGTCGGGGACTGGAGCTGCTCGCGCAGGTTCCAGCCCTCGCCGATTATTTCACCCTCCGGTGAAACGACTATCGCCCCTACCGGTATCTCGCCCAACACATAGGCGCGTTCAGCAAGCGCCAGCGCCTTTGTCATATATTCCTCGTCCAGGGTCATATGCGCTTGAAACTCATGACAAGCGCGGTCAGCACGAGCCACGCAGCGTTATATGCGGCTATCCAGAAGCCGTCGAACGGAGTGAAATTCTTGAATGCCGCGAAGATGAACGCCAGGAGTACGCCAAGCGCTACGCCGGCTATCTCCATTATGCAGCCCATTCTTATACGCTCCCTGAGAGCCTTCGCGCAGTTGATGGAGGAAGCGAGCGATGAGAAAGTACCGTCGCAGGATACCGCGGCGCTGCCCTTTCCGGCGTATTTCGTGTGCTCGTCGAACAGGTCGTGGATTTCCGCCGGGAGTATCCGCACGTCGTCAGCATAGATATCGAAAAGCTCGGACACAACGCCCTCGCTGAGTATGCCGTCAACAGTCTTGATAACAAGGCTCACGCCGTTTCTGGAGAGCTTGTGCACCTGCTCGCGCACCTGCGGATTTGCAGACAGCGTAACGAAGAAAAGCATGCACACCTCGCCGGCTACCGCCAGGTAAACCACCTCGTCGTGGTTCTTGTTGAGGGCGCTCTCTTTCTTTGCGTCCGGGACTACTATCCCGTGGGACTTCATGTGATCCCTGCTGCCGAGGAGTATCCTGCGGCTGCCGACCCAGCCGGAAACGCCAAGTCCGCTCTCGTATACGCAGTTGGACACCTTTTTCAGCAGCGCGGGCTTGTAGTTGAGCATGTTGAACAGCGGATCCGCCAGGATACTGTCGGAGCTTACCGCAAGGCTCGCGGCGTAGATTATAGCCTCGTCGATGGTGACGTGCTGCGCGCCATTAGCACCGTTCTTGTTGTAATCCCAGATATTGCGGATAGAAACAGAGCCTGCGGGGAACAGCGTCTTTGCCTCCACCAGCACGGAATTCACCGCGCTGAAATCCTCTACGGCGCTGTAGCCCAGAATAGCCGCCCGGCGCTGTCCGTTCTTCCTGGAGGCGCTGAGCATAGGGAGCATAACGACGAGCGCCCCGGTGAATGTCGCGCCGATACACAGAACGGCGGAGAACACAGTCGCCGCAAACGACCACTGATTCATTATGCTTCCGGAATTGCCGGCGCTGGTGCTGAAAAATCCTATCGCTCCGCCGACAACGGAAAGTCCGAGGATTATCGGAGTCATGACTCTTGAAATACGGTCCGAGATATCCTCGCAGTAGGTGGAAATTATGAAATCGCACAGCATCTCGGTCTTGCGCATGGAAGCGACTACCGGGAATCCGCGCACTGCGCCGCGGGAGAGCTGTTCAGCGTCCTCGCCGTCGGTGCACTCGACGAAATATTTCTCCATATCCCCGGAGATGAACCGGAAATTGTTCTTCGCCGCCCGCACGGTGCACAGCTTTGACACCGTATTGAAACACAGCGCCAGCATGGATACCATCAGATACACGAACGACTGCTTCATCATCAGATAATTCGGCTCGGCAAGATATACTATTATGCTTGCAAGCGCGCCGATATGCGCGAATCCGCACAGCGTGTCGCCGTCCGGCTTCTTTTTCAGCAGGCGCGTAAATCCGTTGGTGATTACACTGGAGCACGCCGCGAAGCTCAGAATGCCTATCGTCAGCTCGGTGTACAGGAACACCTCGAAATTCGTGGAGAGCTGAGAGAGTATCGGCACTCCGTTTATCTTGAACGTGAAGAACGCCGTTGCGATTATCGCCGCAGCGGTCAGCAGACCGAGTATCACCAGACGTCCCGTCAGACCCTTTCCGGCGCGCTCAAGGCGCTCGGTTATTACGTTCTCGTCGTCCAGGTCGATTACCTCGTCCTCGTCCTCCTCGTCATCCTCTTCCTCGTCCTGCTCCTCCTGCTCGTCGTCGATATCCTCAAGCATGAAGCTTGAGATACGGCGCTTCTTACGGGCTGCGAGGGCTTCCGCCTCCCGCACCGCAGCGACCGGGTCGGTCTTGGGAAGAATGCTGGTGTCTATCACCTTGTTATCGTAATCAATATTGAGCGCGCGGGGCGGCAGCGTCTTGTCGGAGAGATCCGTCAGAGTTACGGTGCGCTCCTCCGCAAGGTTCTTTTCACGCTGCTCTTTCAGCTTCTCGTTGAGGGAAGCTATCAGCGCGTCGCTGCTACGGCGCTCCTTTTCGGAAACGTCCTGCTTTTTCTGGGCGCCCGGAGTGAACAGGATATCGTCGGCGCTGGAGTGCGGCTTCTTGCGCGATGTCACGGGAGAATACTCCTTGACGCGCTCCGCTTCCCCGCCGGACATCTTCTTCAGATCGTTGCCGGACACAGCCAGCGTGTCGCCTATCTCCTGCGGCACAGAGCCGCTCTTCAGCTCGTCCACCGCCTTTTCACGGGATTCCATCGGGTTGAGGGAGTCCACAAGGTCGTCCGGCTCCTCGGCGGCGCGGTCGGCTGCCAGGAGCGCCTTGTTTATCTCCTCAATACGCTTCAGCTTGCGGAGCTTCTGGGTTTCCGTCGTCACAAGGTCGCTGCGGGTATGGAACACGATATCGTCATCAGCTCCCGACACCGCCGGCTTCACGAACGGCTGCACATGCTCGCTCTGCGGCTGCACGTACTCCTTTACGTCCTCCTCCGGCTCTGCGAACAGCTTCGCAGCTTCCATCGGCGACGAAAGCTCTGCGGTGTATCCGGAGTGCTCCGGCTCCTGCGGCTCCTCGCTCTTCACCGAGAACTGCATGGTTTTCTCTTCCTCGGCTCGGCGCGCTTCAAGTCTGCGCTGCTCCTCGCGCTCCTGCTCAAGGCGCTTTTCCTCAAGCTCGCGCTGCTTTTTCTGCTCCGCTTCAAAGCGCTTCTGCTCTGCACGCTCGGCGCGCTCGGCTTCTCGGCGCTCCTTTTCCTCGCGGGCGGCGCGGCGCTTCTCATCGTCCTCGGACTTTTTCCTGAGCTGCTCCGCACGGCGCTTTTCGTTCGCTTCCGCTGCGCGTCGGATATTCTCCGCGCGTTCGTGGGCGGCTTCCTCCTCAGTCTGCTCCAGCTCCTCACGCTCGCTTTCGGACATGCGTGTGCGCGCGCCGCTGCTGCGCATCAGCTGGTCAAGCTCACTGCCGCCGATTATCTCGGTGACGCTCTCCGTATGCTGTTCGCCGTGCCCGGAGGAACTGCGCTTTTTGTCTATTTCCGCAAGAATATCGTCAATGCTGTACTTATCAGACATCAATATCTCTCCTCTAATTCTGACCGCCGGTTCAGCCGCGGTGCTTTACGACCTCATACATGAGTATTCCGGCTGAAACCGAGGCGTTCAGTGAATTGACCTTTCCAAACATCGGCAGGGACAGCGTCATGTCGCAGTTCTCGCGGACGAGCCTGCCAAGCCCGAAGCCCTCGCTGCCGATCACCAGTGCCACCGCACCGGACAGATCAGCCTTATCAAAGGGAGTTCCGTCTGCCTCCATGCCATATACCCACACGCCGTTCTCTTTCAGTCGCTTGATCGTATCCACGAGGTTTGGCACCCGCGCTACCTTCAGCCACGCCGCCGCACCAGCGGAGGTCTTGAACACCGTTGCGTTGAGGGACGCGCTGCGCCTTTTCGGGATTATCAGCCCGTCGGCGCCCGCCGCCTCTGCAGTACGGATTATCGCGCCGAGGTTATGCGGATCCTCTATTTCATCTGCGATGATTATGAACGGGGGTTTGCCCTTTTCCTGCGCCGCCGCGAGGATATCCTCCACGGTGGAATAGGATGCGGACGCGATCTCCGCTGCGGTACCGCCGTGCTTCGGAGTGCCGCACATCGCTGTCAGCCGTTCATCGCTGACCTCCTTGACAACGGCGCCATTCTTCTTCGCAAGCGCCATTATCTTACCGAGGGAGGCGCCCTTCTGGACGTAAACCGTGTCGATCTCCCTGTCGGAATTCAGCGTTTCCGTTACGGCGTTCCTGCCGTATATTAAACTGCTTTCCTGATTTTCCATAGTAATTCCTTTATATAAATAATAGTATACAGTAAAACTGCGCATTGATATACAATTTACATTATACCATAAAATCTGCTTCAATGCAAGCCGGGAAAATGCGTTTTAAGTGAAAATTTGGTTACAGAACGCCATTATTCGGCATTCTGTGCGGCTGACGCGGCGGACGTTCCGTCCGCGCCGCAAAAATAAAGCCCCTGAAATTATATTTCAAGGGCTTTATTGTTAATAATTAAGATTTACTTTCCGAGAGCGATCTTACCCATAGCGTCCGCCTGCATGATCGCGTCATACAGCTCGACGGGCTGGACGTCGCCGGCGAGGTTGTGGATAGTTTCACCGGGGATACAAGCGTTCTCGGAAATGGTCTTAACCTGCTCCGGAGTGGTAACGCCGATTTCCTCGAGAGTTACCGGAAGTCCTACCTCAAGGCAGAAATCCTGAACCTCCTTGAATTCTTCCTTGGGGGCGCCCTCTAGTACGAGCTGAACAAGCGTGCCGAGTGCGACGCAGCAGCCGTGGTCTGCGTGCTTTATTCCGAGGGAGGTAACGCCGTTGTAGAACGAGTGAGCAGCCGCACAGTTCACGTTATCCGCACCGACGCCCGAAAGGTAAACGTTAGCCTCAACGATATTTTCAAGCGCTGGAGTAACTGCGTGTACCTTGCAGGCCTCAATCGCCTGCTTGCCGTATTCACGGAGCGTATCGTAGCAAAGACGTGCAAGCGCCTGTCCTGCTCTTGTGATACCCGTGCCCTCAAGGCTCGCGGATTCCGTGCGTATCGAAGCGCGTCCCTCGAAGTAGGTGCCGAGAGCGTCGCCCATTCCCGCGACCAGGAACTTTACCGGGGCGTTAGCGATGACTGTGGTATCCACCATTACCGCGTCTGGGTTTGTGGGATAGAACAAGTACTTATCGAAACTGTGATCGTCGTTGTAAATTACGGAAAGTCCCGTGCAGGGAGCGTCGGTAGCGGCTACTGTCGGCACGATGACGATATGCTTTCCTGTGTAATACGCGGTCGCCTTTGCGGTATCTACTGCGCTTCCGCCTCCGACTGCGACAACGGCGTCGATGTTGTCGGCTTCAACGATGGCTTTCATCTTGTTGATCTCGCCGTTGCTTGAAATACCGCCGAAAACTTCGTAACGTCTGTAATCGTCAAGGTCGCCGAAGCTCTTTTCTATCTTGTCATGACAGGCTTTGTAGCCACTGTTTGAACATACAAACAGCCAGCGCTTGCCCATGTAGCCCATTTCCTCGTGGAATTTCAGCAGGGCATCTCTGCCCTGTACGTATTTGAGCGGTTCACGCATCGCTCTGAGTCTTCCCATCATAGTCACAGTACCTCCTGTTTGTTATTCCTTCTCCGGATTTTCCGAAGACGATCTTTGGTTTATTTATAACACCTTTTCGGTCGATTGTCAAGTGGAATCTGCCAAATCAGTATGCTTTTTCGGAATATCTTTTATGAATAATGACATATAGCGAAACAGTAAATGTGATTCTAACATTTTGCTTTGATATTAAGCTTCTTTCATAACTTCAAATATTTAATCCATATCCCCTTAGCCTTTATAGGTTTTCTTTTTTACGCCGCTCCATTTCCACAGGAGCTTTTTCACGCAATTCAGGCTTGTCAAATATTTCATAAAAATATTTTTCTATTGCTGGGTTCAATATGCCTGCTCCTGTTTCCAGCGCCAGCTTTACTGACTGCTCCTTGTAACTCCTGTCGTATTTCTTTGCTTCTGGACATATCCTTCACCATGAACAACACTCAGGAGACCGTCACATTTGAAGAAATTCGTGAGTTTGAGCAGCTTTCAGATGAAACACAAGAACCGCTCCCAGACGAATCTGAAAGCGGTTCTTGTAATATCGAGTTTGGCTCACCCGACTTGTCAACATCCCCAAAAATTACAACTATATTTAAGGTAATAAATAATGTCCTAGTGTTTAGATAATAGAGAATGGTGACGGTATATGTCGCCCCTTCTTGCTTATATTAAATATCCTTAAAGCCTTTATCCATGCGGTTTTATGGGGTATATAAATGGCAAAATGTAAATAGTTATAAAGGCAACACCGCACAATTAACGGCTAAAGCCTTTGCTAAGCGACGCCTTCGGCTTACGCAACGCTTTCTTGCATCTTTTACGTCATCTTGCACAAATTTCGCTTGACGGGCATCAGCCCGCCTGCGCTCAATTTGTACTATCTGACGAAAAATCGAGTTTTGCCAATAAGCGAAGCGTAATATTGGCAA
>CAKSHT010000056.1 GCA_934457235.1 uncultured Oscillospiraceae bacterium
GTATTGACCCTGGGTCAGCTGACACCGGATTGGTGGATTCCTTGACACATGCCGCAGAAAATGCTATAATATCCCTATATTTCGGTATTGGGGTGGATGTGATTGAACATAAAATGCAGTAATCTTTCGGAGCTGAAATGCTTTGCGACAATAGAGCTTGTCGGTGGCAGCGGCGGTCTTGATCACAATATAACCTGGGTCTACATCAACCAGGCGGAGCACGTCAGCGAGTGGGTGCATGGCGGCGAGCTGGTGTTCATCACCGGTATGGGCGAGCGCTTTTCCGATGACCAGCTGTGCAGCATGCTGGAGGAGTGTTCCCAGAACGGTACTGCCGGAGTTGTGGTGCTGTGCAGTCCGGATCATATAAAGAGCATCCCTCCGAGAATGATACGTCTTGCGAATGAGCTTAACATGCCTCTATACCGTATGCCGTGGGAACTGAAGCTTGTTGATGTCACCCGCGAGATAGCGGATACGATAATCACGAATCAGCTGAAAGAGCGCAGCTCCGCGGGATTCTTTTCGGAACTTCTGTTTTCGCGGAACATCTCGCAGGAAACCGTCCGTCAGATGGGCGTGCACTGCGGTGCGGACCTCAGCAAGCCAGGGGCGATAATGATATTGCGCCCGGACTTCCGCGGGGACTCAGCGTATCACCGCATGGATTACGATAACCTCATGACCCGTCTTGAAAAGGAGATGGAGGACTATCTGCGCATTACGAAGCACAGCGTGGTTTCCTGCATCTACATGGACGAGATATTCTATTACATATCCTGCACGGATAATGCAGCGGCTGGGGAGTTGTGCGAAAAAATACGCAGATTCGGTGCGGAATTCATGCGTAAGCACAGGGATTACCGCCTGTGTGGAGGATTCGGGCGCGTCGGGACGAGCCTCAGCGAGATACGCAGCAGCTATGCGGAAGCAAGGCGCGCATTGTCGCATTCCGAGAAGAACAAGGACGATGTGAGCATCTACTTTTTCGCGGAGCTTGGGATAATCAGCCTGCTGATAAACGTCGGAGACCAGTCGCTCAGGAGCTACTGCCGGTCAGTGCTGGGCGTACTCGCGGACAGCGACAGGGATTACGGCACAAGCTATGTGCGTACGCTGGAGGTTTACCTTGACAGCAACTGCAGCCTTGCGGCGGCAGCGGAGAAGCTGTTTATACACCGCAACACGATGGTGTACCGCGTAAACAAGATACGCGAGCTTTTGCGGATAGATTTCAACGATATGAATGCCAAGGCAGAGTGCGTCAACGCGCTTCATATCATGAAGCACTTTGATATTGAGCTGTAGGAAGTTGTATGAAGTATTTTGTATTAAATTCTGAGCGGAGCGGTACGGAATATTATGAGTTCTGCAAGGGCAGCTGGGACGGAGAAACGTTCTGGAAAGACGATTCCATTTATCTCCATGATGACGTATTGTATGAAAACCAGAATTTTCTGAGCGCTCTGGTGAGGGTTAAGCCAGATTTTAATTCGTTTGGTGTTACCGAGATATCCCGCGAGGACTGGGAGCGCCTGCAATCGGAAGTGCAGGGTTATCCGGACGGCTGCCGGGAAATATTCAGCGAGCTTGACGCATGGGTCATGGATACGTTTTCGGCTTATGACTGTTTTACTGTGCTTGGAATATAAGAATCGGGCGAAGATGATTCTTCGCCCGGTTTTTATATCCCGAATTCCTTTTTTGCAATCTTCACAAACTCATCTGCTGCGGTCTCGGCGATGAGTTTTCCTTTTTTTGCGCTGCTGCCGCGGGCGGAAGCAAGCGCGCCGGTATCCGGCACCATTCCCTTTACGATAGGGTACTTATGGTATGGGATAGCGGTGAAATCCGTGTCGCCGGGAATGAATTCCTCGCGCACCAGGTCGGGTCGAAGGTACATCATAAGGGATGTCTCGGTAACTGCTGCGTGCTCCAGCGCCCAGCCAGGGAATTTCACGTCCTCAAACACCTTGTCGATAATATCCTGCGAAAGCACATCCCACCAGTTGCTTTCAAGTATCTTTACGTCCGGGTATTTGCGTGAAACCAGGTCGATCGCCTCCAGAATGAACGCTTCGTTTTCAAAGTGAGCGTTGTTTACGAATATCCGCTTGATACCGTCCCGACAGAATTCCTCAAGCACGTCCAGCGTTAGATGTATCAGAGTTTCGCCGTTAAGGTCGATAGTTCCGGGAAACAGAGGGCCTCCGCCGCTCATAGGCTTGGATTTGTATCCGTAGCACAATGTTGGGGCGATAACTCCGTCTATCTTGTCCGCGAATATCCGCGAAATACCCTCGGCGATCGCGGCGTCCGTGCATAATGGGAGGTGAAAGCTGTGCTGCTCCGTGGAGCCTACCGGCAGGATAAGCACCTTATCCTTGCTGCTGTTGAATTCTGCCCATGTCATGTCAGTCATGAACATATGTCGTCATCCTTTCCAGATATATGAATTTGCAAGTTTGAAATGGTAATGCGTTCATTTATGCCCCGCTTGCTACATTTATTATAATAATCTTGCAGGAATTTTGCAAGATTAACAGAGTACAAAAATCAATTTCTAACATTGTACTGCAAGTACAATGACATAAGCGGATTTTTCTGATATAATTAAGCCAGAACAAAGGAAACGGACATACCGGATAACAGAAACAAAGCTCCGGAAGTCAGTTTCACCGAAGGGAGAGATCAGAATGTCCGTAATAGGTCAGAGCATCAAGATCGATGGGGTAAGTAAAATGTACGGCAGCTTCCAGGCACTGAACAATGTTTCGCTGGAGGCGGCGCCGGGTGAGTTCCTGACGATCCTCGGTTCCAGTGGCTCCGGTAAGACAACGCTTCTGAAAATAATCGCAGGATTTGAAGCCGCCAGCGGCGGAAAGATCCTGATAAACGGCGAGGATGTAGCTCCGAAGAAAGCATATGAACGCAATATCGGAATGCTGTTCCAGAATTACGCGCTGTTCCCGCACATGACAGTCGCAGAGAATATCGCGTATCCGCTGAAGCTTCGCCACGTTCCCAAGGACGAGCTTAACGAGCGTGTCAACGATATTATAAAGCTGATAAAGCTGGACGGCATGGAAAAGCGGCTTCCGAAGCAGCTTTCCGGCGGTCAGCAGCAGAGATGCGCGCTGGCAAGGGCGATCGTTTATAATCCGCCGCTCCTGCTACTGGACGAACCGCTTGGCGCGCTGGACAAGAACCTCCGCCACGAAATGCAGTTCGAGATAAAGCGGATCCAGAATGAACTTGGAATAACGACAATAAGCGTTACCCACGATCAGGAGGAAGCGCTCACGATGTCGGATAAAATATGCATCATGAGCCACGGAGTCATTCAGCAATGCTCCAGCCCGGAGGAGATATACAAGAAGCCGCGTAACCAGTTCGTTGCAGAGTTCATTGGCAGCACGAACCTGGTAAAGGGCAAGGTGGTCTCAAAGGAAAAGACGGACAGCTGCTGGGTCAGCATGGTGCAGACAGGGCTTTCGGATACGCCGGTGCGAGTGGAGGAGCCGCTTGACAGCCGTCAGTTCAACCTGGAGGACGTCCTGCTGGCGCTCCGTCCGGAGCTTATCCATCTGATGAAAGATCGCACGGGACACATAAACTCGTTCACGGCGGACATCATCAACAGCGTATACATGGGCGACTATTACAAGGTGCTCATCAGAACGGCTGACGGAAACGAGCTGAACGTGAAGATCTCACCGGAGGCGTTCAGTCAGTACGCGTCGCAGAAGCGTCTGGAGTTCTTCTTCAACGCGAACTGCGTAACTACCATCTATGAAAGGGAAAAGGGCGTAATGCTCAAGCTGGTGGAAGAACCGCCGGTAGCATAAATACAGATATAAAAAGAAAAACAAAAGAACAAAGAGGTTATTTGGAGGGCAACATCATGAGAAAGTACAAAAGGATCTTAGCGGCAGCAACAGCAGTGGCAATGACAGCGGCTCTTGCAGGATGTTCCGGAGGCTCCGGAAGTTCCGGCAGCGGCTCCGGAAGCGCCGGGGAGTTGGTGTTCGTTGACTGGGGCGGAACCAATACCGACGCGCGTATCGACGCCATTGTGAAGCCTTTTGAGGAGGAAACCGGGATCCACGTAACGGTTGTAACTCCGTCCGATTACGCAAAGCTTATTTCAATGGTCGAGAACAATACTACTGAGTGGGACGTGATGAACTGCGACGCCTACTGGGGCGTTTACGCCGGCGAGGAGGGCTACCTTGAGCCGATGGATTACGACGTCATCACCACGAAGATTGATGACGCGGCACAGCTTGAATATGTAATGGGTGCCGAGATCTATACTTCCGTAATTGCCTATAATTCCGACAAATACACGGCGGACACAGCGCCCTCAAACTGGGAGCAATTCTTTGATACAACGAACTATCCCGGCAAGCGCGCCGTCTGGAAGTACCCCGTAACAGTGCTTGAAGCAGCGCTGATGGCTGACGGAGTTTCCAGGGATGAGCTTTATCCGCTGGATCTTGACAGAGCGTTCGCAAAGCTCGATACCATCAAGGACAGCATAATCTGGTGGACAAAGGGCGCAGAGCCGTCACAGATGCTCTCTACAGGCGAGGCTGATTACGCGCTTGCCTGGAGCGGACGTATCGCGACTGCAAAGGACGAAGGCTCCCCGGTAGCCATGACCTATGACGGCGGCATCATGATAACCGCAGGCTGGGTAGTTCCGAAGAATGCTCCGAACCGCGAGAACGCAATGAAGTTCATCGAATATGCGAGCGAAGCAAATCAGCAGTATGAGTTCTCCAAGCGTATTCCTTACGGCTCCACGAACCCCGATGCGGTCGCACTGATGGACGATGATCTGAAGGTTGCGCTCGGTCAGTCCGATGATCAGCTTTCTACCGAGATCTACCTGGACAATACCTACTGGGCAGAACATCTTTCCGAGGTAGAGGAGCGATTCAACGCATGGCTGGTAGGCTGATCTGCAGCTGACAAATAAGCAGGATTTCCACGGGGCAGTTCCGCAGACTGCGGTGCTGCCCTTTCTGCGCTATAAACAAAGGGAGAGTGATAACATGGAAGCGAACAGAACAAGTTTCAACGGCGACATAAACGCAAAGGGCGTACCGCTTTCACACCGTATTTCGAAGCTTTCCGGTCTGAAATGGGCAACGGTGGCGATACCGCTGCTTTACATCATACTTACACTGGTGGTTTCCGGCTTCGGTATCATCAAGAAGAGCTTCACCGGCGCTGACGGATTCACGCTGGATTACTACATCAAGATATTCACCGAGCCGCTGTATCTCAAGGTGCTTCTGAACACCCTGCTGACCGGCGTTATAGTAACCGCAGCATGCCTGCTCCTGGCGTATCCGGCGGCGTACCTTTCGGTAAGAGCTAAGAAGCCGATAGTCCGCAGGCTCATCACCGGCGGTATCATGATTCCATACTGGATGAGCATGTTGGTGCGTATCTTCGCATGGCAGATAATTCTCCAGTCAAACGGCGTACTTAACCAGCTGCTGATGTTCCTTCACATCACCGGGGAGCCGATACAGTTCCTGTACACCACCGGCGCTGTCTGCGTTTCCATGACGCATATCCTGCTGCCATACATGTTCCTCAGCCTACAGTCCAATATGGAGGGAATCGACGCGAACCTTTCGACTGCGGCCGCTGTTATGGGCGCAAGACCAGCGCGCGGATTCGTGGATGTGTTCCTGCCGCTTTCAGTGCCTGGTATCTTCAGCGGTTCGCTGATGGTATTCGTGCTTTCACTGGGCTTCTACATCGCACCGGCTCTCCTGGGCGGCGCTGATAACATGATGATGTCCAACCTCATCGAGGAGAACATGAACAACTTCAATTCCAACCTCGCTGCGGCTATGTCGCTGGAGCTTCTGGTCATCGTTTTCGTTATCCTCGGTATCGCATTCAAGTTTGTCGGCAACATCTTCGTGCCGAAGAAATAAGGGGGCGGAAATATGCTGTACGTTTACACGATAGTTCTGATAATCGTGATGATATTGCCGGCGGTGGTCATAATACCGCAGGCGTTCACAAGTCTGAATTACTTCAAGTTTCCGGTGGAGGATACTTCCTTCAAATGGTTCGAGAAGTTCTTCGATAACGAGCAGTGGGTGGTCGGACTTGGCAGAAGCATGATGATCGCGGTGCTTGCCGCAGTTCTTGCGACTGTCATCGGAACGATGGGCGCGCTCGCGATGAACAAGATAAACTTCAAGGGCAAATCCGTATTCATGAGCATTATGATTGCGCCGATGGTAGTTCCGGTAGTCGTTGTCGGAGCTGCGCTCTATACGACATTCGCTCCCATCGGACTTACAAACAGCATTCCTGGACTGGTGTTCGCACATACGCTGCTTGGTATACCAATGGTGTTCGTCACCATGCTCTCCGGTTTCGCAAACGTTAATGAGAACCTGGAGCTTGCTGCAATGAGCATGGGCTCCTCTCCGGTCGGCGCGTTCTTCAAGGTCACTCTGCCGACAGTCAAGACTTCGCTTGTGTCGTCTATCCTGTTTGCGTTCGTCACCAGCCTTGACGAGGTCGTTGTAACGACATTCGTTTCCGGTGCGAATACAAAGACACTCACGATGGTAATGTGGGAGAACATGCGTACCAATATTGACCCGACGCTTGCGGTCGCAGCGCTGTTCATGATAATACTGACGCTGGGAATGTACATCGTCAAGGAAGTAGTCGAAGCAAGAAGCAAGTAAAATATCCGGCGCTGTTCCGGCGGGAGATAACGATATATCCGGAGCGGCGCTTATCAGAATGGGAGATGTATTTAAATGGCACTCTATAAAAATGCAAAGCTCAGAAACGGAAAGTCAGCCGATATACTTGTAAAGGACGGAAAGATTGCGAAGATCGGCGCGGTATCCGCAGAGGAAGCAGCCGGGGAGGAAGTCACCGACCTCGGCGGTAAGCTGGTCTGCGAGCCGTACTGCGACCCGCATATCCACCTGGACTACGTGTTCACCGCACAGAGCTTCGGCGAGAACACCACCGGAACACTGTTCGACGGTATCGCAAGCTGGTCGGACTCCAAGAGCGGGCTGACCGCGGACATCATCAAGGAGCGCGCCAGACGCGGACTGCGTGAGCAGATACTCGGCGGAACACAGTACATCAGAACGCACATTGATGTCACCGACCCGAACCTCATCGGACTGAAAGCAATGCTGGAGCTGCGCGAGGAGATGAAGGACCTTGCGGAAATTCAGATCGTTGCTTTCCCGCAGGAGGGCATGTATTCCTATAAGGGCGGCGCTGAGCTTGTTGAAGAGGGACTTAAAATGGGCGCAGACTGCGTGGGCGCTATACCGCACTTTGAGTACACCTCGGAGCTTGGAACGAAGTCTGTTAAGAAAGCGGTGGAGCTTGCGGTGAAATACGACAAGCTGGTGGACGTCCATTGCGACGAAACCGACGACGACATGTCCCGTTTCGTTGAAGTCCTGGCGTATGAAGCGATGGACAATGGAATCGGCAGCCGCACGACAGCTTCACACACCTGCGCGATGGGAAGCTACAACAACGCATATGCGTTCAAGCTGTTCAAGCTGCTGAAAAAATCCGGAGTTAATTTCATATCCTGCCCGACGGAGAATATCCACCTCCAGGGGCGCTACGACGCCTATCCGATACGCCGCGGACTTACCCGCGTAAAGGAAATGCTGGACGATGACATCAATGTATGCTTTGCACAGGATTCCATCTGCGACCCGTGGTACCCGCTGGGCAACGGCAATCTAATGTACGTTCTTGACGCGGGATTCCATATCTGCCACCTTACCGCTCCGGAATACATGAACAGGGCACTTGACCTGATATCCTGCAACGGAGCCAGGACGATGAATCTCGGCGACAGATACTTCCTTAAGGAGGGCAATCCCGCAAGTTTTATCGTTATTGACGCATCGAGCGATTTTGACGCACTCCGAAACCGCGCCGGCGTGCTGATGTCCGTCAGAAATGGAAATGTTATTTTCCGGAAAAAGCCGGTGGAATTTGAAAAGGAAATGCTGACCGCGCACGGTCTGTAAAAAATTAAGACCTCCCGCAAAATGCGGGAGGTCTTATTATGTGATATGTCAGCAGAAAAATACGCATGGTAATCTGCGGCTGTGATTTTACTGCTCGGATAGCCCATGCTTTACGCGGTCGGCTTCCTCGGCGCGTTTTGCGTTGTTGAACCTGTCGAGGGTTCCCACCAGGTAGCCGGTTATGCGGCGTATGCGCTCAAACGGCTGGTCGCAGAAATGATACGTGCAGTTGATGTAATCCCCGTCGATATCCATGTCTATGGCGGTTATGTTGCGCTCAGGATACTTCTTGAGCGCGGCCTCGGTGTAATAATTGATCTCTTCCTGCGGGAGAGTCCCCCCGGTCACATTGATTTTCATGATATATTACCTCTTTTCATGACAGCAGGTTTTGTAGCCTTGATATTAGTATATCACTACATATTGATTTTGTCAAGCGAATTTACACAATATCTCTGCTTTTTCCCGACCTGCGGTTATTTCTCCGGCGGTCGGACTGCAGGCAGTACACCGGAATGAATCCTACCAGAACGCATGGGGCGCCGAAGATTATCTGAACGGCTTCTGTGTCCTGCGGCAGAAGCTCCCGGAGCGACGCCAGCATAAAACCGAGTATCACAAGGAACGTCCCGGCGGGATGCCGTTCAATCAGGGATTCAAGCGCCCTTGCGGTCAGAAAGGCTCCGATGACAGCGCCAAGCGCCATAGGAAGCAGCGGGAGCAGCTCGAAATTGCTGACGTTCTCCATCACCGAGTCGTAAATTCCAAGTATATAGAGAAAATGTGACGCGCTTATCCCCGGAAGCACAAGCGCCGCTGCCAGCAGTATCCCGCCAAGGAACTGCACGATCATGCTCAAAAATCCTCCTGTTCCCGGCGCGAAGATGCCCTCCGGAAGCGCGGAAAGCAGCAGCACGCAGCACATTCCGACCAGAACAAGGGTGAGTGTCCCGGCAGTTATCCGGCGAACTCCGGCTTTACGGAATATCATTGGAATGCCTCCGGCGACCGCGCCGAGAAACACGAATCTCAGCGGAACTTCAGCCGGAGTAGTCAGCAGGAACGATATCAGCCGCGCTATCAGAAGCATTCCCGCGGCGGCTCCGGCGGTGAATTTAAGCAGCAGCGGAATACTGCGTTTCGGCTCGGTGAAAATATTGCTGACGGCGCTGACGAGCCTGTCGTATATCCCCAGTATCATGGCCGCGGAACCTCCGCTGACTCCGGGTATCGTCATGGCTGCGCCGACTGCAAGTCCGCTTAGTATCGTGGTTATCCAGCCCATATGTGCTCCTTTCGTTAAATACTATCAGTAGAACTTATTGCCTGTATGACTGTAAGTTCATCAAATCGTGCCGCGTTCGGGCGTAAATGAAAAAAATTCCGAAAATATTCAAAAACCACTTGCAATTTATTTTATTATGTGGTATACTTGATTAGTATGATATCACTTGTACATTTTAGTACAATTTAGCACATATTTATTATATGGAGGATTTTCAGCAAATGGGTATTTTTGAAATAATCAGCGCGATCGTGCTTATCATAGCATGCGTATTTATAGTTATCGTGGTGCTCATGCAGGATACAAAGACGCAGATGTCCAAGACGATCTCCGGCAGTTCCAGCGACAACTACTTCGGCAAGAACTCCGGCAGAACCAAGGAAGCTATGCTCAACAAGGCAATGACTACCGCGGCTATAGTGTTCTTCATTCTTGCGATACTTGTAAACGTTGTGAATATCTACTTCGGCGGCTCCAACAATGACAGCTCCACAAGCTCCGGTACATCGAGCACAACGAGCATTTCATCTGATGTGAGCACCGGTACTGCTGAGGCTTCCACAGCCGGCACAGCAGACGCGGGCACTGCGGAAAGCTCCCAGCCCGACGAGAGCTCTTCAGGCAGCACCACAACTGCTGACGCTTCTCAGGCGGACAGTACAGCTTCCACAGCTGAACAGTAAAAACACAGGACAGGCAGAACGGCCTGTCCTTTTTGTTAATATCGGGTAAAACGGAAATAATAAAATGAAACGGCGCTGAAGCGCAGCTTCCGCCATTTCGGATCGGGGGCAATGCAGTACAAGTAGCATTTTGTGCTGCATCGCCTCAGATGGAAAGGACATGGTATGAATAAATTCAAGCTGTCTATACTGATGGAATTATACAGGGCGGGGGAAAAAGGGCTGTCCGTGAAGCAGCTCGCTGATCGTCTTGACGTGAATAAAAAGGGCATGAAGAAGCTGGAGGAAGCCCTAGCTGAGATGAAGCAGCACAACGATATCGCTTACAAAAAGGGCAGCTGCTGGGTCAAGCATCCGGAATGCTACTTCAAGGCGGAGGTCAGCCGCGTTTCCCAGCGTTCCGGCTTTGTGAAGAGCCTGGGAGATCTTCCCGTTGAGTACTTTGTGCGCGGGCGCGACCTGTGTGGAGCTATACCGGGGGATATTGTACTGGCAAAAATGACCGCACCAGCTGACGATATAAACCACTCGCCTGAGGCAGTCGTGCTTGCCGTACTGGAGGAAACTGACGCGCTCCTTACCGGTGTTATCGTCGCGGAGGGAAACAAGCTGATGGTGCTCCCGGACAGGCTTTGCAGCGATCCGCTGGTGATCGCCAAGGTATCCAAGCCGGTGGCGATGCACGTCGGCGACAAGGTGGTTTTCTCAATTAAGAAGCGCGGCGAGCGCCATATGGACCATACGGTGAACATCGTTGACATGTTTGGCTCCAGCGACACCGCCAAGGCGGGCGCAGAGGCGTATATGCTCTCCAATCGGCTGCACGTGGCGTTCCCGGACGATGTACTATACGAGGCTTCAAAGCTTGACCTGGACGAGCCGGACGGCGACGAGGTGCTGCGCAGGCTCGACCTGCGCGGAGAGCCTGTCTTCACGATAGACGGCGCGGATACAAAGGACATTGACGACGCGGTGAGCATTTTCAAGACCGACCGCTGCTACAAGCTGGGCGTGCATATCGCGGACGTTTCGCATTACGTCACAAAGGGGAGCAAGCTGGACGAGGAAGCGTTCTACCGTGGTACCTCGATTTATTACGCAGACCAGGTAGTCCCAATGCTGCCGAAACAGCTTTCAAATGGGATATGCTCCCTCAATCCACAGGTAGACAGACTGGCGTTCTCCTGCCTGATGGAAGTCAGCTTCCAGGGCAAGCTGCTTAATTACCGGTTTGAAAAGACCGTTATACGCAGTCGCGTAAAGGGCGTCTACAGTGAAGTAAACAAGATAATCGACGGGACTGCCAATGATGAGATAAAGTCGAAATACGCCCGCGTGATCGACTGTATTCCGATAATGAAGGAACTTGCGGATATCCTCCAGAAGAACCGTATCGAGCGCGGCGCGCCGGAGATAGACACCTCGGAAACCAAAATAATCACTGACGAAAACGGCGTGTGCATTGACGTAAAGCCGCGTACCACCGGAATCGCGGAGGGCATAATCGAGGAGTTCATGCTGATGGCGAACAACTCCGCGGCGGCTCTGGCGATGAAAGAGAAGATACCGTTCGTATACCGCGTTCACGAAGCTCCGACCTCCGAGAAGCTGGACGCCCTGCGCGAAACGCTTACGGCGCTCGGAATAAATCCCGGCGCGCTCGGAATGAACGCCCCGGCAAGCGAGCTTGCTAGGATCCTCCGGGAGAACAGGGACAGCGACCGCGCAATGGTTATAAACCGTATCGTCCTGCGAACGATGATGAAAGCGCGTTACAGCGAGGAGCCGCTTGGACATTATGGACTTGTGATGCCGGAATATGCGCATTTCACATCGCCGATACGCCGTTACGCTGATCTTTCGATACATCGCATTCTGACGGATTATGTATACGCGCTGAGCCACGAAAAGCTCTGCCGGAAGTACGCGGCGTTTGCGCAGTCCGCGGCGCTCCAGGCAAGTAACACGGAGCTTTCAGCGGTACGCTGCGAACGCGACTGCGAGAACTTCTACATGGCTGAGTATATGAAGAACCACATCGGCGAGGAGTTCGACGGCATGATATCCGGCGTGAGCGCGGGAGGGATTTACGTGCTTCTGCCGAACACCATCGAGGGAATGGTGTCAGTTGCGGCGCTTCCTCTGGGAGATTATGAGGTGCAGCACGGCGTGATTCTGACCGGAGCGGCTGACGGAACTGTCTTTACCGTCGGCGACAAAGTGCATGTAAAGTGCGTCAGCGTGAATGTAAACGGCGGATTTATTGATTTTGAGCTTTGCTGAAAAATGGGCTGTGATGATATCACAGCCCATCGGTTTATATCAGCGGCGCTATTGCTTTCATAACGAAGCCGGTGAGCTTGGTTATGAACTTTTCATTCTTTATAGTTTCGTAGGTCACGCGACGGCATTTTTCGAGCGTCTGCTGAAAATCCTCTTCAATATGAGGGATACAGCCGGAGCCGTACATGTATGCGGCACACTCGTAGTGATGATACAGACTGCGGTAGTCCAGGTTTATCGTACCGACGACGGCTTCGCGTGCGTCGCTGACGAATACTTTTGCGTGTACAAATCCCGGAGTGTATTCGTATATCTTCACGCCAGAATCCAGAAGCCGGCGGTAGTGCGTCTTTGCCAGGGCGTACGCCGCTTTCTTGTCCGGAATACCCGGCAGTATTATCCGGACGTCCACGCCACGTTCCGCCGCGAATTCAAGAGCGGTCTCCATCACTCCGTCAAGCACTAGGTATGGCGTCATGATGTGGACGTATTTTGTCGCGCGGTTCAGAATATCCATGTAAACGCGTTCGCCGAGCTTCTCGCTTCTGAGAGGGCAGTCGCCGTAGGGGAGAACATAGCCCTTTGCTTCCGGAATTTCCCCGGATGGCTGTTCTATGTATACGCCGAAATCCGGTTTCGGCTCAGAGATGTTCCACATCTGTAGGAAAAGCATCGTGAAGCTGCGGACGGCTTCTCCGCGAACCATTATCGCGGTATCCTTCCAGTGCCCGAAGCGTTCGCGCTCGTTTATATATTCGTCCGCGAGATTTACTCCGCCGGTGAATGCCACGCGCCCATCTATCACAAGTATCTTGCGGTGGTCGCGGTAGTTGTAATGCGTTGAAAGGAACGGCGTCAGCGGCGCGAACACCTTGCAGTTTATCCCAAGCTCACGCAGCTTTTCGGGATAACTACGCGGGAGAAGCGAGAATTCACAGGTGCCGTCGTACATAACTCGGACCTCCACGCCCTTTTTTGCCTTATCAGCGAGTATCTCAAGGACTTCTCCCCACATTATCCCTTCGTCGATTATGAAGTATTCCAGGAAGATGAACTGTTCAGCTTTCCGGAGCTGTTTCAGAAGCTCTGCGAATTTGTCCTCGCCAGATGGAAAATACTTCACATCGCTGTTTGTGTATATCGGACGGCAGCCGCTTCGCTGAAGATACTGTGATAACTCCGCAGCGCCCGGACATTCTGTGGAAAGTGCTTCCATGACCTGCTTATCCTGCGGTATCGTGTCTCGGACGTCGTTTATGAGGTCGTCAGTACGCTTTTTCAGTGCGCGGTGCCCGATGTCGCTTTGCGTGTAGATGTACAAAAGGCAGCCGAAAACCGGCATTATCATTATTATAATGAGCCAGGTGACTTTGGACGATGGATCCATTCGGCTGTTTATCAGCACCAGTACCATGAGCGCTGTGAACACCATCGAAAATCCGTAGTAG
>CAKSHT010000057.1 GCA_934457235.1 uncultured Oscillospiraceae bacterium
CATTTATTCTTGATGCAGCGAACTCAGCTGACCGCATGCCGCCGCGATGTCCCCGCCGAATTCCCGGCGCATGGTGACTGCGACTCCGCGCTTTTTCAGCACGTCATAGAACGCCATTATGCGCTCCCGGCTGCTGCGGGTAAATCCGCTGTCGTTGCCGTTGTACGGAATTATGTTGACGTAAAATCTGCGGCTCTCTGCGATAAGCTCCGCAAGCTTTTCAGCCTGCTCAGGATTATCATTCACCCCGGAGAGCATGACGTACTCCAGGGTCACGCGCCGGTTGTGGCGCTCCGCGAAATCCCGCGCCGCCGCTATCACGTCCCGTACCGGATACTTCCTGTTTACCGGCATTATTTCGGAGCGCAGAGCGTCGTCCGCCGCATGGAGGCTCACCGCCAGGCTGCACGGGTGCGGAAGCTCCGACCACCGCCTTATCCCCGGAACTACGCCGCATGTAGACACCGTAACATGCTTCTCGCCGAGCGCCAGTCCCTTGTAGTCCGTGATGATGTCGCAGAAATCCCGCACCGCGTCGAAATTGTCGAAAGGCTCGCCGATGCCCATGACCGTCACGCTGTGTATCTCCGCGGCGTACTCCTGGCGCAGCTTCATGACCTGCGCCACCATCTCTCCGGCGGTAAGGCTGCGGCGCTTTACCAGCCTTCCGCTCTGGCAGAATTTACACCCCATTGCGCACCCGACCTGCGTTGACACGCACACGCTCCCGCCGTATTCCTGCCGCATAAGCACGGATTCCACGAACTCGCCGTCCGCAAGGCGCAGCAGCAGCTTTACCGTGTCCCCGCCGCCGCTGACGTCTTCGGTCGGCGGGAGCGACGTCGTGAATTCCTCTGCTATTGCCGACTTCACGCGCTGTGAGAACGGAAGCTCCGAAAAATCCCGCAGCCCGCGCTGATACAGATACTCATACAAAATTACCGCCTTTGCCGGATTTTCGCCGCGATGCCGGAACCACTCCTCCAGCGCCGCCCTCGTCATTGACCAGATATCCATTCAAACCTCCCGGAATTTCATTCCCTGAACGCTGTCAAGCTGCTTCTGCCGCTTCATTATCCCTCCTAGCACGGAGCGCTTGTCCAGACTCCACAGCGGCGCCAGCAGCGTATTTCTGTCGCCATCGCCGGTAAGACGCTCTATCACCGTTTCCGGCGGGAGCAGCTCAAGCTGACGGACCGTAACGTCAATGTAATCCTGCATTTCAAGCGGCGTGTACTCTCCCCGGCGCCACAGCTCCGCAAGCGCGGTGTTTTCTATGACGTGCAGAAGATGTATCTTCACGCCGTCCGGGCGCAGCTTTCCGAGTATCTCAGCGGTTCGGAGCATCATTTCCGGAGTTTCACCGGGCAGACCGTTTATGATATGCACACAGACGCGCAGTCCATATTCCCGCGCGGTCCGGAAGCCCTCCAGGAACTGCGCGAGATCGTGCCCGCGGTTAATGAATTCCGCGGTGCTGTCGTGCGCCGTCTGCAGCCCAAGCTCCACCGTTACTGGAACGCCCAGCGACGCCAGGAACTCCGTGCGCTCACGGTCGATACAGTCCGCGCGGGTGGCGGCTGATATCCCGCAGATATCGCATTCCAGCGCCTGCCCGTAGGTCTTCCGGAGCAGCTGCATATCGCCGTAAGTGTTTGTATGCGCCTGGAAATACGCGATGACGCCGGCTTCCGGATGTTTTTCGCGTATTCTGGCGCTTTCACGCTCTATCTGCTCCCGGACGGAAAGCGCGGGGGCAGTAAAATATCCGCTGCCGCCTGAGCAGTAAATACACCCGCCGGACCCACAAGTCCCGTCGATGTTCGGGCAGGTGAACCCGGCGTCCACAACAGCCTTGAATACAGGTCTGCCCCAGGTGTGCTGATTATGGTATTTCAGCGTATGATAGCGGCTTCCGTCATCGGAATATTGGAATTTCTGCGGCATGTCGTCCCCCTTCGTATATGTAGTATTGATGTAAACAGTATACCACAACCGCAGCCCTGCGTCAAATGCACCACACATGTCCGTATATGCGCAGATGTGCAGTAATCTTCTAAACCGCAGAGCACTGCCAGATGACTGTTTTTGCGCCACACAGTGTTGCTTTTCAGCACATGATTTTTTGTCATAATCCACGAAATTCAACAGGGTATTTTGTGCAAAACTTAATTTTATTATACCTTGACAAATATCTAATATGCCTATATAATAGATATATCAGCATTTTTTATACAAGATATTGTGTTATTTTATTTTATTTAAAAAGAAAGAGGAAGTTCGGACATGGCAATGATAACAATGATAAAGAAGCGCGACGGACGGCAGGTACCGTTCAATATAGAGAAGATCGCGAACGCAATTTTCAAGGCAGCTCAGACCGTCGGCGGCAGGGATTACAGCGAGGCAATGGCGCTTGCTGACAAGGTGTGCCAGCGCCTTTCCGAGGAAATAATCGGGCGCAACCCGTCCGTTGAAGAAGTACAGGATATGGTAGAGCGCGTTCTTGTCGATGAAGGACACGCCAAGACCGCAAAGGCTTATATCCTCTACCGTGCGGATCGCACAAGAGCGCGCGAGATGGACTCCACCCTCATGAAGATATACGAGGATCTTACGTTCAAATCCGCGTCTGACTGCGACATCAAGCGCGAGAACGCGAACATCGACGGCGACACCGCCATGGGAACCATGCTGAAATACGGAAGCGAGGGAGCCAAGCAGTTCAACGAAATGTACGTGCTTGACCCGAAGCACTCCCAGGCGCACATCAACGGCGATATCCACATTCACGACCTGGACTTCCTGACCCTCACAACCACCTGCTGCCAGATCGACCTGCTGAAGCTGTTCCACGACGGATTTTCCACCGGTCACGGCTATCTGCGCGAGCCGAACGATATTTCCAGCTATGCGGCGCTCGCCTGCATCGCTATCCAGTCCAACCAGAACGACCAGCACGGCGGTCAGTCAGTGCCGATATTTGATTATGCAATGGCTGAGGGCGTGAAAAAGACATTCCGCAGACTGTATACCAACAACCTCGCAAAGGCTGTTTCATTCTCGCTTGGTCTTGACGATTTCACCGATATCCTTGACGAGATGAAGAAGATCGCCGCTGAAATTTTGGAGGAGACCGGGCTTTACCCCAGACTCCAGAACAACGACGACTACAAGTCAAAGGAATGGGAAAAGATCGCCGGAAAGTATGGCGAGAACTTCTCCCACCTCCAGGACAGAGCCGAAAAGCTCGCTGAATCCGAGACCGACCGTGCGACATACCAGGCAATGGAAGCGCTTATCCATAATCTGAATACCATGAACTCCAGAGCCGGAGCACAGAACCCGTTCTCTTCCATAAACTATGGCACTGACACCTCCCCTGAGGGACGCATGGTCATCAAGAACGTCATGCTCGCGGAGGAACACGGACTTGGAAACGGCGAAACTCCTATCTTCCCTATTCACATTTTCAAGGTCAAGGAGGGAGTCAACTACAACCCCGGCGACCCGAACTACGACCTGTTCAAGCTGGCTATCCGCGTTTCCGCAAAGCGCATGTTCCCGAACTTCTCGTTCATCGACGCTCCGTTCAACCTCCAGTACTACAAGCCCGGAGATTACCATACCGAGGCCGCATATATGGGCTGCCGCACAAGAGTTATCGGCAATGTGTACGACCCGTCCCGCGAGATAGTGACCGGCAGAGGAAACCTCAGCTTCACCACAATCAACCTCCCCCGCCTTGCGATAGAGGCGCACGGCGACCTGGACAAGTTCTATGCTTCCCTTGACGACATGATGGACCTGGTAGTTGACCAGCTGGTATTCCGTTTCAAAATACAGTGCCGCAAGCATGTCAAGAACTTCCCGTTCCTCATGGGGCAGGGCGTGTGGATAGACTCCGAGAAGCTCTCCGAAAACGACAGCATCGCCGAGATTCTCAAGCATGGTACGCTCTCCATGGGCTTCATCGGTCTGGCGGAGTGCCTTAAGGCGCTCATCGGCGTACATCACGGCGAATCCCCGGAAGCGCAGAAGCTCGGTCTTGACATCATCACCCGCATGAGAAAGCGCATGGATGACGAAAGCGAAAAGACGCACCTGAATTTCAGCCTGCTCGCAACTCCGGCGGAAGGACTTTCCGGAAGATTCGTACGCATGGACAAGAAGCGCTACGGCGAGATCCCTGGTGTTACCGACCGAGATTACTACACGAACTCGTTCCACATTCCGGTTTATTACAACATCAGCGCATACCGCAAGATAAAGCTGGAAGCGCCATATCATGCGCTCACCAACGGCGGTCACATCAGCTACATCGAGCTTGACGGCGACCCGCTGAAGAACCTCGACGCATTTGAGCAGATAGTACGCTGCATGAAGGAACAGGGCATCGGTTATGGCGCGATAAATCACCCGATAGACCGCGATCCGAGCTGCGGCTACACCGGCATAATCGACGACGAGTGCCCCTGCTGCCACCGCAAGGAAGAGGAGATCGCATTTGAGCGTATCCGCCGTATCACAGGATATCTCGTAGGTACGCTGGACCGCTTCAACAACGCCAAGCGCGCCGAGGAAGCCGACCGCGTAAAGCACGGAACTTCCGAAGAATAAGAAACACAGAATACTGTAGGGGAGGGGCTTGCCCCTCCCGTATTTTTGTCCGTACATGTAAAACTTGAAAGGAACGATCATGGAAATAAGAATTGCAGGCACTGTAGAGGACTCCATCGTTGACGGTCCGGGACTGCGCTTCGTGGTATTCACCCAGGGCTGTCCACACCACTGCGACGGCTGCCACAACCCGGAGACCCACGACTTCTCCGGCGGAAAGCTCACGACTACCGAAGCTATTTACGAGCAGTGCATGGAAAATCCGCTGTGCAGCGGGGTAACATTCTCCGGCGGCGAGCCGTTCTGCCAGGCGGAAGCGCTCTACGAACTGGGAATCCGCTTCAAATCCGCCGGAAAACACATTATGTGCTACAGCGGCTGGACATTTGAGGAGCTTATGGCAAAGGCGCAGCACGAGGAATACGTCGGGAAGCTGCTCAGCATAACCGACGTGCTTGTAGACGGCAGATTCGATATTTCCAAGCGCTCGCTGACGCTCCAGTTCCGCGGAAGCTCCAATCAGCGGCTGATAAACGTACAGGAAAGTCTGAGATCCGGCGCGGCAGTGGAATATAATGCCCTGTGAGCCGCTCAAATTATTACAAAACTGTAATAATAAAAAATGCCGAAATCGGTTGAATAAATCCGCAGTTAATGTTATAATGAATTATAACTGCATTGGATACACTGAATAAAGCAAATCATGACAAAGCCAGAAGCGTGAGCCAGGAGATTTTGTTTTGTTCAGCGCTTCCCCGGTAGAAAGGAACCAACCGTGAAACGGCATTTCAGAAGAATTCTCGCAGCGGCTCTCTGCTGCCTTATGATAATATCAATGACCGGCTGCTTCGAAAAGGACGGCAGCGACGGCGTTATAAAATACGATATAGCGTACAATCCCGGAAGCCTTGACCCGCAGACCGCGGAGGACGCCGCTTCCACGCTGATAATCGCCAGCCTTTACACCGGGCTTCTCCGGGTGGAGCCGGACGGAAGTCTCAGCTCCGGAGTTGCCGAGGATTACACCGTCAGCGACGACGGACTTACATACAAATTCAAGCTCAGCAGTTCCAACTACTGGACGGACGTGAACGACTTTGAAGCTGTGTGTACCGCCCAGGACTTCGTATTCGGATTTCAGCGGCTGTTCGACCCGGACACCCGTGCGCCCCGGGCTTCGGAATATTTCTGCATCAAGAATTCCCGCGCGATAAATTCCGGCGCGATATCCGATATGTCCAGACTCGGCGTTACCGCCACCGGAGACTACGAGCTGACAATAACCCTGGAATACCCGAACCCGCAGTTACCCGTGCTTCTTACGGAAGCCCCCGCCATGCCCTGCAACGAGGAATATTTCATCGGCTCCCAGGGACGGTATGGGCTCTCCGGGAATACCACTGCGTCCAACGGCGCATTCTATCTGCGTTCCTGGGATTACGACCCGTACACGGTCACTGACAACAATCACCTGATACTCCGCCGCCACGCAAAGAACAACGAAACTAACATGGTGTACCCATCCGGTCTTAATTTCTTCATCGAGGGTGACGAGGATTTCGTGGACGATTTCATATCTAATGTCATCAGCTGCATAGCAGTCACCGAGGATCAGCGGGAGCTTATAAAGGGTGATAAATTCACTGTCCAGGAATACGACGCGATAACCGTCGGACTGCTTTTCAACAGGAATTACGAGCTGTTCAGAAACACCAGCTTCCGCCGGGCGCTGGCTTCGCTGATAGACCGCGAAAAGCTCTCGCAGACCGTCACCGACCATACGACCGCCTACGCGATAGTCCCCGGAGAAGTCACGCTGCTTGACGCCAGCTACCGCGAATACGCCGGAGAAAAGCTGACGCCGGAATACAGCACGGAAATGGCTCAGCAATACTACTCGGTCGTAAAAGGATCCCTTGACAGGGACCTGTTTTCCGGCGCGCGGATAATCATGCGCGACGACAGCGCAGCCGCCGCGATGATATCAGTTATCATGCAGGAATGGCAGCGCGAATTCGGTCTGTACTGCGTTGTGGAAACACTCAGCGAATCGGATTTCAACGCGCAGCTCTCCTCCGGAGATTATGAGATAGCAGTGCAGGACCTCACTGGGAGCACCAACAGCCCCTCCGCATATCTGCAATGCTTCACAAAGGACGGCACCGGGAATTACTCCGGATATTCAAATTCGGACGTTACACGACTGATAAATTCCGCCCAGCGTGCCGCCGATCTCCAGACCAGCGCCGAACTCTACAGGCAGGCGGAGCAAACGGTGATAAACGACGCGATATTCATTCCGCTTTACTACAAGAACGAATATTTCTATATCAACAAGGATTTCGCGGATATCAGCTACAATCCGTTCAACAAGACGGTTGACTTCACCCAGGCAAAGGCGTACTGAAAATTAAGGCAATACCGCACAAAGATTGTGCGTGTATTGCGCAGCTAGATTTTTCGTCAGATTGTACAATGAGGAGTTGTTGACGGAAGCGATAGCGTTTTCAAGTCAACAACTAGCGACGCAAGGCTGGTCTTTCGGTCAGCCCCTCCGGCACTGCGTGCCACCTCCCCCAGCAGGGGGAGACACGCCTTGCTAGGACGAATTGTGCAAGATGCAAGTTTGGCGCAACACAGAACATATCCGTTGAGCAATCATGTGATTTTTTGCGCCAAACTAGAAATATGCAAGCAAGACACGTGCAAAATCCAATAAATGGTCTTTGTGCGGTGTTGCCTAAAATACAACTCCCTCCCGCACTGCGGCAGGGACGCATGGAGAATATAATGTCAGAAAACTTATACACAAACAAGGCAATGATGGAGCAGCTGGACGAATTTCTGCTGGAGGTCCAGAAGCCGTCGCGATATATCGGCGGCGAGCACGGCGCTGTGATAAAGGACAAATCCAAGGTGGATATCCGCTTTGCATTCTGCTTCCCGGACACCTATGAAATAGGCATGTCCCATCTGGGAATGAAGATACTTTACGGGCTGAAAAACGCCGTGCCGAATTACTGGTGCGAGCGCGTGTTCATGCCGCTGCCGGATATGGAAGAGCAGATGCGCGCCCGTAATATCCCGCTGTACGCCCTGGAGAGCCTTGACCCGATAAAGGATTTTGATTTCATCGGATTTACCCTGCAATACGAGATGAGCTTCACGAATATCCTTGAAATGCTCGACCTCGCGGGAGTTCCCGTGCTTGCAAAGGACCGCACGGGACTGACTCCAATCGTCATGGCTGGCGGCCCATGCGTGTGCAACCCAGAGCCGCTGGCGGAATTCATTGACTTCTTCGCGATAGGCGAGGGCGAGGAGATGAACCTTGAATTCATGCGTCTTATGGAGCAGTGCAAGAAAGAGGGCGCGACCCGGCAGGAATTCCTGCGCAGGGCGGCGCAGATCGAGGGTATCTACGTCCCGTCGCTGTACGACGTGGACTACAACCCGGACGGCACCGTTAAATCCATAACGCCTAAGGACGGCGCTCCGGCTACCGTCAGAAAGCGCATTATCAAGGACTTCGACAAGGTGTACACGCCGGAAAATTTCGTCGTTCCGTTCACTCAGATAGTACACGACCGCGCCGTCGTCGAGGTTCTGCGCGGCTGTATACGCGGCTGCCGCTTCTGCCAGGCGGGGTTCATCTACCGCCCCTACCGCGAGAAGCAGAAAGACACGATACTCCACAATCTGAAAGCCCTGTGCGAGAACACCGGATACGACGAAGTTTCACTGTCGTCGTTGTCCACCGGCGATTACAAGGATATCGTAGGGTTACTGACGGAGCTGACGGACTACACCTCCGCCGAGAAGATAAACCTTTCACTGCCGTCGCTGCGTATCGACCGTTTCAGCGACGAGGTGCTCAAAAAGATAACCGACGTGCGTAAATCCGGACTTACATTCGCTCCGGAGGGCGGCACCCAACGCATACGCGACGTGATCAACAAGAACGTCACCGAGAAGAACGTTATGGACAGCGTGCGCATAGCGTTTGAGGGCGGCTACACCAACATCAAGCTGTACTTCATGATGGGACTTCCTACCGAAACCATGGAGGACGTTGAGGGCGTGTACAACATGGCAAAGGCTGTCATCGAGGAATTCTACGCCACCCCGAACCACGCAAAGGGACGTCCGGGCGTTGCGGTATCGCTTTCGACTTTCATTCCGAAGCCGTTCACGCCGTTCGAGTTCGAGCCGCAGCTTGACGAAGCCGGAGTAAAGGAGCGCCAGGCGCATCTGAAGTCCATCAACAACGACCGCAAGATCGTGATAAGCTGGTCGAAATACGACCTCTCGCTTATTGAAGCGGTACTTGCACGCGGCGACCGCCGGCTCGGAAAGGCGATATACCTCGCATGGCAGAAAGGCTGCAAACTGGACGGCTGGGACGAGTACTTCAAGTTCGACAAGTGGATCGAAGCGATAAAGGAATGCGGGCTTGACCCGGCGTTCTACGCCAACCGCCGCCGTCCGTACGACGAAATAGCACCCTGGAGCCACATAGACATGCTGGTCAGCCGGGATTTCCTGATAGAAGAAAACAAGCGCGCCCACGAGGGAGTGACTACCCCGAACTGCCGGGAAAAGTGCTCCAACTGCGGCGTTGCAAAATGCGTGGGAGGTGATATCTGCCGTGCCATCCGTTAATACAAGGGCGTTCTTTTCCAAGACCGGGAGGGCGAAGTACATTTCGCACCTTGATTTAAGCAGCGTTGTTATACGCGCGATGAAGCGCACAAGACTCCCGATATGGCAGACCGAGGGCTTCAACCCCAGAACGTACGTCACTTTCATGCTCCCGCTTTCCCTGGGACAGGAGGGGCTTCACGAAGCCATGGATTTCCGCCTCACCGAGGACGTGCCATACTCCGAGGTGCGCGAAAAGCTGAACGCCGCGCTCCCGCCGGATATCCAGGTAACTGAGATAACCGTACCCAGGGACAAGAACACCGACATCACCGCCGCGCGGTATCGCATCATATCCTCCGCCGACCCGGAGAAGCTCCGTCAGCTCTGTGAAAAAGAGCAGATAAACGTTGAAAAGCGCACCAAGAAAGGCAGCACGATAGTTGACCTGAAGCCGCTGATGACGGACGCTGAGCAGCACGGTGAGGAACTTTTCGTGACGCTCCCGGCAGGAAACACATTCAATATCAATCCATCGCTTATATTCGAAGCGTATTCTGCGGAATACGGCGAGTCTGTGAAGCGCCTGCGCATCATTCGCACGAATATCTACAGCGGGGACCGGGAATTTATGTGATCCGGCTTGATTTTTCCCGGATATTGGTGTATAATAGGAGAATAATCATAAATCTCGGAGGTAACGACATGTCAGACCGTCAGAAGCTGCCACCTTATATTGTTACATTGAATATAATCATGATAGTCCTGCTGCTTGCGATATGCGGACTTATATTCGCGCTCACGATGTCATCAAAGAACCTGGGCTGGGATATCCCGACTCCCGACAGCGGAACCGCGTCCGTATCGCAGTCCACCGGAGAAGCGCCTGCGGTATCCACCGCAGAGGTATCCGTTTCAGAATGACCGTGAAAGGAGCATCGCATGTCAGTTGAATGTGCAGTAATTGCAAGTATATTCGTGCTAATGTCACTGATATTCTGGCGCAGGCGGCATATCCAGTGGCTGTGGGCGACGCTTCCGCTGGCGCTGGTGCCGCTGGCGTATTTCGTGACCTACGCGCTGGTAGAGCACATGCTTCATGTTGAGGTCGCGGACCTTGCGGGAGTTATCGTACTGATAGCCGCCGTGGGTATATCCTGCGTATGGCTGGGGCTGGTGTCAAACGGCTTCAAGAGCAGCAAGACCCGTGTGACCTACATCGGCATAGCAAATGCGTTCAATGTCGCGCTCGCCGTTATACTAAGCATCAATATTCTTACCACATAAATCAGACGGGGCTGTATTTCTACAGTCCCGCGTTTTTTGCAGCAAAACGGGAGGAGCAAGCCCCTCCCTGCTCTTTATTCAGCGGCGGATTCCGCGGTGTACGGAGAAATGTCGCTGAAATACACCGCAAGCTTGTTCGCATGGGATTTGACCGACAATATCTCCCCGGACGCCTTGTCAATAGTCACAGTGCACGGCGAACCTAAAACCTCCTGCCGGACGCTCAGCACTCCGCCGCTCTCCGTGAATTCAGAAGCGTCAACGCTGCTCAGTCCGTCTATGCACTCCGCGATTATCAGCGGAAGCGCCGTGTGATCACTTCCCTGGTCGTCTACTGTAAGTTCACCGAGTGACGCAGTGAGCTTACCGTCCTGAATAGACATAACAACTCCTGCGAGTTCGTCCGGAGCAGTGAACGTGAATTCCCAGCATCCCGGACTTATCCGGTCTATCTCCGCCTGCGCCGTGGTTTTACCGATGGTCATTTCCGCGGACGATGAGAAACTCCTGTCCATATCCGGAAGCTTTTCTGAAACGAACGGCATATTTCCGTTGCAGCCGCTCAACGCCACAACTCCGCACAAGGCCGCTGCACACATGATTTTTCGCATAATACTCCCCCTGTAAGATCAGTAAGGAGCGTTATCCACGCGAATAAACCTCCGGCAGCGCCGCTGTGATATCTCTCGGAAGAATACTCTCCGCCGGCATTCTGTGTGCCTGGATATCTGCGGCTTTCCAGTGGCAGTAGGCTCCAGAGCACGCCGCCCGGAACGGCTCTATTCCCTGCGCCGCGAATGCGCCGATGATTCCCGTCAGCACATCTCCGCTGCCGCCCTTTGACAATCCGCTGCACGCCCGCGCATTTACGCAGACCTCCCCCTCCGGCGAAGCAATGACAGTATCAGCGCCTTTCAGCAGTAGAGTTACACCGTATTCCTGCGCGAATCTCCTGGCGGCTTCAAGCCTTCCGGACTGTATCTCACTCACGGGAAGCCCTGTCATTCTGCTGAATTCCAGCGGGTGCGGCGTCAGGATAGTATCGCCTGTCCGCTCCTTTAATACATGTATATTCCCGGCGATTGAATTTATTCCGTCCGCGTCGATAATTACCGGACACGCTGCGTTTCTGATGACGAATTCTGTCAGCTTCCGGGTATCCTCATTATTACCAAGCCCGCAGCCAATAAGTACAGCGGACGCTGTTTTCAGCTTCGGCAGTACGATATCCTCCAGCATTTCCGGCGTTACGCTTACAAATCCGTCCGCAGTTTCCGGCAGAGGAACATAAACGGCTTCGTGCAGCCCGGAAGCGATGATCTTTACTGCGCTCACGGGTGCTGCCGCGAAATAAAGACCCACTCCGCTGCGAAGCGCCGCATTAGCGCACATAAATGCCGCTCCGTTAAAGCAAAGGCTTCCCGCGAAACCTACGAGCCTTCCGAAGCTCCCCTTATGAGTGTTCCGCCCATGCTCCGGGAACGGTATGCGCATGCTGTCATCCGTCAGAAATGCGACATTGTTATCCCGGAAGCACTCCTCACAGATACCGATGTCAAGCAGCGTTACTTCTCCGAGGATATCTGAAGCCGGGGCATTCAGAAGTCCCTGCTTCATAGCCGCCAGCACAAGGGTATTTGTCGGTCTGAAGCAGCGCTGGTCGATCTCGCCGGAATCGGAGTTCACCCCGCTCGGCACATCGACCGCTATACGTATCCGGCACTTATTCGCAGCGGCGAGGATATCCGGAGCGTAGCCGCGTAATTCCCCGTGGAATCCCGTGCCGTAGATACAGTCAACGATGCAGTTTACACTGGCAAAAGCTTCCGACAGTGTTTCTGGTGAATAAACCGGAGTCCCCGGCGGGAGCAGGCTGTAATTTTTAAAAGCGTCGGCGGTTTTCGGCGTTCCCGCCGCGAGAAGTACGGACGCGTCATAGCCCATTCCGCGGAGCAGGCGCGTTATTACAAGTCCGTCGCCGCCATTATTTCCAGAGCCGCACATCACCAGGATACGTCCATTAACCGGAACTATGCCGGAAATGAACTCCGCACAACGAGTTCCGGCGTTCTCCATCATCTGATAATAACTTGTGCCGCCCTCATCGCACCGGCGCTCAGCGGTTTTCATCTGCGAATTTGTAACAACGTACTGCATCTGTATCCTCCGTTTACACACAGTCCGCCCTTATCCTCCGGCGGACAATTTACTTATATTATAGCACAGGAGCTGCAACAGGTCAACCAAAACCAAAGCCCCGCATATCATGCAGGGCTTTAATATATTCAGTTGTATTGATTTACTTGTTCATTGGTATGTACCGCCTTGAAAAATTTGATAAACAAATGTTCAGGTTTCCATCGGACTAGGTTCCTTTCGTTGATTTTCCTGCTAATATAACTGATTTACTGGACTCACCTGCTTTAAAGGTCTGAATGATCTGAAGGGGTGATCTATGTAAACGCATATAGCGGTTGAAAATCATCTGCGGAGCTTCCAGGCGAGGCATTGATATTGAGCTAGACGCCCTGTTTGGCTCGGACGCTTGCACCTTATGGGTCAGACAGTACCCTGTGCAGCCGATCGCCGGTATACATTCGCTCAGCCCTTGTCACGAGCCGCAGATGAATAAGACTGTGAATCCGTAAGTTCCACTGGACTCGCTTCCTTTCTGCGTAAAGCTAAAATTTTAAAAAAGTAGATCAGAGGTGCATCGGATTTTTCCTTTCGCGATACTTGTTGAATTGAGTCATCAGCTTAATTCATCGGAATTTACCTCTTTCATAGATTAGGTCAGGATATTTGGTAGAATGTCAAGTTGAACTTCATCTGTGATGCTTGTACT
>CAKSHT010000058.1 GCA_934457235.1 uncultured Oscillospiraceae bacterium
CCCCGAAAAGCCCCAGCCCAAGCCCGCCGAGCCGTCCACACACACCTGGGTGGACGATATGAAGCAGGAGCTTGAGGACTACATAGAGGAACAGGGAATATACATCAGACAGTAACAAAAATTCCGGGATACGTCCCGGAATTTGTTTTATTATACGGCTATGTAACGTCCAAGCGTCATGACCGGCGCGACTTCAAGGATATAGTCCCGGTCGCGGCGCATTCCCTTTGTGCTGAGATGATCCGTGACGCAGCGCTCAGCGGTCGCCGGAGTGTTATTCTCGCGGCTGAGATGTCCGAGGATTATCTTGGTTGCTCCGCTGTCTATCAGCCTTGCGGCGAAATCCGCGGCTGCGTTATTGGAAAGATGTCCCTTTTCTCCAGCTATCCTGCGCTTAAGGTCAGCCGGATAATTAAGGTTCTTTGCCAGCATTCCGGGATCGTAATTGCTTTCAAGAAGAACAGCCTCGCAGCCCAGGAGGTTTTCCTCCACCTCTGCGGTTATCTTTCCCAGGTCGGTGCACACAGCAAGCTTCTTTCCGCCGAAATTCACGGTATAGCCTACGCTCTCCGGAGTATCATGCGGCGTATGGAACGCCCGCACCTCAAAATCTGCGCTCTGGTACGGCTCGTGAATCACGTCGTACAGCCGCACCTCTTCCGGGATAGTTTCCCGTACCGTGCTGCGCAGCTGCGCAATAGTCCCCGGACTCGCGAACACTGGAATTTTCGTGTGCTTTGTAAGCTGCAAAAGTCCCTTTATATGGTCGATATGCTCATGCGTAATGAAAATCGCTTCTATCTGGTTCATGGAGGTTTCAATAAGCTCCAGGGAGCTTTTCATCGCGCGGAAGCTGCACCCCGCGTCGATAAGGATACCATGCCCGCGAGTGCCGATAAACGTCGAATTACCGCTGCTGGAACTGCATATCGGGAATATACGTGCCATCAGAGCGCCTTTTTCAGCGCCTTTTCCTCAGCTGTGGGGTCAGGCTCGTCCACTTTCTGGATATCCGCGCCAAGACTGCGAAGCTTTATCTCCATATTCTCGTAGCCGCGCTCAACGTGGAAGATGTCATAGATCTCAGTAACGCCCTCTGCACCGAGAGCCGCAACGATAAGCGCCGCGCCGGCACGCAGGTCAGTAGCCTTGACCGGAGCGCCTTTCAGTCTGTCAACGCCCTCGATGACCGCCACTCTGCCCTCTACGGAGATGTTCGCGCCCATTCTGCGCAGCTCGTCAACATAGCGAAAGCGATTGTCGAAAATACTCTCAGTCACCATGCTCGCGCCCTTTGCGCAGGTGAGAACCGCCGCCATCTGTGGCTGCATATCCGTCGGGAATCCGGGGTGCGGGTTGGTCTTTATGCTGGTTCCATAATACTCAGGACCGCCGATAACACGCACTGCGTCATCAAACTGCTCCACCTGGACGCCGATCTTTACGAGCTTCTGTGTGATAGGCTCAAGATGCTTCGGGATAACGTTTCTGATAAGGATATTGCTGCGTGCCGCCGCTGCTATCGCCATGAACGTACCTGCCTCTATCTGGTCGGGGATCACGCTGTAGGTCGTGCCGTGGAGGTACTTCACGCCTCGTATCTTGATAACGTCGGTTCCGGCGCCGAGGATATCAGCGCCCATGCTGTTAAGGCAGTTCGCAAGGTCAACGACATGCGGCTCCTTGGCGGCGTTCTCGATGATGGTGAGTCCCTCCGCCTTAACGGCAGCCATGATAGCGTTGATAGTCGCGCCGACTGTGTTCTTGTCAAAGAAGATCTGTGTGCCGATAAGTCTGTCGGCTTTAAGGTTCACCATACCGCCGTCTATCTCGTACTCCGCACCCAGCGCAGAGAAGCACTTGAGATGCTGGTCGATGGGTCTGTCGCCGAGATTGCAGCCGCCGGGCATGGAAACATGCGCGCTGTGGAAACGTCCGAGCAGCGTGCCCAGGAAATATGTTGTGGCGCGCATGAGCTTTGCTTTCTCATACGGCACCGGGATATTCTGAAGTCCGCGGGTGTCGATCTCCACGGTGGTCTTGTTCAGCATGCGTATCTTCGCGCCCATTTCGGACATGATCTGTAATGTTATGCTGACATCGCTTATGTTCGGTATATTTTCAATGATGCAAGGCTCATCGGAAAGAATAGTACACGGGAGTATGGCTGCGACTGCGTTCTTCGCGCCGCTTATGAATACCTCTCCGCTCAGGGTCTTTCCGCCCTTGATAACGTATTTTTCCAAAACTGCACTTCCCCCTTGTTCTCCGAATGAGAACATGTTTATATATATTACAGCGTAAGCCGGATATATCTTATGTATGTGAAAAGGGCATAGTTATCCCTCAACGATTTACACCATTACATTATAACACATAATCCATAAAAAAGAAAGTACAATTTGCAAAAAAACAAGCCAGCCAATTCATTTTGGCAGATTGAACAAAAATAAAAGCACTGATTTAATATTTTTATGAAATAACATCCGCCCGTGCTTTCAATTATTATTGACTGGACATACCGCCGCTAATCAAGGAAAAGAATATACTCCGCGAATTACCGCGTTATGAAAAATATACAGAAGTTATTTCAGAAACACTGTCGCATTTGTCAGTTTTTTGGGGTATGATTTGTGTAATTTTACATCTTGTATTATTTTCCTTGCTGTATTATAATTATATTGTACATTTGGGCGCCCGCTTCCACGCGGAATCGCTCAACAGACAGACTTAATCAGTCTGAATTTGAGGAGGAATTTTATCATGAAAATCAGAAACATCGTTTCCGCAGCAGCTGCATGCGCTGTTGCAGCCGCAGCATTCGTAATGCCGGCTTCCGCTGAGGACAGCTATGTTGCAGGTATCACCTGGCAGTCTTCCAGCTACATGTTCCGTAACACCATCTCCCAGTCCAAGCTTCTTTACTGGGACAACGACCTTGGCGAGGCTGCTGAGCTTGCCGGCGCTTCCTTCACTGACGCACAGATCACCGGCGACGGCGAGTACACCGTAACACTGGACGGCGTTCAGGACGGCGGCTGGAACATGCTGAAGCTTGAGTCCAACATCGACCTCGACGCTACACCTGATGTAAAGTTCGAGATCACTTCCATTGAGCTGAACGGCGCTGCTGTTGACTTCGACAAGGACGTTGCAGTTATGAGCGCTGACGCTGCTACAAAGAGCGACGACTATTCCGACTGGGATTTCGACATCAAGAACACCGCAAGAATACAGCTCATCAATGTATATGACAACATCGCCGCTATCCCGAACGACTCCTACGAGTCCATCAAGGTTACATTCAACGTAACCGGTCTTGGCGGCGGCGCAGCTGCTGACGATACCGCTTCTGACGCTACAGAAACTGGTTCCGATGCTGTTGCAGCTCCCGACAAGGGCTCTCCTGATACCGGCGTTGAGGGTGTTGCTGCTGTTGCAGGTCTCGCTGTGATTGCTGCTGGCGCTGTTGCTATCTCCAGAAAGAGAAAGTAATTCCTCCCACAAACAACAAAAAGGGCTGTTTTAATGGCAGCCCTTTTCTTTTTTCGCAAAATCAAAACTTGCAAGCAAAGCAGACTTTTGAAATCAGTTTTTCGTCCCGGTAGAACCGGGGCGAAAACACTTCTATACAAACCGCGCATTCATTGTCAGAAACGTCACTTTTGTAAGACAAAGGCGACGCTTCGTTTTTTGACGCTCTTTTTATGTACGACGCTTCATTCGCCGGCGGGACAGCTCGGCGTATTTCTCCTTTGTCGCCTGTCCTCCGCGCAGGTGCCGCTCCTGCTTGTTTTTGTCCAGCACGGATTTCACCTCGTCGTGCAGCAGCTTGTTCACCTGCTCCAGCCGTACCGTTATGTCCTGGTGCACCGTGCTTTTGCTTATCCCGAAATGTTTCGCCGCCGAGCGGACTGTCGCATTGTTTTCAACTATATAATGTCCGAGTGTGACACATCTTTCCTGATTTGTTTCCCCTTTTGTATCTTTCTTCAATTCAATTCGCACCCCCGTCGTATGATGTGGTTTTCACTCTCCTTAAGTCCGCAGCGTGTCTGTGGACGTTTCTTTTTCACATTTTATGAGAAAAGACGGGGATATATTACTTGTAATGCCGCATTGGACAGCCATTCGCGCCGTTTTTTCAAATTAATCTAAGGCAACACCGCACAAAGACCATTTATTGGATTTTGCACGTGTCTTGCTTGCATATTTTCCGTCATCTTGCACAATTCGTCCTAGCAAGGCTACAGCCTTGCGTCGTCCTCTTTGTACAATCTGACGAAAAATCTGACTGCGCAATACACGCACAATCTTTGTGCAGTATTGCCCTAAAAAAATTTCAAAAACCCCTTGACATATACGAAAAAATATGATAAAATCATACCAAGCTGATAGGTGATGTTGGTATTGATAAAAAATCACCCGACACGCGCTATCTTGAATTACGGAAAATCGAAAAGGAGAACTACCATGAAAGTTTATCAGACAATTACGGACACCATCGGACACACCCCTCTTCTTGAAGTAACCAAGCTTGAAGCCGAGGAGCAGGCAGTTGCAAAAGTATTCGCAAAGCTGGAGCTTTTTAATCCGGCAGGAAGCGTAAAGGACAGAGTTGCAGCCGCAATGATCGACGACGCTGAGAAGCGCGGCATGCTCAAGCCCGACAGCGTTATCATTGAGCCGACCAGCGGCAACACCGGTATCGGACTTGCAGCCGTTGCAGCCGCAAGAAACTACCGAATAATCATCGTAATGCCTGAAACCATGAGCATCGAGCGCCGCAACCTGATGAAGGCTTACGGTGCTGAGCTTGTCCTCACTGACGGCGCAAAGGGCATGAAGGGCGCGATCGCAAAGGCTGAGGAGCTTGCAAAGGAGATCCCCGGCGGCTTCATTCCGTCCCAGTTCACAAACCCTGCTAACCCCGCTATCCATAACGCTACCACAGGTCCCGAAATCTGGGAAGATACAGATGGCAAGGTAGACATCTTCGTTGCAGGCGTAGGCACCGGCGGAACCATCAGCGGCGTTGGTAAGTACCTCAAGAGCAAGAACCCGAACGTAAAGGTAGTCGCTGTTGAGCCTAAGACCTCCCCGGTACTTTCCGAGGGCAAGGCTGGTCCCCACAAGATCCAGGGTATCGGCGCAGGCTTCGTTCCCGAAACTCTCGACACCAAGATCTACGACGAGATAATCCCCGTTGAGAACGAGGACGCATTCGCAACCGGCAGAAGAATCGCACGTACGCAGGGCGTTCTGGTCGGAATCTCCTCCGGTGCCGCTATGTGGGCTGCTCTCCAGCTTGCCAAGCGTCCCGAAAACAAGGGTAAGAACATCGTAGTTCTGCTCCCTGACACAGGAGAGAGATACCTCTCCACAGCAATGTTTGCTGAATAATATCACAAAATACAAAGGGACTGTAAATCAGCCCCTTTTATTTGTTTGCACGAAACAAAACGGACACCCTTCCGGGTGCCCGTAATTTTATAATCCAGTTCAATCAGGACTTGGACTTGATGTACTCATCCATAGCCTTTGCAGCAGTCTTACCTGCGCCCATTGCCAGGATAACTGTAGCCGCACCGGTAACTGCGTCACCGCCTGCAAATACGCCCTCGCGGGAAGTCTGACCGTTCTCGTCTGCGATAAAGCAGCCGTGCTTGTTGGTATCCAGACCCTTTGTGGTGTTTCTGATAAGCGGGTTCGGGGAAGTGCCGATGGACATTACAACACAGTCAACATCAAGAACGAACTCACTGTTCGGCTTCTCAACAGGTCTGCGACGGCCGGAAGCGTCAGGCTCGCCAAGCTCCATCTCAACGCACTTCATGCCGGTAACGAACTTGTGCTCATTGCCGAGAATCTCAACGGGATTATTGAGGGTCTTGAAGATGATACCCTCCTCCATTGCATGCTCAACTTCTTCCTTACGTGCGGGCATTTCGTCCAGACCACGGCGGTATACTATGTATACGTTCTCCGCACCAAGGCGCTTAGCGCAGCGTGCTGCGTCCATTGCAACGTTACCGCCGCCGACTACTGCAACGCTGGTATTCTTCTTGATAGGAGTGTCGCTCTCTGGCTTGTATGCCTTCATAAGGTTAACTCTGGTGAGGAACTCGTTAGCGGAGTAAACGCCCTTGAAGTTCTCGCCGGGGATATTCATGAATCTCGGCAGACCTGCGCCAGAACCGATGAATATTGCCTCAAATCCCTGTTCAAACAGCTCGTCAACTTCAATGGTACGGCCAACAACTACATTGGTGTTTACCTTAACGCCCATAGCGATAAGGTTATCGACTTCGTGCTGTACGATGGACTTCGGAAGTCTGAACTCAGGAATACCGTAAACCAGTACGCCGCCTGCAAGGTGGAGTGCCTCGAATACAGTTACATCATAACCAAGCTTAGCAAGGTCGCCTGCGCATGTAAGGCCGGAAGGACCTGCGCCGATGATGGCAACCTTGTGGCCGTTCGGAGCCGGAACTGCGGGAGCTTCAGTAGCATGTGCATTGTGCCAGTCTGCTACAAATCTCTCCAGACGGCCGATAGCTACCGGCTCACCCTTGATGCCACGTACACACTTGCTCTCGCACTGTGTTTCCTGGGGACATACACGTCCGCAGACAGCCGGCAGGGAGCTGGACTGGTGAATCACCTGATAAGCGCCCTCAAAATCGCGCTCCTTGATCTTTGCGATGAATTCCGGAATGTTGATGGAAACCGGGCAGCCGCTCTGGCAGGGCTTCTTGGGGCAGTGCAGGCAGCGGTTAGCCTCGTCAACCGCCTGCTCCTCGGTGTAACCAAGGGCTACCTCCTTGAAGTTCTTGTTACGGACGTTCGGGTCCTGAACCGGCATTTCATTCTTTTTAAGACTCATGTTCGGCATTTCACTTTACCTCCTTTTTATAAAGGTTGCAGACTTCTTCGCGCTTTCTGGTCTCAAATTCCTTGTACATTGTACCGCGCTCCATAGCCTCGTCGAAATCTACCAGGTGACCGTCGAAATCAGGACCGTCAACGCATGCGAACTTGGTTTCGCCGCCAACGGTCAGTCGACATCCGCCGCACATGCCGGTGCCGTCGATCATGATCGGGTTCATGGAAACGACAGTCTTGATGCCGTATTCCTTAGTCAGCTTACATACGAACTTCATCATTACCAGCGGGCCGATGGCGATCACTTCATCGTACTGGTTGCCAGCCTTGATAAGCTCTTCAAGGGCGTTTGTAACAAGACCCTTCTCGCCGTGGCTGCCGTCATCAGTCATCAGCTTCATAACATCGGAAGCTGCCTTGAATTCGTCCTCAAGGATAACAAGATCCTTATTTCTGAAGCCCACGATGCTGTGTACCTCTGCACCGAGGTGGTGGAGCTTCTTAGCGATCGGATATGCAATAGCGCAGCCCACGCCGCCGCCTACTACAGCGACCTTCTTCAGCCCGTCGGTATGGCTGGGAACGCCGAGAGGTCCTACGAAATCGTGAATGAACTCACCCTCTTCAAGGTGATTGAGCTTCTCGGTGGTGGCACCAACGATCTGGAAGATAATTGTGATCGTGCCCTTTTCACGGTCAAAATCCGCGATTGTCAGCGGAATTCTCTCGCCCTCTGCGTCAACTCTGAGGATTATGAACTGACCCGGCTCAGCCTTCTTGGCGATCATCGGAGCGTCAACTTCCATAAGAGTTACTGTGGGGTTGAGGATTTTCTTGGTAAGAATTTTGTACATTCTCCTGTGTCCTCCTGAATATTTTGACGGCTGCCGCCCGGAAATGGGCATAGTCCGTCCTTACATTACATTATACCATGCTTTGATGTTTTTTTGCAATATAATTTTAATGCCAGCGTCTGGATTTGTACATTTTCACAAAACGTGTTGTGAATTTTGCACAATCCGTACAAACGCTGGCATATTGTGTTTATCTGTGTCGGCCGCCGCCTCCGCCGTGACCCCCGGAGCGGCTGTGTCCGCCGCCTCCGCTGTGTCCGCCTCCGTGACTTCCGCCGCTGCTGGAGCTGCTTACACGGTGAGACGTCGTGTACTCACGCACGAACATATCCCTTCTCATGGTGAATTTGGTCATGTTGCTCTCGATGTAGGCGCGGGCGGATACCGGGGTTTTCTTCTTGTATCCCGCCGCCATTCCGTTCACTACCGTCAGTGCTATGATCAGCGCCAGAACTACGCCGGCGATATTGCCAATATTAATGCTGAACGAAATTCCATCGTCGCGGCTGCTGTCCCCTGCATAGGCAAGAGTGTGGTTTTCAAGGTAGGTGCAGAACTTTCTGATTGCCGCGGGGTAGTTGTCGCCGCCGCCGGAATCCAGACCGTCATACACGGCGTCGAAGATACTGTCCGTCCTGCTGCCGTAAATATCGTTCGCATGATTTGAGCAGGATATCCAGTCCTGCTCGCCGGTGCCCGCCCTTACGAGCATGAGCACGATGGAACTGCTGTCGTAGCCGAAGCTGTCGTTCAGAAATTCATCAGTGTAGCTTCTTTCGTTTCCGGAGCCGATTCCGTTCGTAAGCACGACGCCTATGTTCGCGCCTATGTTATCCGCCGTGGACTGCATGACGTTCAGCAGCTCGCTCTCCTCGGAGGAGGAAAGCGCGTCCTGGTAATCCTCAAGCCGCGTCTGGTAGGAAATACCCCCGGTCACATCGCCGACATAGCCGTCCTGGTTCTTGACAAGGTAATCACAGAACTGCTCCACGGCCGCATAATAATTTGTGCTGCTTCCGCTGTCCAAGCCGTAATAAACCGCATCGAAAATATGATCAAGCTGCGGCTTGAATACCGTGCGGGCACGGTTGGAATAGCTGATCCAGTCGGAATAGCCGGAATTTTCCTTCGCTATCATCAGCATGATGGAATCCGCGTCGGAATCGAAGTATGTATTCATGAACTGGTCGCAGGTCTGCTGTTCGTCGGTCGTTATCTCGTCCGCGATAAGCACGGCAACGTTCATGTCGATTTTTCGTGCAGTGCTCAGAATGAGCTGCGTCAGCTCGTCATACTCGTCGCTGGCGAAAACGTTCCGCTCATCGGACAGTACTCCAAGAGCGACCTGAGCATACGCGACAGCGGAAGCACTGAATGAAACGACTGCGATGATCAGTGACGTAAACAGCGCAAAGAACTTCTTAGTCAAGCATGGCACCCCCGATCAGGAAGAATATCACGCCAAGCACCAGGAACAACGCCGCTCCCAGCAGGAATTTCCTTAGCCCGCTGACCGGTAGTATCCCGAAACGCAGGCCAGTCTGCCCATTCATGACAAACGGATAATCCTTGCCTTTGTAGGTGTAGTTGAGAAACCACACAGGAAGCATTCCATAAACCGTTGTCTGGCTGAGGTAAACCACCCGGCGGTGCTTCTCGATGACGGAATTGTAGCCGCTGATATCCGCCCGGAGGACATCGGCCGCAGCGTCTGAAATGCGCTGGTCTATCCTCGGAGAAGCCTCGGCGGAGGTCACGTCGTACTTCTCGGCGCCGCAGCCCGAAAGATAGCTCATCGAAAACTTCTTCAGACCCGTGTAGTTGAACGGCTCTATGGCTTCCATAAGGCTGTCGTCGATGCGCTTCGATCCATCGCACGGAACTCTCACGAACACCATGTTCGCGCGCCTCGAAATATCGAATATCTTTGTGTTGGTGTAGCGTATATCACCGACGCGCCAGCTGCGAACCTTCGTCCCCTCGGCGTCAAGCTGGGCGTCCACTGAGCCGCTCTTCAGCCAGTACGGTACGTACAGCGGAGTGATGTTCTTTATCTGCGCTTCGCTCGTGAAACCCTTCGGAAGAAGTATCTTACCCTTGCAGTACTCCTTGAACGCCTGCACCGCCTGTTCGCGTGTTGTGGCAAACGGGATTATCAGATCCGGTTTGTACTCTCCGGAAAGTCTGCCGGTAAGTATGACCGGCGTATGACAAAAGTGGCAGCGAGTGGACGCCGTAAGACTGTCGCAGATAACTCCAGCGCCGCAGTTCGGACAGGTGTACAGCGCAGAAGCTCCGGCGAATTCCTCCGCCTGCCGGTTTGCCTCGTCAGCCGCTAATCTTCTTTCAGCTTCAAGATTTTCCTGGGATAATTCCAGGTTCTCGTTCTGCGCGAAGTTCTTCTTTATATCCTCCTCGGTGAATTCGCTGTCGCAGAAAAGGCACTTGAATTTACCGAGCGCGTTGTCATATTCCAGCGCCGCATTACAGTTCGGGCACTGGTAGGTAACAGTTTTTATTTCCATATAACACCCCAGTTTAGGGCAATACCGCACAAAGATTGTGCGTGTATTGCGCAGTCAGATTTTTCGTCAGATTGTACAATGAGGACGACGCAAGGCTGACGCCTTGCTAGGACGAATTGTGCAAGATGACGGAAAAGATGCAAGCAAGACACGCGCAAAATCCAATAAATGGTCTTTGTGCGGTGTTGCCTTAGTTTATACTCTGATACCGCTGAGCGCTTCGCCTATGCTGGCGTTTATCACGATATCCGCTTCGTCGTCTGCGGAGGTCGGAGTCTTGTTTATCACCGCCAGCCGCCTGCCATCGAAAAAGCGTATAAGCCCAGCCGCAGGCTGCACCGCCAGGGATGTACCGCCGATGATCAGCATATCCGCTTCGGATATCGCGTTTATCGCGCGGTTTATGCAGTCCTCGTCCAGCGGCTCCTCATAGAGCACAACGTCCGGCTTGATTATCCCGCCGCACTCGCAGTACGGTACCCCGGAGGTACTCATTATGTGATCCAGTCCGTAGAACATCCCGCACTTCATACAGTGATTCCTGTGGACAGAGCCGTGAAGCTCAATGACATTCCTGCTGCCCGCCACGGTGTGAAGCCCGTCGATGTTCTGGGTTATGACTGCGGAAAGCTTCCCGGCGCGCTCCAGCTCCGCAAGCTTGAGATGCGCGGCGTTGGGCTTCGCCTGCCGGTATATCATACGGTCGCGGTAGAATCTGTAGAACTCCTCCGGATCCCGCATGAAGAAGCTGTGACTGATTATCTGCTCCGGCGGGTAACGGTATTTCTGATTGTAAAGACCATCGGCACTTCTGAAATCCGGAATGCCGCTTTCAGTGGAAACTCCCGCCCCACCGAAAAACACTATGCGGCTGCTCTCGTCTATCATTGATTGCAGGTCCATAGAGAATTACCCCCTTGTCTGTATATCTGAAATAAGCTCCGCCGTACGTTCCGGCGCGTCGACATTTGTTTCATGCCCGGCGCCAGCGATGCCCCGGAACTCGCCGTCCGGCAGGATTTCGGCGAGCCGCCGCGCGGCTTTGACGTTTGTTTTGTCCCTGTCACCACAGGCTGTGATCACCGGGCAGGTGATGTTACTGAGCGCCGGAGTGAAGTCCAGCTCCGCCATATCCCGCGTAAGGGATATAAACTGACTTTTTGTGAATCCCAAGCCATTGAAGGAACTTTCCGGCATTACCCGGAATATCACTGACTGGAGGCTCAGCATAGCCCTCGGCATTCTGAACTGCGGCGCAATGAGAAGCATGGAGCGCACGCGCTCCGGGTGTTCAGCGACGTAATTCAGAGCCAGTACCGCGCCCAGCGAAAGGCCGCAAAGACACAGCGGGGCTTTCTTTGAATCCAGCCATGCCGCAAAACCGCCGTACAGCTCCCGCCAGCTTCCCCCGCCGATGAATCCCGACAGTTCCGGCAGCAGGAATTCTGAATCCGGCAGTGCCGCGGAAGTCTTGTCCCAGGCAGAAGCGCTCTGCCCAAGCCCGTGTATGAGAACAGTATGCATAGCACCTCCTGAAGCATTCTCCTGCGCCTGCCCGGCGCATGTAACGTTGTGTTTTTATTATAGCACACCGCCGTCCAAAAATCAATAGTATGCAAAACTCCCCTTGACAAAAAAGGCATATCGTGATATATTAGTATCAAGGGAATGACGACCTCCCAGTGGGCTTGACCCCGAACCGCAAATTCGTTTGCTGATGGCATCTGCAATACAACACGCCGGGATAATTCCGGTGCTGTTTCCGTATTCGCAGGCTGTCGGCTTTTTGTTTGCACGGAACGCACCGCCGGCTCACAGGAGGTTTTTTATTTATGTTACTCAGCGCCGCACTTATTCTATTGTTCGGACTTGTCCTCGGAGAACTTGCCGGGAAGCTCCGCCTGCCGAAGCTCACCGGAATGCTCGCCGCCGGTATTCTTCTCGGCGCCCTAGGCTGGCTCGACCCCAGGTTAATGGGGATATCCGCGGAGTTACGCAAGATCGCGCTCATTATTATCCTTACCCGCGCCGGGCTGAACCTGGAACTTTCCGACCTCAAAAAATGCGGCAGACCCGCGCTGCTCATGAGCTTTATACCCGCCAGCTGCGAAATAATCGGCGTGACTATCCTGGGACACTTCCTGCTTGGTCTTGACTTCACGGAAGCGGCTCTTATGGGAACTGTCCTGGGCGCGGTATCCCCCGCCGTCATCGTCCCGAAAATGCTGAAGCTGATGGAGGAAAAACGCGGCACTGACAAGCTTATCCCGCAGATGATACTTGCCGGCGCTTCCACGGACGATGTTTTTGTCATCGTTATGTTCTCGGTGTTCTGCGGAATATGCACCGGCGGCGAATTCAACGCGCTTTCCATCGTGAACATACCGCTGTCGATAATCCTAGGCGCGGCGGTCGGCGTCCTCTGCGGAGTACTTCTGGCACTTGCGTTCAGCAGGATACATCTTCGGGACAGCATCAAGGTCGTGATACTGCTCAGTCTGTCATTCCTGCTGGTGACGCTTGAGGATTACCTGCCGGATCACATCGGATTTTCCGGACTTGTCGCTGTAATGGCATGCGGGATTGCCCTGCGCTGGAAGGCTCCGGAACGCGCCGTGCGCGTTTCCGCAAAATACTCCAAACTATGGACGGCGGCAGAGATAATGCTGTTCGTACTTGTAGGTGCGGAAGTAAACCTGGGAGCCGCCGCGGATATATGGCTGCCAGTTCTGGGCGTTATTTTCGGGGCGCTGGTTTTCCGTTTCGTCGGAGTGTTCCTCTGCATGATAAAAACGAAACTGAACCTGCGTGAACGGCTATTCAGTATGATCGCCTACATGCCGAAAGCGACAGTGCAGGCGGCAATAGGCGGAGTTCCGCTCGCAATGGGACTTTCCTGCGGAGATACTATCCTCGCAGGAGCCGTCGTCGCAATACTTGTCACCGCGACCCTCGGAGCGTTTCTGATAGACCTGACCTCCGGGCGTCTGCTGAATAAGGAATAACAAAACGGGAGGTTTTCACCTCCCGTTTCAGTCTGTCGAAAAAGTAAATTTTGCCCGCGAAGC
>CAKSHT010000059.1 GCA_934457235.1 uncultured Oscillospiraceae bacterium
GTTCCAGGGACTTCTCACAGACCGTTATCTGAATGGAATACCCGGCGACTCGCGTGTTTCCAAGGGCTGCACATGGATACGGAACGACATCAACGAGGATAAACTCTCAAAGGTCCGCAGGCTGAGTGCAATTGCTGAAAAACGCGGTCAGAAGCTATCTCAGATGGCAATATCCTGGGCACTCCGTGAGGGCAAGGTAACAACAGTGCTTATCGGAGCTTCCAAGCCAGAGCAGATAATTGAGAATGCTGCAGCAGTCGAACATTTAGACTTTACGCCGGAAGAGCTTTCGTCTATTGAAGCGGTTCTTTCAGAATAATTTCGCAGATTTGTTACAAGTCATTAAAAAACTACTTGCAAATATCACTGTATTGTGCTATAATATATAGGATAATAAACAGCGGCAGCGACTGTAAATAAATGTCTGCGTAGTCCCGCCGAACGGTAACGCCGCCAGGCAGACTGTCAGTGCAGACATTCAGGCGCACGCGGTTCCGGATATACAGGTGCAGGCACCGGCGTACGGCGGAGTATTCCCTCCATGTTGGTGAAAGACACTGTCCGGTAAAAAAGTGAACCGAAAGGAAGTTGATTATGGCTAAGATCGCAGTTCTGGGCTATGGTACAGTTGGCTCGGGAACAGTTGAGGTTTTCTATAAGAATAAGGAAAGCCTTGAAAAGAAGGCTGGACAGGAAATGGATATCAAGTATATTCTTGATATTCGTGATTTCAATGACAATCCTTACAAGGATAAATTTGTCAAGGATTTCAATATTATTCTGAATGACCCGGAGGTCATGGTCGTAGCCGAGGTTATCGGCGGACTTAAGCCGGCATATGATTTTGTAAAGTCATCTCTTGAGGCTGGTAAGAGTGTTGTTACCTCCAACAAGGAGCTTGTTGCCGCTAAGGGTGCGGAGCTTCTCGCCATTGCCAAGGAAAAGAATGTGAACTTCTTCTTTGAAGCAAGCGTAGGCGGTGGAATTCCGATAATCAAGCCCCTGCATGCGTGTCTTTCCGCTAACGAGATCGACGAGATTGCTGGTATTCTCAACGGTACTACCAACTTTATTCTCACCAAGATGATCCGTGACGGTATGGATTTTGAGAAGGCTCTTAAGATCGCCCAGGATCTGGGCTACGCTGAGCGTAATCCATCCGCAGACGTTGACGGTCACGATGCATGCCGTAAGATCTGCATTCTGGCGTCACTTGCATTCGGAAAGCATGTATATCCCGACAGCGTACACACCGAGGGTATCACAAAGATCACTCTTGAAGATGTTGACTACTGTGACAGCGCAGACTGCAAGATAAAGCTTATCGGCTGCGCTAAGCGCGAGGAAGCTGGTAAGATCTCCATAGGCGTATTCCCGGCTGTTATCAAGGACGAGAGCCAGCTTGCAGGCGTAAACGACGTGTTCAACGCTATACTTGTACGCGGCGACGCTACCGGCGATGTCGTATTTTACGGCAAGGGCGCCGGCAAGCTTCCTACCGCAAGCGCGGTTGTCGCTGATATCGTGTCTGCCGTTAAGCATTCTGGCACCAGCAAGTCCCTTACATGGGCTGACAGCGACCAGAACTTCATCAAGGATTTCAGCGATTTCTCCTGTGCAAACTATATCAGACTTTCTTCCAAGAACGTGGAAGTCACAAAAGCTGTTATCAAGGCGCTCTTCGGCGAGGTTACATACCTTTCCAGAAAGAATCAGCCTGAGAACGAGCTTGCGTTCACAACCGGCGTGATGTCCGAGAAGGATACCCTCAATGCAATCGAGAAGGTTTCCGACGGTGCTGAACTGCTCGGCAGAATCCGCGTACTGGATTATTGATACAGCATTGCTGACATAATGCAGCGTGTCGGCGTGCGGCTGACCTGTCTGCGGCAGCCGGCTTTTTCGGCTGTACTGATAAATTCGGAGGATAAGAAGATAATAATGGAAACTCCTAAGTATAAACGTGTGCTGCTCAAGCTGAGCGGCGAGGCTCTTTCCGGCGACAAGGGAAGTGGTCTTGATATCCCTACCATAGAGAACATCTGCCGCAGCATAAAGAAGTGCGTTGACGTTGGTGCCGAAATCGGTATAGTTGTCGGCGGCGGTAATTTCTGGCGTGGAAGAAGTTCCGAGGGTATGGACAGAGCACGTGCGGATCACATCGGAATGCTCGCAACAGCCATGAACGCTCTCGCCGTTGCTGATGTCCTGGAAAAGCAGGGCTGCCAGGTAAGAGTGCAGACTGCTATCACAATGCAGCAGGTTGCTGAGCCGTTTATCCTCGGCAAAGCTATCCGCCATCTTGAAAAGGGAAGAGTTGTGATATTTGGCTGCGGAACAGGTAATCCTTTCTTCTCCACTGACAGTGCCGCTTCACTGCGTGCCGCTGAGCTTAATGCAGATATTCTGCTGAAGGCGACTATGGTGGACGGAATTTATGATAAGGATCCCAAAAAGTTCCCTGACGCCGTTAAGTACGATGTCATCACACATCACGATATTCTCGTTAAGAAGCTCCAGGTAATGGACAGCGCAGCAGCTGCTATCTGCACCGAGAACAATATTCCGATAATCGTATTTGATCTTAACCGTCCCGACAATATCTATGACGCTATCATGGGCAAGACTGTCGGAACACTTGTTACCAAACATAAGCCGCAATAATTATTCAGAGAGGTGCCAAAATGAAAGAAATACTCGACACAGCCAAGGAAAAAATGGGCAAGTGCGTAAATGCGCTTGAAAGTGAGCTTGCAACAATTCGTGCAGGTCGTGCAAACCCCAGTGTACTCGACAGAATCACTGTTGATTACTATGGCTGCCCAACTCCTGTGAACCAGATGGCTTCCATCTCCGTTTCCGAGGCAAGAATTCTTGTTGTACAGCCGTTTGACGCTTCCACACTGAAGTCTATCGAAAAGGCTATCCAGGCTAGCGACCTCGGTATTAATCCCACAAACGACGGACGTGTGCTACGCATTGCATTCCCGCAGCTTACCGAGGACCGCAGAAAGGAACTCTGTAAGCAGGTAAGTAAAATTTGCGAGGAAAGCAAGGTAGCCGTACGAAATGTACGCCGTGATGCGCTTGACAAGCTCAAGGCCAAGAAGAAGAACAGCGAGATCACCGAGGACGACCTCAAGGACGCTGAAAAGAGCATGCAGAAGCTTACTGACAAGTTTATTGAAACTATCGACGCAGTAGGCGCAGACAAGGACAAGGAGATCATGTCTATCTGATGGCTGAGATGTCTGTACCGCAGCACATCGGAATTATTATGGACGGAAACGGCAGATGGGCAAAAAAACGCGCTCTGCCGCGGAATTTCGGACATAAACAGGGCGCTGCCGTTTTTAAAAAGACCATCAACTGGGCGCGTGAGCTTGGGATAAAATGCGTAACTTTCTACGCGTTTTCTACTGAGAACTGGAAACGTCCCGCGGACGAAGTAGATGGGATCATGAATCTGCTCCGTCAGTATATCAAGGACATTCGTGAAGCGGCTCGTGAAAATATACGCTTCATTTTTCTGGGTGATATCACAGCGCTTCCGGCTGATATAACCGAGGAGCTGCTGGATATACAGGCGTCCACAGTCAATAATGACGGATTTATTGCGGGTGTTGCGCTTAATTACGGTGGAAGAGATGAGATAACCCGTGCTGCAAGGCTTTTGGTTAAGCAGGCGGTTTCCGGCGAGATATCCCCGGAGAGCATTACAGAGCAGTCCATTGAGCGGCTGCTTTATACGGCGGAAATGCCTCCGCTGGATCTGATAATCAGACCGAGCGGGGAGCAGCGTTTGTCGAATTTCCTTATCTGGCAGGCGGCGTATGCTGAATTCGTATTTATGGACGTCCTCTGGCCGGATTTTACAAAAAAACATCTGGAATATGCAATAAGCGAGTATAACGAGCGTGACCGGCGCTTCGGCGGAGTGTAGTTTCAGAGGAAGGGTTGCTTATGGGCACAAGGCTGATTTCTGCTGGTGTTGGTATTATCATAGGAGTTGCGATTTTATTCCTTGACAATATATTCGTGTATTGTGCGGGAATTTGCTTCCTGTCATCTGTTGCAGTATGGGAGCTTACACGTGCGATAAGGTGCGAAAAGTTCAAGGTGCTTCGGTGGGCAAGTATTGTCATGGGTGCGGTTTTTCCGGCTGCGATAACACTACCGTGGCTGAAATTTCTGATACTTCCGCTGGCTATGGCTTATGTCATTGTTATGGCGCTCATTATGCTGAAAAATCACAAGGAAGTCAGTTTTGAACAGGTATTAGCATGTGGAGCGGCCGGCGGACTTCTTCCGACATCGCTCAGCTCCATAGTGCTCCTCCGATATTCACAGAGCGGTGAGCCGCTGGGAATTTTCATGGTGCTGTTTATCCTGTTCTGTGCATGGTTCGGGGATTCGGGTGCGTATTTTGTCGGCACTTTCTTCGGAAAGCACAAACTTTGTCCGCTTGTCAGCCCGAAAAAGACTGTTGAGGGTCTCATAGGCGGTGTTGTTACCGTAGGTGTTGTCACCGCCATTACCGTGTTGATCTACAATTCCTTTATTCTGACAGAGCACCAGCTGAGTTATGCGGTTCTTATTCCGCTTTCAATGGTGACTTCTCTGGTCGGTGTTGTCGGAGATCTTTCGGCATCTGTCATTAAACGTGAGTACAACGTAAAGGATTTTGGCAACATCATGCCCGGGCACGGCGGTGTGCTTGACCGTTTTGACAGCGTGATTCTCGTTGCACCGTTCCTATATGTTGCCATGTCTTATCTTGGCAGCTTCATTTATGCATGACATTTTCTGCCCATTCACATGCGTGAATGGGTGGTTTTGTTCAGTGAAATAATTTCTCGTCCACAGGAGTATAATATAAAATGAAGAATATAGTAATTCTCGGCTCCACAGGTTCCATAGGTACTCAGACTCTTGATGTATGCCGAATGCACGGATTCGGAGTGAAGGCTCTTTCTGCAGGAAGCAATACCGAGCTTTTAGAAAAGCATGCGCGTGAGTTCCACCCGGAATACGTATGCATATTCCACGAAGAAAAATACGCGGACATGAAGCAGCGGCTTTCCGATACTGATATCAAGGTACTATGCGGAATGGAAGGCTTATGCGAGCTTGCCCGCCTGGACTGTGACATAGTTGTAAATTCTGTAGTCGGTATGGTGGGCCTTGTTCCGACGCTGGAAGCCGCTAAAGCTGGTAATGACATAGCGCTTGCGAACAAGGAAACTCTGGTCGCGGGAGGCAGGCTCGTCACTGACTGCGTTAAGCAGAACAAAGTGCGTTTACTGCCGATAGACAGCGAGCATTCTGCAATTTTCCAGTGCCTTATGGGCGCCGGAGATAACCGTCCGGCGAAGATATTACTTACCGCATCCGGCGGACCGTTTTATGGTAAGACCCGTGACGAACTTAAAGAAGTTACTGTTGAACAGGCTCTGAAGCACCCAAACTGGAGCATGGGCGCGAAAATAACGATTGACAGTGCTACACTGATGAACAAGGGACTTGAACTTATCGAAGCAGTCCGGCTTTTTGATGTTTCGCCAGAGCAGATAGAAATAGTCGTGCACAGACAGAGCATAATTCACTCGGCTGTGGAATTTGAGGACGGCGCGGTTATCGCGCAGCTAGGCAGTGCAGATATGCGTATCCCGATCCAGCTTGCTCTTACTTATCCGGCAAGATTACCGTCTCCGGCGAAGAAGCTTTCGCTTTTTGATGTAGGGCAGCTTACATTCGGCAGAGCTGATGAGGATACATTTACATGTCTGTCTGCCGCTAAAAAAGCGATTTCACTGGAAGGCAATGCGCCGTGCATCGTGAATTCCGCTAACGAAGCGGCTGTGGCTCTGTTCCTTGGACGAAAAATAAAATTTCTTGATATCGGCGAGGCAGTGAACGGAGCGTTGGATTCTGTCAAATTCATCGCTCAGCCTACGCTTGACGATATTCTTGATACCCGCAGAGCCGCCGAGGAGTATGTTGCGGCAAAGTTCGGAAAATGATTTGGAGGTCTTATGCAGATAGTAATTGCGATACTGGCATTCTGCGTCATAATAATTATCCATGAATTGGGACATTTCACGGCTGCCAAGATGTGCGGGATTCAGGTAAATGAGTTCGCGCTTGGTATGGGACCGGTGATTTTCCGAAAAAAAGGCAAGGAAACCGAATACGTTATCCGCGCGCTTCCCATCGGCGGTTCCTGCTCAATGGAGGGCGAAAGCGACGACAGCGACAATCCGCGTGCATTCAACCGCAAGCCCGTATGGCAGAGAATGATAGTTATTGTAGCTGGTCCCATAATGAATCTTGTCCTGGGATTTATAGCGGCGCTCATTTATATCTGCACCGTAGCAAATGTCGGTACTACTACTGTCAGCACGTTTCCGGATCATTCGCTGTGTTCTCAGCAGCTGCAGGTCGGCGACCAGATAGTTTCGATTGAAAACACGCACGTCTGGACTACGTATGATATTCAGTACAAGCTTCAGAATAATTCCGGCAGAACAAACAGCGACGGCGACATTCTTCTTGATTTCAAGGTAAAGCGCGACGGACAGACTCTGGAGCTTAAAGATGTTCCGTTTATGGTAGAAACTGATGAAGACGGAAACAGCAGCATTATCTATGGATTTTACGTGCAGCCACTTGACCGTAATTTCTTTAACGTGATCAAGTACAGTGGCAGGGAAACCGCGTCCATCAGCCGAATGATCATTTTTACTCTGGCTGATTTGTTCAAGGGTAAATATGGTCTTAAAGACCTTTCAGGACCTGTGGGGACTGTTACGGTCGTATCTCAGAGCGTAAGCTACGGCCTTCCGTCGTTCATGTATATGTTCGCGTTCATCACAGTAAATGTGGGTGTTTTCAATCTGCTTCCCATTCCTGCACTGGACGGCTGCAGGTTTCTGTTCCTTACGATAGAGGCAATACGCAGGAAGCCGCTGAAGCCGCAGGTCGAGGGCATAATCCATCTGGTCGGCTTCGGTCTGCTGATGCTGCTTATGCTCGTTGTGACATTTGGTGATATTTCAAAACTTATCGGCGGAGGTTTTCAGTGAGTAAGAAAAAAGTAAATGTCGGCGGTCTAACGCTCGGCAATGGACATATATACATTCAGTCAATGCTGAATGTTCCGGCGGAAAAGGTTAGTGAAAGCGTAAAACAGGCAGTTCAGCTTGAAAAGTCTGGCTGTGAGATAATCCGCGCTGCTGTACCAACGCTTGATGATGTAAGGCTGATACCAGCTTTAAAGGAAGCCGTGAATATCCCGGTCGTTGCGGATATCCATTTTGATTACAGGATTGCACTGGCTTGCGTTGACGCAGGCGTGGATAAGATACGCATAAATCCCGGAAACATCGGCAGTCCCGATCGTGTAAAGACTGTCGCTGACGCCTGCCGCAAAAAGAATATCCCAATACGTATCGGCGTGAACTCCGGCTCATTGGAGCGCCATCTGCTTGAAAAGTATGGCAGCCCGACTCCGGAAGCGCTGGTGGAAAGTGCGCTTGGTCATGTGAAACTGCTTAACGACTGTGATTTTGACGACATAGTAATCAGCATCAAATCCTCTGACGTAAAGCTGATGATAGCCGCATACAGACTTCTCGCGCAGCAGGTGGATTACCCGCTGCACCTTGGCGTGACCGAAGCCGGTACCGAGCGCATGGGAATGATAAAATCCGCAGTCGGTATAGGCTCGTTGCTTTGCGACGGAATAGGGGACACTATCCGAGTTTCTCTGACCGCCGATCCGGTAAAGGAGATATACGCGGCAAAGGATATCCTGCGCGCCTGCGATATGGGCGGAGGAGTTCAGATAGTTTCCTGCCCGACATGCGGAAGGACAAAAATCGCGCTGATACCGCTGGCAGAGCAGGTCGAAAAGCTCTGTGCAACGATCGACAAGCCAATTAAGGTAGCCGTGATGGGATGCGTTGTGAACGGTCCCGGAGAAGCTCGTGAAGCTGATATAGGAATAGCCGGCGGCAAAGGAGAAGGAATCATCTTCAAAAAAGGCAAGATACTGCGGAAAGTACCGGAGGACAAGCTTCTTGAAGAACTGAAAAAGGAAATCGACCTGTTATAAGCAGGCGTGAGAAAGGATAATAAATGCCAGCAAAATTGAAAGAGCTGTTTGATGGATTGACTCTGCCACAGACCGCGGCGGAGGGTACAGTTCTGAAAATCGTATATACCGAGCAGAAGAACGAAATGCTGATAAACCTCGGCATAGACGAACTGTGCCCGGCAGCGGAGATAATCACAGCGGAAAACCAGATCTCCTCCGCGACGGGTGGTGCGTCCGCACGTATCTATCCGGCATATCATACTTCGTTATATACGCCGGATTATATCAGCGAGGTAATGGCGATACTCAAGGACCGAAATGGCGCTGTCAACGGATACCTTGATAACGCGGAGATCAGCGACGACGGCGAGACCTGCGAAATATCGCTGAAACACGGCGGCAGGGATATGCTGCTGCAAATGGGTATTGACAAGTCCATTGAGCGCATGATCGCAGGATTTTTCAAGAAGCAGATAAATGTTGTTTTCACCGGGGTTTCCGAGGTAAACATGGAGGAGTACATGAAGTCAGAGGAGCGCCCGCCTGTCCAGGTGGTTCCGTACACTCCGGCACCGACGCCCTCCGAGAAGTACCAGGGCGGTGGCGGCGGAAAGGGAAGCCGCCGCGGAGCCTCTGTACTTAAAGAGCCAAAGGAAATAAAGCTTCCGTTTGAATCCGAGCTTCTGGAGGATACCGCTACGCTGTTCTATGGAAAGGGGATCAGTGAAGCGCCGTTAAAGATGTCCGAAACATTCGGCGAGGGCGACGAGGTAACATTATGGGGAGAGGTTTTCAAGACTGACGAAAAGACTTCCCGTGATGGAAACACGTTCATATTCACCGCATATTTTTCAGACCGTACTTCCTCTGAGATACTGAAAATCATCACTCCTACTGAAAACAGCGACACAATTAAGAGTAACATAAAGCCCGGCAAGGCGATAATCGTCAGCGGTAAGTTTGAGTTTGATACCTTTGCCAAGTGCCTTAATGTACGTCCATGGTCTATCGCTTCGGTAAAAACCAAGAAGCGCAAGGATAAGGCAGAGGAAAAGCGCGTAGAACTTCACCTGCATACCACCATGTCTGATATGGACGCCGTGACCCCGGCGGCTGACCTTGTAAACCAGGCGTTTTCCTGGGGTCACAAGGCTATCGCCATAACTGACCACGGCAACGTACAGGCGTACCCGGAAGCCATGAACACCGTAGAGAAGATACGCAAGAACGGCGGCGAATTCAAGATAATCTACGGCATGGAGGCGTATTTTGTCAACGACTCCGGCGCACTTGTGTCCGGTTGTAACGAGTGTTCCATAAACGACGACGTAATTGTTTTCGATATCGAGACCACCGGTTTAAGCCGCGAGCTTGACCGTATCACTGAAATCGGTGCAGTCAAGCTGCGTAACATGGAAGTCGTGGACAGATTCCAGACCTTTGTCAATCCGGAAAGACCTATTCCCGCTAACATAACTGAACTCACCGGAATAACCGACGAGATGGTGGAGGACGCTCCCTCTGAAAAGGAAGCGCTTGAAAAGTTCATCGCATTCGCCGGAAAGGGCGTCCTGGTAGCGCATAATGCGGATTTTGATACATCGTTTATAAAAATAGGCTGCGAGCGCCATGGGCTGACATACGATATACGCTATGCGGATACGCTGAAACTGGCAAGAGCCGCGCTCCCTCACCTCAGAAACTTCAAGCTGGATACCGTAGCAAAGGAATTCAAGCTCGGAGATTTCAACCATCACCGCGCAATCGACGATGCGGAAATGCTGTCCAGGATATTTATTTCACTCGTTCAGGTTTCCTGCAAAGGACACAAGCTTGAAAAGTTCGGGGATTTCAATACGATACTCGGTGATGTGGATGTAAAGAAACAGCCCACGTATCACATGATAATCCTGGTAAAAAACCAGGTGGGATTAAAGAATCTGTACAAGCTGGTTTCCTATTCCAACCTGAATTACTTCTACCGCAAGCCTCGTGTACCGCTGTCTGAACTTCAGAAGCACCGCGAGGGACTTATCGTTGGCAGCGCCTGCGAAGCCGGCGAGCTTTTCCGTGCTATTCTCGACGGAAAGCCCCAGGAAGAAATCGAGCGCATCGCGTCGATCTACGATTACCTGGAGATCCAGCCGATAGCCAATAACGAGTTCCTTGTACGCGAGGGAATCGTTTCTGACGACGAGGGACTCCGCCAGCTTAACATGCGTATTGTAAAGCTTGGCGAGAAACTGAACAAGCCTGTCGTTGCGACCTGCGACGTTCATTTCATGAACAAGGAGGACGGAATTTTCCGTAAAATACTCCAGGCGGGACAGGGATTCAAGGACGCCGACAATCAGGCGCCGCTTTATCTGCGTACCACCGATGAGATGCTGGAGGAATTCAGCTATCTCGGCGAGGAAAAGGCGAAGGAAGTCGTAATAACCAATACAAACACCATCGCAGATATGATCGAGGATATCCGTCCGATACCCAAGGGAACCTACACGCCGTCCATCGAGGGCGCCGAGCAGGAGTTACAGGACCTATGCTGGACGAGAGCCATGAACTGGTACGGTTATGAGGACAAGATACCGGAGATCGTAACAAAGCGCCTGCAAAAGGAGCTTGACGCGATCATCAAATACGGATTCTCAGTACTTTACATGATCGCCCAGAAGCTTGTAAAATACTCAGAGGACAACGGGTACCTGGTAGGCTCCAGAGGTTCAGTCGGTTCGTCGTTCGTTGCGATAATGTCCGGTATTTCTGAGGTAAATCCGCTTGCACCGCATTATCGCTGCCCCAAGTGCCGTTATAACGAGTTCGTTACCGACGGCTCCGTTGGCTCCGGATTTGACCTTCCCCAGAAGAACTGCCCTAACTGCGGTATCGACATGATACGCGACGGTCATGATATCCCGTTCGAAACGTTCCTTGGATTCAAGGGGGACAAGGCGCCGGATATCGACCTAAACTTCTCCGGCGAAGTCCAGGGCAAGGTACACCGCTACACTGAAGAACTGTTCGGTAAGGACCACGTGTTCAAGGCGGGTACTATTTCCGCGGTACAGGATAAAACGGCATATGGCTTCGTAAAGAAGTACTGCGAGGAGCGTGGAATTGAATTCAACAACGCCGAGATGGAGCGGCTTGCAATCGGCTGCACCGGCGTAAAACGCACGACTTCACAGCACCCCGGCGGAATGGTCGTTGTCCCGAACGATTATGAGGTATACGACTTCACACCGGTTCAGCACCCGGCTGATAAGACGGACAGCGACATGATAACAACGCACTTCGACTTCCATGCGCTGCACGACACTATATTAAAGCTTGATGAGCTGGGTCACGATGTGCCGACCCTGTACAAGCACCTTGAGGATATGACCGGAATGAAGATCGCGGACGTATCCACCACCGACCGCGCGATTTACGACCTGTTCGTTTCAACGGAGCCGCTAGGCGTAACTCCCGATGATATTTTCGCGCCCTGCGGAACCTACGGTATTCCGGAGTTCGGTACGCCGTTCGCAATGCAGATGCTTCAGGATGCAAAGCCGAAGAACTTCTCCGATCTGCTGCAGATCTCAGGTCTGTCGCATGGTACGGATGTGTGGCTTGGCAATGCGCAGGATCTTATTAAAAACGGCACCTGCACAATTTCCGAGGTTATCGGAACGCGTGATAACATCATGGTATACCTGCTGCATAAAGGTGTTGAGCCTAGCCTGGCGTTCAAGATAATGGAGATAACCCGTAAGGGTAACGCAACAAAGCTGTTTGACGATACTATTTACCAGGCGTTCAAGGACAACAATGTCCCCGACTGGTACGTCGAGAGCTGTAAGAAGATAAAATACATGTTCCCGAAAGCACACGCGGCGGCATATGTAACGTCTGCGGTAAAGCTATGCTGGTTCAAGATAAATAAGCCCTGCGAATTCTATGCGGCAACGCTCACAAAGCACACTGAAAACATCGAGCTTGACGTGGTTTTAAAGGGCAAGGACGCTGTCAAGGCGCGTATAAAGGAACTCCACGGAATGCAGAATATCGGCGTAAAGGAAAAGGGAACGCTGGATGCGCTCCTGCTCGTGAACGAAATGATGTGCCGCGGTATCGGAGTTCTTCCGGTAGACGCAAAGCTTTCCGGAGCTGCGACATATCATATCGAGGACGGAAAGCTGCGCATGCCTTATCTGTCCATCGCCGGCTGCGGGTCGAACGCCGCGTTCAAGCTGAAGGAAGTCATCGACAACGGAAACTACATGTGTATTGATGATATCCAGCAGCAGAGCGGACTGAACAGCACTGTTATAGACAAAATGCGCGAGATGGGAGTATTCGGAGATATTCCCAATTCAGCCCAGATGTCTCTGTTTGATATGTAATGACAAATGCGGTATTGTTGAAATGCAATGTGCATAATTACCAAAAAATACACCGCTTATTGACAATACCGCTCTTTCGTGCTATACTGTTAAAGTAATCTGATAGCGTGGTATCACGTTATTGCACTAAAGCGGAGGGAACGAGAATTGAAAAGATATGATCTGCTCACCCCGGAGGGCACCCGGGATCAGCTGTTTGACGAGTGCCTTGCCAAGCGCAGCATACAGGAAAAGCTGAGAAAGATATTTACTGCATACGGCTATTCAGAGGTTATCACACCGGGACTGGAATTCTATGACGTTTTCAACAGCAAAACCAGATATTTCCCGCCGGAGACCATGTATAAGCTGGTCGATGGAAAAAACCGCCTGATGGTTATGCGCCCGGATAACACCATGCCGATAGCAAGACTTGCAGCGACAAGACTCCGCGAGGAAAAGCTTCCGCTGAAGCTGTACTATAATCAGAGTATATTCATGGTAAATCCCAAGAACAGCGGCCGTGATGACGAGTTCACCCAGAGCGGCATTGAGATACTCGGCGGTGAGCGCGTCGCAGCGGATTACGAGGCTCTGTCCCTTGCTGCGCAGGCGCTTTTCGCAATCGACGAGGATTTCACACTGGAGATCGGCGAAAGCGGAATTTTCCAGACAGTCGTTGAGGATCTGAACCTCCCCGAGGAGCAGTCCGAGCGGATACATTCCCTTATAGAAAGTAAGAACTTCCCGGCGCTGAACGAAGCACTCGCAGGA
>CAKSHT010000060.1 GCA_934457235.1 uncultured Oscillospiraceae bacterium
GTGCCAGGTCGAGCATGAGCGAGCCGGTGGAAATGCACTCGATATCCATGTGGCGGTTCTCGCCCATGAACATTACCGTGCCCTCGCCAAACTTCTTCTCAAGCTGCGCCATAGCGCTCTTGAGCACCTTTTCGCGCTCCGCCGGATCAACTATCCTTACCACCGGCTTGGGTGGCGCATTCTTTTTCTTGTCAGCCATTTTATTTACCTCCGTTTTTTATTCCATATATCACACGGATAATCCCGCACATATCCTTTTTGCACTGTGCCGTAATTCCGCATTCTTCAAATATCTGCATTACGTCAGCTTCCTGGCCCATGCCTATTTCCGCCGCGAGCATTCCGCCGGGCTTCAGTCTGCCGCTCCAGAGCGGCACTATTCTGCGGTAGTAATCCAGTCCGTCCTCGCCGCCCGCAAGCGCCGTTTCCGGCTCGAACGTAACTTCGGTCTGGAGCTGCCGCATATCCTGCGCCGTAAGGTATGGCGGATTTGTCACTATCAAGTCGAACATAGGAAGCTTCTGCGCCGTTTCATCTGAGAGGACGTCCCCGTGAACTGCTTCGCACAAGTCCCCGGCGTCGTTAAGCGTAATGTTCCCGCGAAGATATTCCAGCGCGTTTTCCGAAAGTTCAACAAGCTTCACCGGAACATCAGCTAGCTTGGCTATCGTGATTCCGATACACCCGCTGCCGGCGCATAAGTCCGCAGCCAGAAACCCTGAACAACGCCTGTTACGCGCGAATTTCAGTCCCACCTCTGCGATGGTTTCAGTATCCTGCCTTGGAATAAGCACGCCCTTGCCTACTTTAAACGGCAGTCCGTAGAACTCCCACTCGCCCAGGAGATATTGCAGCGGCTCCCCGGAAAGCCTCCGGGTGATTCCCCGCCGGACGGACTCCGCCTGCTCCTCCGTGACCGGAAGCGCCGGAAAAATCAGCATGTCGTTGCGGGTCACTCCGCAAAGCTTCATTATCAGCTGCTCCGCTTCAAACCGCGGATCGTCGTTGCCTCCGTCTGCAAGGACGCGGGTGCATTCCCGCAGAAGAGCGCCGATATTCACGCCACTCACCAGTTGTCGTCCTCTCCCTCTTTGGGCAGGCAGGGAGTAACCGCCGCGATAGCCACTTCGATCATGCTGTCGTCCGGCTCCTTGGTGGTTATTCTCTGCATCCACAGACCGGGAGCCGAGAAAATACGCGTACCAATATTGTCGTAACGTCCGGCGATACGGATAAGCTCATACGCGAATCCCACCACGAACGGCAGCAGGATAAGCTTGCATACGGTTCTGAGCAGTATTGCGATACTGTCGCTGCTGAGGTGCAGCCACTCCTTGAAAATCTCCGGAGTTATCGGGACTATGCTGTAAACCAGAATGCTGACCAGCAGCGTGATTATGATGAAGCTGGTGCCGCATCTCGGATGGAATCTGGTCATGGGACGTACATTCTCGACGGTAAGCGGCTTGCCCGCTTCGTAGCATGCGATTGTCTTGTGCTCCGCGCCGTGATAGCGGTACATTCTGTGCATATCCTTCGTCAGCGAAGTCACCCACATGTACCCCACGAAAATCACTATCTTGATAACGCCTTCGAATGTAGTTCTCCACATTGAGATATCCACTGACTTGACAAGCACGGTACTGCCCGCCGGAAGTCCCGGCAATACGCTCTCCAGACCGCCGAGCGGCTCCGTCGGGAGCAGATTTTCTATCCACGTGAACAGGTAGCTCGGAAGCAGCAGGAACATGAATACCGCCAGTGCCACGCCTATTACCATAGCGACAGCCATTATCGCGCCTGTCAGCTTGTCGCCGAACTTATCGTCCAGCCACTTTTCGAATTTGGACGGCTCTTCGTTTTCCTCGTCGTCCAGCATTCCGCTTTTTTCTGCGGATTTCATCAGACACTTGTAGCCCTCGCCCAACTGCTGCACGAAATTTATTCCGCCCCTTATCACCGGGCACTTGTTGTACCATTTCTTCGGCTTGATGTCCCATTCTTCAACGTCGATGGAGCCGTCCTTCATACGCACAGCCATCGCGCCCTTGGAAACGCCTTTCATCATTACGCCCTCAATAAGCGCCTGGCCGCCTACCGTGGTTTTTTTGCCCGTATTCTTACTCCCCATCAGGGTCGCTCCTTTCGTTCATCTGCTTCAGCGGCAGAGTTATCGTCACCGTTGTGCCATTTCCGAGCACACTGTCGATATCAAGCGTTCCGCCGTGCATTGAAATTATCTCGTCAGCTACGGCAAGACCTATTCCGCTGCCTCGGCGGGTGTTGTCCGCCTTGTAGAACTTCGCCTTAACCTTCGGCAGGTCGGAGGCCGCTATGCCTATTCCGGTATCCGCAACGGTTATCGCCAAAGTGTCAGTACCCTTTTCAACGCTGATATCCACGCTTCCGCCCGGATCGCTGTATTTTATCGCATTATCTATGACGTTTATGAACACCTGGCGCAGACGGTTCTTGTCACCGTAAACAACGCACAGAAACTCCGGCTCGGTGTAGTGTATCGTCTTGTTTTCCTTGCGCGCCTTGTCGGTGTAGATGAGCAGTGCGTCGTCAAGCTCCGCGATGATATCTATGTTTGCCATCTGAAGCGAGAACCTGCCGTTCTGTATTCTTGAGAAATCCAGCAGCTCCTCGACCATGCCCTCAAGTCTGCCGGTCTCGTGGGTGATTACGGTCATTCCCTTGCGGTAGGTGTCCTCGTCGTAGCCTGCCTGGAGCGTTTCGCTCCAGCCCTTGATAGCCGTCAGCGGAGTTCTCAGCTCATGAGATACCGACGAAATGAAGTCGTTCTTTATCGCCTCGGAGTTCTCCAGTTCGTCCGCCATGTCATTGAATACTCTGGAAAGCTCACCGATCTCGTCGTTGTTCCGGATAGCTATTCGCTCCGAAAAATCGCCCTTTGCAAGCTTCTTCGCAGTCACGCTTATCTGCATGAGCGGCACGCATATCGACTTTACGAAATACATTCCGCTGCTTATTACCAGAAGTATCACAGCCACGCTTACTATGACCGCCGCCAGCATTATCGTCCCCAACTGGGCGTCTATCTGCTTCATCGACGTGACGTATCTGAGCGCGTTATAATTGGAGCTGGGCTGCGCGATAGTAACGGTAACAGCGATGATATTCTCGCCGTTCTCGTAGCCGTGGAATACGCCCACGCCGTCGTCCGCTTTCATCGCCATATCGTAATCCGGCATGTTGTAGCTTTCGTCCGGGGAAAATCCGCTGCTGCTGAGAGTTACCTCGCCATTTTTGTTAATGGACATCATTTCCATCTGGGATTTCTTGTCGAAACCCTCGATAAGTTCGCGGACCTCGGTGGAATAATTCACCGCCATGTCCTCATACAGCCGCGAAAGTACTGTAGCGGTAGCGTTCGCCTCGGAAACCAGATAATTCTCCGCCGAGCCGTAATAATACTGCCGCGTAAAGTAGTAAATGCAGACATTCGCGATTACCAGCAGAATGCCGACAACACTCAGCGTATTGAACATCCACCGTCCGGCGATGGAGCTGCGCAGACCAGTCCGCACTGATTTCTTGTCCATCAGCCGTTCCATTTATAGCCGAAGCCCCATATCGTCTGTATGTACTGCGGATTTGACGGATCCTCTTCTATCTTCATGCGCAGACGCCGGATATTCACGTCGACCACCTTGTCGTCGCCGTAATAGGCTTCACCCCAGATGTGATGCAGTATCGTCTTTCTGTCAAGCGCCGTGCCGCGGTTCTTCAACAGGAATTCCATGATGTGATATTCCACTTGGGTAAGCTCCACAGGCTCGCCGTTTTTCAGCACCGTGCGGCTCTGGTGATCCAGCGTGAACGGTCCGGAAGTGATATTGCGTACCTCCTGCCGGGACTGGCTGACATTCACGCGGCGGTAGATAGCGTCCACACGCGCAACCAGCTCCGACGGAGAGAACGGCTTTGTGACGTAATCGTCAGCGCCTATCATCAGACAGTTCACCTTGTCCATCTCCTGGCTTTTTGCCGAGAGCATGATTATGCCTATCTCGCTGCTCTGCTCGCGTATCCAGCGGCAGAGGGTGAAACCGTCCATTCCGGGCATCATGATATCCAGCAGTGCAACGTCAAAATTTCCGTTCTGCTCGGTATAGACCCTCACAGCATCCTCGCCACAGGAAACGTCAACCACATCATAGCCTGATCTCACAAGATTTATTACGACGAAATCGCGGATAGCGTCCTCGTCCTCGCATACCAGAATTCTTTTCATATTATCCCTTTCCGCGTCACAGCACTATGAAGCTGTCCCTCAGCTCGCTCTCGGTCAGCGCGAGCTTTCCGGTAAGGTAGCCCGCCGTTTCCTTGCAGCATATGATATTCTCGTCATTCTCGCCGATCATGTGATAGTCCTTTGAGTTCACAAGCGCTTCCGTGTCGTCCTTGTCGATGGTGCGTATCCGCATAAGCTCTGTGTGTTCATTGACGTCAAGACCGGTTTCGGAGCTGTAGGATATGAACACTATCTCGTTGTCCTGGGAATTCACAACTGCACTCACAACGCCCTGCCATCTGTTCGGGAAAAGCAGTGCGAAATTGTACTTGCTGCTGTAGTAGCTGTAATATTCCTGCTCGTAGCGGTTATCCCTGACTGTATACCAAACCACCGCGCACAGCTGCTCTGAGCGCGTCAGCGTTTCGTATCCGGGGAGCGGCATCATCGACGGTATCTCAAGGTACCCGTCGCCGTCGATATCCTTGCTACGGATATCCGTCATGTAGTCGTTAGTAAAGCGGGAAATCGCGTTCGTCTGCATATTATCGTTATTCGCAGAGCGGTACACCGGAGTCACCAGACGTCCGCCCATGCAGTACAGGACGTCAGTGCCGTACAGTCCGTTTCCGCGGCTGTAGTCCAGGAAAAGCCCCGTTATATTCTCGGAAAGCTGTCCCTTTGTCACGCTGACAAAATCCGCACCGGAGCCGCCCAGTGGTGTTTCGCTAAGCTTCACAAGCCCCTCATCCGTCTTGGTGAACATCATCGCCATTGAGGTCTGGGAAGTCTTGTCCGGGACAACCGTAACAAGTTCGTCCATTCCGTCGGCGTTGAGATCCATGACCTCCATGCACGCGTAGCTTCCGCTGTAAAGCTCGCTGATTATGCCGTCTGCATAGGTCATCACGCTGAGCGTCTTTTCCGTCTGGTTCAGCATGGAATAGCACACGATAACCTCCGTGCAGTCCCCGGCACCTAGATTTGCAAAGCTGATGCTGTCCACCTCGCTGCCAACGCACGCGAGGTCATACACCGCCTGCCACTCACCATCGTACTGATCGAGCACCTTCATGCGCAGGGCGCTCTCGCCGGACTGCACCGACTGGGATTCATAGAAAACCAGAGCCTCGTCGCCCGGTTCGTCGTCGATGTTCTGTAGTACGAACGCCGAGCGGAATTCGCCGCCCCTGGGATACTTCAGATTCACCGAGCTTCCTGTGCTGTTTATGAGAGCCTGGTAGATTTTCGTCTGCTCCTGGGTGAGCTTCGGCGCGGTCAGCAGATTTTCCACCGAACCGCCGGAGCAGCCGCAGAGCATTACAGCCGCAGTCAGTGCAGCCGCACCGCGCAGCATTTTATTCTCCCGTCTGACCATCATCACCCCCAGAGATGTACTGTGTCTTACTCGCCGTCTGTTTCAGCGGCTTCCTCTGCCTTGACCTGTACCGGCTTCGGCTTCATGAAAAGCACGATAAGGGTTACGACTATAAAAATGCCCGCCGCAGCGTCCGCCGCCGGAACAAGGCTCATGTAATATGCGTGATCGCCGTAGGAAGCCTGGTACAGCCACTCTGCATAGCTGGAATACAGGACGATCCTTGAAGAAACGTCCGCCGGGCCGAACAGCAGCGCTGCAAATCCTGCAATGCTGTTGCCGAGGATAGTCACCGCAGCCGCCGCGCCGGAAACTGCAAGCACCTCGCGGGTGCGTTTGCCCTCGTTGCCGGAAAGAAGCTTTGCCAGCTGCATGAAGAACACCGCCGCGAGGATAACTGAAATACAGTTGATAAGGTACTCCGGAACAGTGGTAACAGCCATCTTCTCCATGAAGATACCGATACCGCGGAGGGTATAGAATCCCGCGCCGGAAACCATAGCGAACCCCAGTCCGGGCTTGAATTCCTTGTTATACAGTATAACGAATGCAACGACCAGCATAGCCGCGCCGAAAAGGAAATCCACCCACATCATGAACGGGAATGCGGAGTTAGTTTCCTCCGAGCGCATTCTGGTGTATCCCTCGTAAAGCGCTCCAAGCGCCGGGACCATCAGTGCGAATCCGATCGCCGCCGCTCTGCCGTCGGTAACATCGGAAACCGGGGTCTGGTAGTAATGCGCGTTCTTCTTACGGTCAAGCACAGCCGCTCCGACAGCGCCTGCGATCGCGATAATAACCGCGCCCCAGAAGCAGAAGTCCATGAAAAACGACTCGTGCTTCAGAAATCCTGTTGTCATATCAGTGCCGGCGCATATCTGAGCCATTCTCGCGGCAAATGCAAGAACGAATCCCGGAATAAGCACCCACACTCCGAATTTACTGTTATTCTTCATATCAGGTTTGCTCCTTGCTGAATACAGACTGTACGTCCATAAAGACATATCTCATATTATTTTATCACATATTTGTATAGAATTCAAGTGCTTTTTATGCCCCGCAGCGATATTTCACAAGAATTACATTTTCCATATATGCGCCAGCCGGGAATTGTGAGTTCTGCCATTAATTAATATCGCCTATTGTCGCTATTCACCATTGACAATTATTTCATTACAATTTATAATGCTAGTAGAAAATTACAGAAATCCGGTACATGAAAGGAATGAGTATTATGAAAAAAATATCGACCAGAAAAACGCTCGCAATTCTGGCAATGGCGGGTGTAATTATGACGGCAGGGTGCCGCGCAGGCGATCTCACATCGTCACAGCCGTCAGACGCTCCGGTCACAGCTGAAATCCGGGAACCGGAATACTCAGCTGACATTGTGCTTACGGTGGTTTTTCCCGACAAAACCGAATACACCAGCACTGACAACGGAGTGACGTGGGTCGCTGACGGCAATACGGTCTACTACAATGACATGCCGGCTTACCTCACGGTCATATACCCCGACCCCATAAGCATAACCGGCGAAGTCCCCGTGACAATGACGATACACAATAACAACCGCAAGACCGACATGCTGACAGGCGGGTCAGAATACGATTTACAGCGCCATGATGAAAACGGCGAGTGGGTGCCCGCCGAATACGCAGACAAATCGATAAATTATGCGTTTACGCAGCAGGAAGATCTGATATTCCTTTCAAAGGATTATTATTTGCTCCTGTCGGATTATGAGCCGACAGCCGGCAGATACAAACTGACAAAAAATTTCACGATAGATGGAAGCGAAATGTACGGCTTGTTAAATCCAAGCAGCCCCGGCGGAATATACACCATGACCGCCGAATTTAACGCGCTTGCCTAAAACAGGGGGCTTTTACAAGCCCCCTGGAGACCGTCGAAAAAGTCACTAAAGTGACTTTTCCGCCGAACATCCGCCCTGCGCGCACGGTTTGTCGGCTATGCCGACAAACCGCACACTTGTGCGGATAGAAGTATTTTTTGACCCGGCAAAGCTGGGTCAAAAAATTGATTTCAAAAGCCCGCTTCGCGGGCAAAATTTACTTTTTCGACAAGCTGCAGGGGGCTTTTACAAGCCCCCTGTTATTTTGTTAAAAAGAAACTTCCCCAGGCTGCCGAGAAAGGTGCAGATGCTAGGAAACGCCGGTATGGCTAGGCTTTGTGCCTGCCATACCGGCGTTGACGACGCAGATGTATCTTTATCGACAGCCTGACAGGGGCTTTGAAAAGCCCCTGTTTCTTTTATATGTTACTTGCGTACTACCTTGTGGTATACCTTCTTGCCCTTGCGGATAATAACCTCGGGGTCAATGGTAATTTCTGCGTTTACGTCCTCGACGATAACGTCGTTGACTGCCACGCCCTTGCCCGCGATAAGTGTTCTTGCCTCGCGCTTGGAGGTAACAAGCTTTGTAACCATCATCAGGTCAAGGATTCCGATCCTGCCATCGGGAAGCTCAAGTTCGGTGGTGGGCATGTTCTCGGTGTTGCCCTTGCCGCCGAACAGCGCCTTTGCAGCGTCCAGAGCCTTGTTGGCTTCTTCCTCGCCGTGAACCAGCTTTGTCAGCTCGTATGCGAGGATCTCCTTTGCCTTGTTCAGCTGACTGCCCTCCCAACTGGACATAGCCTCGATCTCCTCAATAGGAAGGAACGTCAGCATGCGTATGCACTTCATTACGTCCGCATCGGCAACGTTTCTCCAGTACTGGAAGAACTCGAACGGGGAGGTCTTTTCGGGGTCGAGCCATACGGCTCCCTTTTCGGTCTTGCCCATCTTCTTGCCCTCGGAGTTGAGAAGCAGTGTGATAGTCATTGCGTGAGCGTCCTTGCCGAGCTTCTTGCGGATAAGCTCAGTACCGCCGAGCATGTTAGCCCACTGGTCGTCGCCGCCGAACTGCATGTTACAGCCGTACTTCTGGAACAGCATGTAGAAGTCGTAACTCTGCATGATCATGTAGTTGAACTCCAGGAACGTCAGACCGCGCTCCCAGCGCTGCTTGTAGCACTCAAAGGACAGCATCTTGTTTACGCTGAAGCAAGCGCCTACCTCGCGCAGAACATCGATGTAGTTAAGGTTCATCAGCCAGTCCGCGTTGTTTACCATTATAGCCTTGCCGTCGGAGAAGTCGATAAAGCGGCTCATCTGCTTCTTGAAGCAATCAATGTTGTGCTGGATAGTTTCCGGAGTGAGCATCTTTCTCATATCGGACTTACCGGAAGGGTCGCCGATCATTCCGGTGCCGCCGCCGAGAAGCGCGATAGGCTTGTTGCCTGCCATCTGGAGGCGCTTCATAAGGCAGAGAGCCATGAAGTGACCTACATGCAGGGAATCTGCTGTCGGGTCGAAGCCGATGTAGAATGTTGCCTTGCCCTCGTTGATCATCTTTTTGATCTCTTCCTCGTTTGTAACCTGCGCGATAAGTCCGCGTGCTACTAATTCGTCGTAAAGTGTCATTGTTTTTCTCCTTGATATGTTAAATTTAAATTTTTTCAACTTTCAACTGTGTATTATACGGGAAAACTCCCATAAGCGATGGAAACTCTTTTAATTTCCATTGATATCACCCCTCTCGGCGCCGGTCATTATCCGGCATTATCTGTAAGCTTAAAGCTCTTCAGTGAATCTATAAGTGCGTCTTGATATTCCGCTAACTCGCCGTTGTCCGGAACATATGAAATCACGACCCACGAATTATCGTCAATCATATAATCGCAGTGAACAGACTCCTGCCCGCTGAATCTGGAAATATACGAATCAAGTCCGTTTATCTCAAGCTCTTCAATCGAAAAGGTATCCGGTGTAACTTCTGCCAGCATTTTGCTCTTTTCAATCATAATGTTTCCATCGCTGTTTTCGTTGTACTGTACAGTCATGGTCACGGGTCTGCCGTCCTCGCCGCTCACCGCAAGGCTGATGCTCTTGTCATAAATAGCTAAACCGATTTGGCTGAGATCCAGGTTATGAACCTTGTAACTAACGAAATCCGGAACATCAATGCTAAACGAGATATCATCGCAGGAAAACTGCTGAACAGCTGAGCCATGCCCCGAACAGCCCGCCGCAAACATCACCGAAATAACCGCAGGAACCAAAATCCATCTTTTCATATAAACCAACCTTTATTCATATTTTCTACTTCAGGGAATCCCTGAGCAGATCCTTACCAACCGTACCATGGCTCAGCAGTTCGCGGGTTTCTTCAAGCCCGAACCACCCGGCCCGCTCGACTTCGCCGGAAAGCCGGAACTCGCCGCGCTTCACCGTACATAAATACCCTATCATAAGATTATCGTGCCTGGGATAATAATAGCTGCTGATGTAGCGCATATTCATTACCTCCAGCCCGGTTTCCTCGCGAATTTCGCGGACTGCGGTCTGCTCGGCAGTTTCATGCTCCTTGATGAATCCCGCAACGCAGACGTAATTCTTTGTCGCGTATGTCTGGCGTATCAGCGCGTAATTACCCTCGCCGTCAGTCAGCAGACAGATAACGCAGGGGTATGAGAAACTGAACCACGGTCTGTTACAGACTTCGCAGAAAGGGATCTCGCCCTCGTCGCCTATTGGCTTTTTTATAAGCTTGCCGCCGCAATACGGGCAGAATGTGAACTGCATATAATCACCCCCAGATAATATCCCCAGTAACGCTCCTACAATACAAACGCCCTCCATGAGCCGAAACTCACAGAGGGCGAATTATCGCGGTACCACCTCAGTTCGCGGGAAATCCCGCCTTGTGGCAGCTGTAACGGGCTTACCCGTGCGGAACTACTCACCTACGCTTTCGCACCGCCGCTCGGGGAGGTAATTCATCGCGGAGTTCCTGCCGCTTCGCACCAAACAGCGGCTCTCTGAAAGGAATGCTCCGGGACTACTGTTTTCCCGTCAACGCTTTCGATATTAACTTAAACTCAAATTACAGCTGATCTGCGATTTCCAGAACTAATTTCTCGCTCTTTTCCCAGCCCAGACAGGGATCCGTTATCGACTTGCCGTAAACGCCATCGCCAACCTTCTGCGCGCCGTCCTCGATGTAGCTTTCGATCATCAGACCCTTAACCATGCTTCGTATCTCCGAAGAATGGCGCATGGAGTGGAGTATCTCGTTGGCAATCCTTATCTGCTCAAGATACTTCTTGCCGCTGTTGGAGTGGTTGGTGTCCACGATGCACGCCATATTCTTGAGGTTCTTTTCCTGGTACATATCATACAGCAGCTTGAGATCCTCATAGTGGTAGTTCGGGATCGTCTGGTCGTGCTTGTTCTGCGCTCCGCGGAGAATAGCGTGCGCCAGCGGATTTCCGTCGGTTGCCACTTCCCAGCCGCGGTAGATGAATGTGTGGCTGCTCTGCGCCGCACGGATAGAGTTCAGCATGATGGAAATAGTGCCGCTGGTGGGATTCTTCATACCGCAGGGGCACTCCATGCCGCTGGCGGTAAGGCGGTGCTCCTGATCCTCAACGGAACGCGCACCGACTGCGACATAGCTCAGTATGTCTGAGAGATAGCGGTAGTTCTCCGGATAGAGCATTTCGTCAGCGCATACAAGTCCGGTTTCCTCAATAGCGCGGGTGTGGAGCTTACGGACATGTATAAGTCCCTCCAGCATATCCTCGCCCTTGGTGGGGTCGGGCTGATGTATCATTCCCTTGTAGCCCTCGCCGGTAGTACGGGGCTTGTTGGTGTATATTCTCGGAATAATGATGATTTTATCCTTAACCTGCTCCTGGAGTCTTGCCAGGCGGCTGGTGTAATCCATGACGGAATTCTCGTTGTCAGCGGAGCAGGGTCCGATGATCAGCAGGAACTTGTCGGACTTTCCGGTGAACACATCGGCGATCATCGCGTCACGCTCGGACTTTATCGCCTTTATCTTGTCGCTGAGCGGATAAAGCTCTTTTATTTCCTTAGGTACGGGGAGCTTTCTGCGGAAATTCATTGACATTTTTATGTATCTCCTTCTTTTGCAATGTATCCGGAAAATATTATATCACCATTTGCGAAAAATGTCAAGCAGAATTTCACGCTGTGCCGTATGAAAGCTTATTGAACGAAAAAGCGCCGCGAATGATCGCAGCGCCTTTGACTTTACTTATTTGCGGAAGTTTCCTTTTCCTTGAGCAGATCTCTTATCTCGGTCAGCAGAACTATCTGCGGATCGGGCTTAGGTTCGGGCTTGGGTTCTTCCTTTTTCTTGCGGTGGAGCTTGGAAATCACCTTCAGCAGCGCGAATACCGACAGTGCGATAAGCAGGAAACTGATTATCGACTGAATGAACGCGCCATAATTGATGGATATTTCAGCAACTCCGGGAGTTACTATCTCGCCGGCTTCGTTGAGCACTTCCTCAACAGCGGGCTGTATAACGAGCTTCAGCTCCGAGAAATCCACCTTGCCGGTGATAAGTCCCAGAACCGGCATCAGCAGGTCGCCTACCAGTGAATTCACTATCGCTGTGAACGCAGAACCGATGATAAGACCTACAGCCATATCCAGAACGTTGCCCTTGGATATGAACGCCTTGAATTCCTTTGCCAGCTTGAATTTGTCCTTTTTCTGTTCCGGCTTCTTTTCCTCTGCCATGATCTTTACCTCACATTATGTAGTATTAATCCGGCGCAGTGCACCTAAAAATATAATAGCACAAACTGTCATGCTTGTCAAGGTCACTTTCTGTCGCTGAGCGCAACGTACTTCTTGTCAAGGTTTATCGCCTTGTATGCCGGGCGGATAATGCGCTTGCCATTGATCATCTCTTCCATTCTGTGGGCGCACCAGCCTGCCATTCTTGCGCATGCGAACAGTCCTGTGTACATGTCTACCGGAATCTTGAGCATCTTATAAACCAGTCCGGAATACATGTCCACGTTAGCGCATATATTCTTAATGTCGCCGCGCTCGTCCGCGAATACGCCGGGAGTAAGGCGCTCGATGCTGTCAAGCAGCAGGAATTCCTTTTCGAACTCCGTGCCCTTTGCGAGCTTCATCGCGTTCTCCTTGAGTATCTTCGCACGCGGGTCAGACAGTGTATATACCGCATGTCCCATACCGTAGATAAGTCCGGAGCGGTCGCCCTCCTCCTTGCGGAGAAGCTTGTGGAGATAGTCAGCGACTTCCTGGTCGTTGTCCCAGTGCTGAATGCCTTTCTTAGCGAAATCCAGCATCTCCATGACCTTGATGTTCGCGCCGCCGTGGCGGGGACCCTTCAGCGAACCGATAGCCGCTGCATACGCAGAATAAGCG
>CAKSHT010000061.1 GCA_934457235.1 uncultured Oscillospiraceae bacterium
CGGCATAGCCGACAAACCGTGCGCGCAGGGCGGATGTTCGGCGGAAAAGTCACTTTAGTGACTTTTTCGACGGTCTCAAATCGCCGCCGGATTTCCGGCGGCGATTATAAATGTTGACTTATTGTGAAATAACAGCTTCTCCGCCGCCCCATTCAACAACGGTGAAACCATCTCTCTGGAATCCGATGAAATGCTGCGGCTGCGTTTCGAAGTATTTCGGCACGCTGGCGTAGACCATGAACACACGCAGTACGCTGTCCGGCTGCGGAGTGACTTCCAGCGGAACTTCCGCCGCGTAGTCCTCTGTGTGGAACGTGATGTAATTGAATTCGTTATCCTGCATTCTGGGGAGCCAGTAGATTATGAATTCGTTGCGCTCACGGGGGCTGAGTCCGATCTCGGTCAGCTTTTTCTCCAGGAACTTCGCGGTGTCCTCTCCGCGCACGACCTCGCCGTGGCTCATGTCCCATTCAGCGGAGCCTTCGCCCTCCCAGTACAGGCAGTAGTATTCCTTGCCGTCCGCCTTGTCGATGAGCGTGCCGTCCGGGTAAGCCGTGACGTTCCAGCCGTCGCGGTAGTCCGGATAGGTGCAGGTGAGTTCGCCGTCAATATCCACCTTTACGGTGACGTCCGTGGTTTCGGTGGGGTAGAGGTAAATAACGGGCTTCGCATATCCGCCCAGGAACCAATACGAGTAGTTCATTATCGTCGGGTCGTAGGTTCCAAAATAGTACGCGTCCGTGAGGTTCGCCAGCTTGTAGTCCAGCATTCTCTCGGTTATCGGGAGCTTCACGTAGCCAGTCCAGTCTTTCGCGTAGCTGAATTCGCTGGAGTACAGCATAAAGGTCTGCGTGATGTCCTTGCAGTAGTCCTGCCGCAGCCAGCCGTAGATCTCCCATTTGCCGAACGGAGCCGTGTAATCCCCGTAGTGGTAGTACGGCCAGTCGGGCTTTGCGTCGGCAAAGAATTCGTTGTCGGGTTCGTAGTAAGGTTCATAGTCGTAGGTCACACTGAATTCCAGTTCCTTGCCGTTCATGTAATAATGAGCGTCCTCACTGTCGCCCTCGGAAACATTGAAACTACCAGTGGAACTGAATATTTCAGTGAATTCCAGCCTGCCGTCTTTCAGTGTGAACAGGTAGTCGGCGGGGTTAGGGTTGTTCTCGTCCGTGCGGTTGATTCGCGACATGGTGAACCATGCTTTCTCACCGTTTTCGAGCGGCTTCAGACCGATGACGTTTCCGTGTCCTTCTATTAGACCGGTGTCGTTGTTGTACAGCGTGTCGATGAACTCAAGCCCGGAATCCCCGATGGAGTATATATCCACGTCCGTGTACTGCTTCCAGTCGTAGTCGGATTCAATTTTTACTTCCCTGGTCACCAGCACCTCCGGCTTCCCATCGAAATCAAGGTCGATGAGGTTTACACCCATGATATCATTGGCGGTCAGTTTGTCCCTTATCGAGAGAAGCGCGTTGTAGGTTTCGGCGGCGTCGGCGCTCTTGCCGTCGAATGCGTCATTGCCCAGCAGACATACATCAAGCGCGGTTTCCGAGTCCGTCAGCTTTTGCATATCCGTTATGATTCCGGTCGCACTGATACCGTCGGGAGAAGCGGTGATGGTAATGTCCATCGTGACTGCTTCATAATAGTAGCCGTTGGTTACGTAATTCGGCGCCTGTTCATCGTTGTCCTCGTCAGATTTGGCGTCTGCTGAATGCTTCGCCTGGACGAACAGTGAATCGCACACGACATTGCTTCCGTTTATGTCGAAGACATAATTCTCAGCGGGGACGGAATCAAGGCTCGGCAGCGGAATATTGTACATGTACGCCGGGTCGATTATGACCGAAATATCCTCCTCGGAACGATAGTCCACGAAGGCATTCGCCTGAACGTTTTTCAGCGTGTATTCATAGCCATCTTCAGTTGAAACGGATTCAAGCCCTGATTCTCTTGCAGAGCGCGGAGTTTTAGCGGAAGCCGCAGCAAGAAAATTTTTTTCAGCGTTGTCGGTCATTCTTTCGAAATACAGAGAGCTTTCGCGGAAGAGCGGCTCGGAAATGCTGGCTGGGTCTTCCGTTTCTGCTGTGGAAACGGTACTTTCAGTTTCGGAGGTCGCTTCGTTAGTCTTGAATGTGTTTTCGGTTTCTGATGTAGTGCTGGTTGGCGCGGGAGCTTCTTTCGGTGTGCAGCCGGTGGCGAGAATTATCGCCGCGGCAGAGAGTATAGCAAGCCGTTTTTTCATATAAATTACCTCCTTTTCCTATATTATATCACTGAATTTCAGTAAATGCAATTACACGCTGATTACAATGTGGTTACAAAAAGTTACAAATTACAATTGCTGCATGTCTGACGTACAATTTCAGAAAATTATGCATGCCAACTATGATTATCTATTCGTTATAAGCGTTTGCTACAAAATGGAAGTGGTAATATAATACAATGGAGAACATATACAGAAATTCGGTACGATAATGGCAGAATATCCCGTGAGCCTTGCGGCTATCGCGGTCCTGGTGTTCGTGGCGCTGATGTGCTATCGCCCGGAAGAATGATTTGCTACGCTTGAAAAGAACAGCGATAAATGACTGTACCCCGGAAGCGTCCGACTTCCGTGGGCATACTGTAATATAGGACAAACAGCATAGCATTACTTGCATTGAGGTGAACGGATATGCAGGTAAATGAGATACACCCGCAGCTGAGCGACGAGGAACGCGAAAAAATGATAGGCTACATAACGGACGAAATGCTGAAAATTGCCGCAGATGTCCAGAAGGAAAAGGCGGCGGACTGATATGACAGCCATTTATTGCAGACAGTCAGTCGATAAAAAGGACAGCATCAGCATAGAAATGCAGGAGCAGGAGTGCCGCGCCAGACTGAAGCCCGGTGAAACGGACGTAACCGTATACAGTGACCGCGGCTACAGCGGGAAGAACACCAATCGCCCGGATTTCCAGCGGCTGATGTCCGATGTTGAAGCCGGCAGGGTCAATAAAATAATCGTCTACAAGATAGACAGAATGAGCCGCTCGGTTCTTGATTTCGAGCTGACTTACCGTGAATTGAAGCGCCATCATGTGGATTTTGTTTCCGCTACGGAGGATTTCGACACCACCAGTATTACCGGGGAGGCGGTACTGCGTGTGATTTTAATTTTCGCGCAGCTGGAGCGCGAAACGATACAGAAGCGCGTCACTGACAATTTCTACAGCCGCGCGGAAAAGGGATTTTTCATGGCTGGAGTGGCTCCGCTGGGATATAAAAAAATCGCCGATAACATCGACGGAAAGAAAACCAGCAGACTTGAGGAGGACGTCGCGACGAGCCATATCGTGAAGTACATCTACCGCAGGTATCTTTCCGGCAGGACCATCGGAGAGATAGTGTCAGAGCTGAATTCCCCGGACTGCGTGATTGATCACGATATCACGTTCTATAATGTGCGCGTCAGCCGGATACTCGCGAATCCCGTGTACGTAAGGGCAAATGCGGACGTGTATTCGTATTTCAGAAGCAGGGGAGCGGTGCTGCATAACGACGTCAGCGAGTTCACCGGACTTTGCGGCTGTACGGTTTACGGCAGACGGCAGGGGAAAACGAAGAGCAAATTCCGCGACATGTCCGGCGAGAATATTCAGCTCAACCGCCACGAGGGACTTGTTTCTGCGGACGACTGGTTACAGGTACAGTATCGTCTGAATGAAAATCACGCGCTGAAAAACACCGGCAGCGGTTCCAACAGCTGGCTTTCCGGAATGACCAGGTGTGGATTCTGCGGATACGCGGTGAGCGTAGTAAATGGTCAGCACACCGGGAAGCGCTATGCATACTGCGGCGGAAGAAAACAGCACGTATGCCGGCACGACAAGGGCGGCGTTACATTTGAGATGATAGAGAACTCCGTGGAGGAAAAAATGCTGGAGTACGCAGGTAAATTGCGGTATCATTCTGCGCACAGGACCACCGCTGATGATTCTGAAATAAACGCTCTCAAGGCGCATAAAATAAAGCTTGATGACGAAATAAGCGCCATAGTTGACAGCTTTGCGCAGGCGGAAAACCCGCTGCTCCGCGAGCGGCTGAATGAGCGAATGACGTTTCTTGAACGTCAGCTCTACGAAGCGGAATCCAGGATAATACATCATTCGCAGAAAACTGATACGCCCGTTGATATCGAATGCATAGCCCGGCTCCTGGAAAGCTGGGAAGAGCTTGGTACGGAGGTAAAAAAATCAGTTGCCAGGCTGCTGATAGCGCAGGTCAGGGTGTGGGATAAAAATACGCCCCTAGAGGTGATTTTCAGAATATAAAGTTACCTTTTTCTGAATGTATAGTCGCACATAGCGCCGCCGTTACCGATCTGCTGTGTGTACAGAAATTCCGCCCGTGGCAGTTCGCTGTACATAATATCATCGACCTTGCAGAATTTCGCGGTCATTTCCGGCATGCCATATCTGCTGAAAATCTCGTGATAGATGCATTTGTGGGTTATCATGGTAAAGGCGTCCACGGGACATTCGGGAAATTCAACGTCCCAGCCGTATCCGAGCGTGTGCCGGAATTTTATCGGCATGGAGAATTTCAGAAACCCAACGAACCAGCCGTGACTTGCCAGTTTCTGCATTGATGGTATCATAGGCTGAATGAATTCATACATGGCGGAAGCAACGGAGTCCTGCGCTTCCTGCCGGGTTTTTCCGTTTTCTTCAAGTACCATCACCATAGCCAGCGAGGTTATCAGATTGCATAAATGCCCGTAGTTGTTTGGATCCGCATAGCTGGAGTTCTCGCCGATAAGCCGGGTCATTGTATTCACCAGCCTGGTCTGATCGTCGCTCGACCAGGTTTTATAATAGTCCCGGAATCGGCTCTGGGATATCATTTTTATAGGGTTGTATGCTTTTTTCATGCCGCTTGGCATTGTCAAGATGTAACGCACTGACTGGCAGTGTTTTCCGAATTACACGGCGTGACAGAAAGGACCGCATGAGCATGGCGCATGGGCTGGAAGTCCGCGTGCCGTTCTGCGATTATCGGATCGTGGAATACGCATACAATATCCCTTGGGAGATGAAATCCTACAACGGGCGCGAAAAGGGGCTTGTGCGGCATGCGATGACCGGAATTCTTCCGGACGATGTGCTGTGGAGAAAGAAAAGCCCGTATCCCAAGACGCACAACCCGGATTACCTGGAGCTCCTGAGCCGGCGTCTGCGTAACGTCCTGGAACGCGATGACTGCCGACTGACCGAGATAGTGAGTGCCGACAAGCTGCGTGAACTCCTGGACACCAACGGCGCAAGCTTCACCAAGAACTGGTACGGTCAGCTGATGACCCTCCCGCAGATTTACGCGTATATGCTCCAGATAGAATACTGGCTGCGTGAATATGATGTGGAGATACAGACCTGATCCAAGACATATAAAATTCAGAATCCACGGAGTCCGTTCCGTGGATTCTTTCTGATAAAGAGAAGTTTTCTATTGCAAAATGCTCTGTATTGTGGTACAATAAACACAATCGACAGTAATTAAAGGAGGATCCAGCCATGGAGAAAAAGATACTTTCAGCACTTGAAGAAGCCGTAAAAAACGGCGACGCAGCCGGAGCCAATGTGCTTGTGATAAAGAACGGAAAGGAAGCGGCGTACTGCGAGTGCGGCAAGCGCGATATCGAAAATAACCTGCCCATAGAGCGCAGCACTATATTTCGCATGTATTCGCAGACCAAGCCAGTGACCGCGGTTGCAGCAGTTCTTCTGATGGAGCAGGGAAAGCTTGACGCCGGAGCGTGGCTGTCTGATTATCTTCCGGAGTACTCGGTGTCATACGTAATTCGCGACGGCGAGCGTGTACCGGCTCGGAAGCACGTAACCGTCGGCGACCTGCTGAACATGACTTCCGGTATTCCGTATCCTTACGATGAAACCGTCGGCGGCAGGCACAGCGGCGCGGTTTTCTGGGAAGTGGAGCAGAATCTTTATACGGATAAGGCGGTCACAACTGCGGAATTTGCCCGGAAGATGGCTGATGTGGAGCTGTGCTTTGAGCCGGGTGAGAAATTTATGTACGGAGCGTCTGCGGATATCCTGGGCGCCGTGATAGAAAAAGTAAGCGGCATGAGCCTGCGTGACTTCTTTTCGGAAAAAATATTCAAGCCTCTCGGAATGAACGATACCGATTTCTACGTTCCGGCGGATAAATCCGGCAGGCTCGCAAAGATCTATGACTATTCCGAAAACGGACTGCATGAGCTGCGCATAAACAACCTGGGACTTGCGTATGACCGTGACATAATACCGGCGTTCCAGTCCGGCGGCGCAGGGCTTTGTTCCACGCTTGACGATTATGCGAAATTCGCAGGAATGCTTATGAATAACGGTAGTTTTAACGGCGTGCAGATACTGTCTCCGGCTTCCGTGAGATTCCTGACTCATGGCGGACTTAAACAGCACCAGAAACAGCAGCTTGAGGACGGCTGGGGATGGATGCGCGGCTATACATACGGCAATCTGATGAGAGTCTGCGTTGACGAGGACCAGACAACGCTGTTTTCCACAAAGGGCGAGTATGGCTGGGACGGCTGGGCGGGCACGTTCTTTTCAAATGAGCCAGCCCACGGGATAACGCTGCTCTTTGGCACTCAGCAGGCGGGCGTAGGAAAGGCAGGGACGGTTGTCAGACGAATCAAGAACATCGTCATGAGCGAGCTTACATAAAAAGATAATGGACAGTCGCAGGACTGTCCGTTATTTATTATTCGGCTTTTATCGCCCAGCGCATTTTTGTGGAGCGCGCCCTGCTGTTTCTGACGCATTCCTCCGGGGTGGGACGAATGACGTCCCTTGCGACCTCGCTGTATACGCCCTCCCGCTGAAGTTCCTTGAATGACCGCTTTACGAGCCTGTCCTCGCCGGAGTGGAACGTAAGGATCGCGGCGCGTCCGCCGGGCGCAAGTACGTCAGGGAGCTTTTCCAGGAACGAGTACAGCACCTCAAATTCGCTGTTTACGTCAATGCGTATCGCCTGGAAAGTACGCTGACAGGATTTCTTTATCATGTCCTTCTGTTCGTTTTTCGGCAGGAACGAAAGCGCTTCCGTAATGCATTCCCTTAGCTGCGTAGTCGTTGAGATGTATATTCCCCTGTTGCGGTATCTCATGATATTACGTGCGATCTGATCCGCGTACGGCTCGTCGGAGTTCTCGGTGAGCATTCCGACTATCTCGGCAAAGGTCAGTTCCTGTAATCTTTCCGCACCGCTCTTGCCCTTGCGAGGGTTCATTCTGAGGTCGAGCGGGCCGTCTGCCTTATAGGAAAATCCGCGCTCCGGATTGTCGATCTGCATTGAGCTGACGCCTAAATCAGCCAGCACGAAATCGAATTTTTTTCCGGTGTCCGTCACGACTTTATCAATATCCGCAAAATTCTGCAACCGGACGGTGAGTATATTCTCGCCGTAACCGAGGTCGCCGAGCCGCTTTTTGGTTTTTTCGGATTCTATAGGGTCAACGTCAAGGGCGTAAATATGTCCCTTTCCCTCCAGCTTTTCAAGCATCGCGCGGGTGTGACCGCCGTATCCCAGGGTCGCGTCAAGTCCCGTCTGTCCTGGCTTTATGTCAAGGAAGTCAAGTATCTCCTTTACCATTATTGAGATGTGCATTCCCGCTGGAGTTGCGCCGCGGGCGATGATGTGCTCAATGTCCTTGGAGTATTTTTCGGGGTTAAGCTCCTTGTACTTTTCCTCAAAGCGTCTGGGGTGAGTTCCGGAGTAGCGCACCCTGCGCTTGTGCTTTATTTCTTCGTTTTCCATAGTTCTGCCTTTCAGTTTATAGTCTTACTATATTGTATTATGTTTTGGCTGAAATGTCAAGTGAAAAATCAGACTGCCAATAAAGACAGCCTAATAATACTTTTAAGTGTCGAATTAAGCTCTATTCATTATAATATCACAAACAATTGGTCAAATGCATATTTATTGCGGCAATTCTCAACATATATTGACATACAGGCGGAAATCAGTTATAATTAAGGCAATACCGCATAATTATTGTCGTGCGGTGTTGCCTTAAATATATTAGCAAATAAAGTAATACATACGGTCTGTGGTCTGCGATGCAGGTGCAGATTTTTGTTTTTTATTGCAAGTATAACCGCATTTTTGTGAAGGTGGATTGTTGATATGAGCGTTAAAATACTGGTAGACTGCCGGAATCCAAATAAGCTTCCGACGGTGTTCGCGAATATGAAGACCGGATTTGAGTGTATCAGCACATCGGATTTCACGGAGGACATAATCCGTCACGCCGAGTGCTATAAGCCGGATATGTTCCTGACGTTTTTCGAAACGTTCGATTACAACACGATGTAGCAATATTATCATCTGAAAACGAGGAATGAGCTTGAGAACATTCCGTTTGCGATGATAGCAAGCTCCGAGGTATGCAAACAGGCGCAGGAAATGGCACCGGATCTTTTCGAGTGGGTCTATGCGAACCGGACGATCCGCAGAAGTCGCGGATACTTCTGTCAGAGGTCGCAAAGCGCGCCGCGGAGTTCAAGCACGAACCGCTTGTGCTGATCGGAGATGAAAACATGGATCCATCAACCAGAAAGCATATAATGGTAGTTGATGACGATAAGGTGACGCTCCGCATGCTCAAAACCGCGCTGGAGGAGAAGCTTTATGAGGTCACTGCGATGGCGAGCGGGAAGATCGCCGAAAAGTACCTTCAGCTAAAGACGGTCGATCTGATTCTGCTTGATTACCAGATGCCGCAGGAGAGCGGCGCTGAGGTACTAAAGAATATCCGGGAGGACAGCCGTCTGAAGGATATCCCTGTAATTTTCCTCACAGGAGTTTCCGACTCCGACAGGGTGCAGGAGGTTATTTCAATGAGCCCCCAGGGCTACCTGCTAAAACCCGTCAATATGGAGCGGCTTTTCATAATGATCCATAATCTGATTTAAGGCAACACCGCACAAAGACCATTTATTGGATTTTGTACGTGTCTTGCTTGCATCTTTCCCGTCATATTGCACAATTCGTCCTTGCAAGGCGACAGCCTTGCCGCGTCCTCATTGTACAATCTGACGAAAAATCTGACTGCGCAATACACGCACAATCTTTGTGCGGTATTGCCTTAAATTGACAAGGAGAATACAGCAGTGGAAATTAAAAGCCATCTCACTGATCTGATAGAGCCAGAAACGCTCAGGCGAATCGAAAGCTCGCTGTCTGCCATGTTTGGCATGGCGGCGTGGATATCTGATGAAAACGGCGTTGGAATAGGAAGCGGAAGTGGGTTCCCGCGTTACGTTGACCAGTGCCTTAAATCTCCGGCGGGCAGGGAGGAATGCGAGCACTGTATTCGCGAGGGCGCGGCGGCTACCTCCGACGCCGGCTCACTTCCCGGCGGAGCGGAATGCCTTGGCGGGCTTGTCGTGTTCTCTGCGCCGATAAAGTTTTCGGATAAGACGGTAGGCATACTCTCCGGCGGCTGGGTGTTCACTGAGGAGCCGTCGTACGATAAAATATGCCGCGTTGCACAGAGGCTTGGTACAGACGAGGATATTCTTTCCTCCGCAGCGGCCGAGGTAAGGATAGTACCCAGCGCCGAAGCAGAGCGCGCCGCCGTGTATATCCGCGATTTCGCATGGATACTGTCGGAGATGGCGAAGAAATCCGCGGAGGTGCAGAAAGTCAATGCCGCCGCAGTCAAGGCGGCTCAGCACCGTTCGGATTTCCTTGCGAATGTCAGCCATGAAATGCGCACCCCGCTGAATGCTATCCTGGGGATGACCGAGATGGCCCTGCATAAGGATATGTCGCAGGACGCCAAGGAGTACGTCCACCAGATACGCTCCTCCGGCAAGCATCTGCTGACCATCATCAACGACATTCTCGATTATTCCAAGATAGACTCCGGTGAAATGCCGGTCGTTGAAGTGAAGTATGAGCCGCTGTCACTCATAAACGATGTTTCCAGCATTGTGAACAGCCAGATCGGCAGCAAGGACATAGAGTTCACGGTAGACCTTCCCACAAGCATGCCGCGCACACTGGTCGGAGATAACATCAGAGTTCAGCAGATACTGATAAATCTGCTGAACAACGCCGTCAAATTCACCCAGAGCGGACATATCGGACTGAAACTTGAGGCAGTCCCTGCGGATAAGGACACAGTGATACTTAAAGCGGCGGTCAGCGATACCGGCTGCGGAATAAAGCAACGGTGCAGATATCCTCCTTGCAAGAGTAGAGGAAAGCTATGAGATTACCACCGACGCTCTTACCAGATTTAAAGAGAGCCTGTAACTGATATAAGCCGAAATGCTCCTCCGGAAATCGGAGGAGCATTTTTTGTACTTGACAAAAGTGAAACGTTGTGTTATAATATTACTAACGTTATATAATACACGTTATAAAAGGAGCTAAAAATGCCGCCGAAAGTAAAGATCACAAGGGAAATGATATTGCAAGCCGCGTTCGGGATAGTGCGCAGCGAGGGACACGAGGCGCTGAACGCCCGTCGAATAGCCGAGCGTCTGAAGTGTTCAACTCAGCCGGTGCTGTACAGCTTTAAGACAGTTGACGAAATACGAACCGAGGTATATAAAATCGCGGACGAATTTCATACGAAGTATATCATGCCGCAGGATGATTCGACTGGAAATCCGCTGCTTGCTCTTGGACTGAATTATATTCGCTTCGGCCATGAGGAAAAGCACCTTTTTCGGTTCCTTTTCCAGACGAACATGCTCGGCACCGATGTAAAGTCCCTGTTCGACGCGCCGCAGCTTGATATGATAATCAGTATCGTCGCGGGAGCCATGCAGACTGACCGGGAGACCGCCCGTCAGAGCTTCATGACATTCTTTGCGGTGGCGCACGGCTTCGCGAGCCTGCTGGCAAATAATGCGATGAATTATGACGAGGAGCAGCTGGAACGCTCTCTTGAAGTGGTGTTCAGAAGCTGCATGACTGGAAAGGGGTAATTATGAAAAAGCTGTTTGAGAAGCGCGAAGTGCTTTTCGCGGTAATGTGGATAGTGGTGTACGTTGTTGGAATGAGCGTATGCGGCGCGGTTTCCGAGGATATTCTGATACAGAAATCGGCGGTATCCGTGCTTGGCGCCGTTATTTCAGCAGTCCTGCTGGTGTTCGTCGGAAAGAATTCGCTCTGGGAGTACATCGGGCTGTGCCGCGCGAAGATATCCGCCGGAAGAATGCTGTTCTATGTTCCGCTTGTCGCGGTAGGCTCGGTAAATCTGTGGTTCGGCGTGAGGCTCAATATGCCGGTCGTGGATACTGTGATGTACGTTATAAGCATGTTCTTCGCCGGATTTCTGGAGGAGCTTATTTTCCGTGGGCTGCTGTTCCATGCGATGTGCCGGGAAAATGTGGTTACAGCGTTTATAGTAACATCGCTGACGTTCGGCGCAGGGCATATTGTAAATCTGATAAATGCCAGCGGACAGTCGGTATTTGAAACGCTGAACCAGGTCGTTTATGCATGTGCGATTGGATTCATGCTCGCAGTGGTGGCGTATGTTTCGCGCAGCATTATCCCGTGTATCATCATGCATATTGCCATCAATTCGCTGAGCGCGTTTGCCGTAAAGCCGCCGGATAGCATAAGCATGATAACCACCGCAGTGATAAGCGTAGTATCTGTTGGCTATGGAATTTTCCTGCTGAACATCCGGAAGCGCTCTGAAACAAAAACACCGGAAACACAAAGTCCCCGGTGTTGAATGCAGATCATACAGCCGCTGAGTATTCAGCAGACTGAACCATATCCAGAAAGAACCTGTGCACTGACGTGTCGTCAGTAAGCTCAGGGTGAAACGCAGTTACAAGCATGTTCTGCTGACGTGCAGCAACTGCCTTTCCGTTGACTTCCGCGAGGATCTCCGCGCCGTTGGAGCGGCTGATGTACGGAGCGCGGATAAATGTCATGGGTATCTTTCCGAGGCACTTGAACTCGCCGTTGTATGCGAAGCTGCCGAGCTGCCTGCCGTAAGCGTTGCGCTTGGCGGTGATATCCATAACCGCGATGTGCGGTGCTTCTCCGCCATCAATGTCCCTGGCGAGGAGGATAAGCCCGGCGCATGTTCCGAAAACCGGAAGCCCGGAGGATATCATTTCACGCAGCGGCTCCATCATGTCAAGCTCCCGCAGGAGCTTACCCTGTACGGTGCTCTCGCCGCCCGGAATTATCAGTCCGTCCATCGTTTGAGAAAGATCCTTGAGCTGACGTATCTCAAAGCTTTCCGAGCCGAGCTGCGACAGCATTCTTTCGTGCTCAATGAATGCGCCCTGGAGCGCTAAAACGCCTATTCTCATCACTTTCCGCGCTCCGCCATTAGGAGTGCGATCTCCTGTTCGTTGATGCCGACCATTGCTTCGCCCAGGTCTTCGGAAAGCTCAGCAAGCAGCTTCGCATCAGTGAAGTTAGTCACAGCCTTTACG
>CAKSHT010000062.1 GCA_934457235.1 uncultured Oscillospiraceae bacterium
ACCCGGCAAAGCTGGGTCAAAAAATTGATTTCAAAAGCCCGCTTCGCGGGCAAAATTTACTTTTTCGACAGACTGAGACTGCCGTTTCCGGCAGTCTTTAATTTTAAATAAGTTGGCGCTGAATTATGTCAGCGATATCATAGAGCGGCGCCTGTACCTGCACTGCTCCTATCTTGTACGCCTCCATTGGCATGCCGTATACCACGCAGGTCTCCTTGTTCTGACCTATTGTGAACGCGCCTGCCTGGTGCATTTTCAATAGTCCGTCTGCTCCGTCGCGCCCCATTCCTGTAAGTATAACTCCGATGGAATTAGCTCCGGCGGTTTCAGCTACGCTGTTGAACAGTACATCGACTGACGGGCAGTGCCCGGATACCTTTTCGCCTGGTCTGGAGGATACGTAATACCCTCTGTTGTCCCGGCAGAGCCGCAGGTGATGCTCGCCCGCTCCGATTATTACTAATCCGCGGCGCAGGCGGTCTCCGTCCTTGGCTTCCTTGACTTCCATCTTGCAGCTGCGGTTCAGACGCTCGGAATACAGCTTCGTGAATCCCGCTGGCATATGCTGAACGACCAGCGTCGCAGGAGAATCCGCCGGGAGATTGCGTATCACGCTTTCAAGCGCCTCGGTACCTCCGGTGGAAGCACCGAACGCCAGAATTGTATCCGCCTTTCGGAAGCGCTTGGCTGTGGTGAGATCCGTGTGAACTATCAAAGGTTCCGGCTTGGTTTTTGCGCTGTTGTCTGAGTACGCTTTCTTGACCGCGCGTGCGATATCTGCGGCAAACGACTGCATTTCCGCATTTGTTCGCGCCAGCGGCTTCTGAATGAAATCCACTGCACCGGCGTTCAGCGCGGCAGGCTTCTGCTCGACTGAGGAGGATATGACGATCGTCGGAAGATAATATTGCGGCAGGAGCTTTTTCAGGAACGCCACGCCGTCCATCTTCGGCATTTCGATATCCAGGGTCATGACGTCCGGCTCGTATTTAAGTATCATATCCCGGGCGCTGTATGCGTCGCCGGCGGTACCTACTACGTCGATGTCCGGATCCTGCCGGATAAACCGGGAGAGCACCTCGCGGAACAGCAGAGAGTCGTCCACCACCAGCAGTTTGATCTTACTCATAAATTCGCCCCCGTTGGTCAGGTGTTGAGTCCTCTGCGGTATATCGCAGGCTTGATGTATTCGAACTTTGTTTCGCCCCGGGGGATACTCTCGGCATGACCGATGTAGAAATACCCTCCGGGTTTCAGAACGTCGTAGAAACGGTTCACCAGTGCATTTTTTGTCGGCTGGTCGAAGTATATCATAACGTTGCGGCAGAATATCAGATCGAACGGACGGCGGATATATTTCTCTGGCATCGGATCCATCAGATTGAACGGCTTGAAGATTATCTCGTCCTTTATCGCCTGGCAGATCTCGTAGTGCTCGTCGTCCACCTTGTTGAAGTAACGGCGCACCCAGTCGTTGCTGAGCCCCTTCATTCCCTCAACGTTGTATACTCCTTTTTTCGCCTTGTCCATGACGCTGTGGGATATGTCCGTCGCAAGAATGCGTGTGTCCCACATGGACTTTTCCCTGCCGAAATACTCGTCAAGGAGCATCGCCGTGGTGTAGCATTCTTCGCCGGAGGAGCAGCCGGCGCTCCAGATACGAAGTTCGTGGTTTTTCGCGTTCCCGACTGCCCAGGGGAGAACGGTGTCCTTTAAGAAAGTGTAGTGTTCCGGCTCTCTCATGAAGAACGTATGGTTTGTTGTGAGCTTATTCAGTATAGTAGTTACCTCGGCGCCGGAGGTATCAGCCATCACTGCGTCGAGGTACTGGTCATAGCTTGTAAAGCCGCGTTCGCGGAGCATATTTCCCAGTCTGCCCTGGATAAGCACACGTTTTGCGGACAGGTTTATGCCGAAGTTGTCGTGCATATAGTCCACAAGGCGGTGAAATTCACGGTCAGAAAGTTCCATATCAGCCCTCGTCGTCAAGCAGCTTGGCAACGTCGAGAATGAGCTTCACGGTGTCGCCGGAGCGAATCATATACTGAATGAAGGAATTTGTATTTACCGAGCGGTTCTCCGGAGTTGCAGAGATATCGTGAGAGTGGATATCCTCAACATCTGCAACACTGTCCACAATGATTCCGACGGACATTTCGTTGAGGCTGAGAATGATGATGCAGGTGCGGCTGGTGTAGGGGATCTCCTCCTTGCCGAAGCGGCTGCGGATATCGACGATCGGCACTACCTTACTGCGCACGTTGATTATACCCTTGATGTAGGGCGGAACATGCGGGACCTTTGTGATGTGCTGCATCTCTATGATTTCAGTGACGTACTGTATCTCTATGCCGTATATCTGATCGCCGGTGTGGAAGGTCATGACCTTGCCAAGCACGGTGTTTTCATTGGAAAGCTTTCTGTCGGTGGACTGCTGTTTTGCAACAGCCTCCTTTATAACATCATTTGTCATGCTGATCCCCTCCTTAACCTATGAGCGTATTGGTGTCGATTATCAGCGAAATGCTGCCGTCGCCCATTATTGTACAGCCGGAAAGTCCCTCGCCCTTGATGTTGTACTTGTTGAGGTACGCCGGGAACGGCTTTACGACTACCTGCTGCTCGCCGATAAGCCTGTCGGCGAAGATGCACACGCTCTTGTTGTCTGTTTCCACAAGCAGGAGGATACCGTCCTCAAGGTTTGTGACTGCGGTGTCGATGCCGAATTTTTCGTGCATGCGCAGGATAGGATAGCATACGCCGCGTATCATGATCATCTCGTTGTTGCGTGTATCGCGCAGTATCTGGCTGGATTCCGCCTTGAAGCTCTCGCGGATAGTGGAGATCGGAACGGTGAATACCAGGTCGCCGCAGGTGACTTCCATACCATCGATGATCGCCAGAGTGAGCGGGATCTTGATGATGAACGTCGTACCCTCGCCCTTTTTGCTGTCCACGATGATGGAGCCGCCGCACTTCTCAACATTCGCCTTTACAACGTCCATTCCGACGCCGCGTCCGCTGAACTCGGTAACGGTTTCATTGGTGGAGAAGCCGGGCAGGAGGATGAGGTTCTGTATCTCCTTGACGGTGTATTCGCTCTCAGGCTTTGTCAGAATTCCCTGCTTGCGAGCCTTTGCCATGATCTTTTCGGGGTCGATTCCGGCGCCGTCATCGGACACTGTGATAACTACCTCGCCGGAAGCGTTCTGCGCAGTGAGTTTAACGGTTCCCTTTGCGGGCTTGCCCTCTGCGGTACGCTCCTCGACATGCTCTTCGATTCCGTGGTCCATGCAGTTACGCACAAGGTGCATCAGCGGATCCTGGAGGCTGTCAACGATGGACTTATCGACCTCGGTGTCCTCGCCCTCCATGACGAATTCAACGTCCTTGTTGAGTTTTTTCTTCATATCGCGGACGATACGGTTCATCTTCTGGAATACGCCTGCGAGCGGTACCATTCTGATGGACATTACGGTGTCCTGAAGCTCGCTGGTGAGCTTTTTGAGCTGACGGGCAGCCTTGTTGAAGCTTTCGAGTTCCAGACCTTCGAGATCGGGGTTGGAAATAACCATTGACTCGGTGGTGATGATCTCGCCGACGATGTCGTGCAGAGCGTCCAGCTTTGCGAGGTTTACGCTTATGAGAGACTGCTTCTGGGCACCGCCGGAAGCCTGCTGTACCTTTTCAACGGCTGCCTGTGCTTTTTCAACGGCAGTCTTCTCCTTGGCGGGAGCGGCTGCGGGAGCTGCCGGAGCGGGCGCAGCTGCGGGCTTCGGCTCCGGAGGAAGCTCCGCCTTGGGAGCCTCTGCTGCAGGATTTGCCGGAGCAGGCTGTGATACTATTTCATAGCTCTGTACGTTCAGCGCGCTGGCGATGGCGTTGAGCACCTCGTCTACGCTGTCGTGCGGCGTAAAGGTGATAAGGAATCCCTTTTCGATGATCTCCTTGGCGGTGTCGGGGTTGGTTTCGACATCAGCCGGTGTGAACTCAAGCGTCTTGCAGGCGTCCCTGATGGTGTTTATCAGCAGGAATGCGCGCAGGTTCTCCATCTGGCATCCATCCTCAAAGAACACGCGTACAGTGGTTGTGTTGTCGGAGGAAGCAGCCGGGGCTGAGCCAGCCGCAGATTTTTCGGGATCAGGAGCCGCACCGGAAGCGATAGCCTCCGCCTGTGCGGGCGTATCTCCCTTTGTTTCGCCGACGAGGGCGTCGCGCGCCTTGAGCAGCTTGTCTATCAGCTCGCTGAAATCCATCTGCTCGTACTCGCCGTTCACGTTGTTCTGGATAAGCTCTATCTGCGCCTTGTAGGAGTCGGACACCTGGAATACCAGGTCATACACGAAGCTTACGTCCGTGATGACGTCAGGATTTTCGCGGATAATGAAGAACATGTCCTCCGCCTTATGCGCCAGCACAGAAAGGTTCTCAAAGCCCATCATTGCTGAGGAGCCCTTGATGGTATGCATGATACGGAAAATTTCCTTGATGTCCTCACTGTCGAAGGAATTCGCCTGCTCTGTTCTAAGGAGTATTTCGTCCAGCTGTTCAAGCAGCGAATTAGTTTCGTAGAAGTACATATCCAGCATCGCTTCCATGCCGGGTTCGATTTTTGCCATAATAACATTCCTTTCCGATATACGCCGGAGCGCATATTAATTCATTTTTATCCGTGACTATGGGTCAGGGATATGTATTTTAAAGAAAAAATGATGTTTTTTTCAAAAAACACTTTATTATTCGCCTGGTTTATGGTACAATATATTCATTGGAAATTATAACAGGAGGGGTCAACATGGCACAGATACCGCAGATAAACAATCCTATCACTGCCAAGAACTACAACTACAGTTCAAGGGCTATGGACCCGAATACCGAACCGTTTGATATAGTCAAGCTCACCGGAGTCCAGGGTGCCGGAAGTGGGTCGGCCTCCAGCGCAAGAAGCAGACTGGAGATGGGCAACCGTGAGCTTATCCCGCTCCAGGTGCAGGTCGCCAAGGACCCTACCCTTGCGGTGGAAACGCTCAAGGACCTGCTCAACATTGAGGTGCTCAACCAGGCGCTCATCAACGGACACACCGAGCTTTACGGAAAGCTTGAGGATCTGGCCGCAGCCCTGTACGTAAAGCCGGAGGAGCTGGTGCAGGAAATTCAGAACCAGGAGCAGCAGAACACGATGTTCAGCGGTCATGAGTTCTATGACGTCCTGCGCGAGGTGGCAAAGACCACTACGGATCCCTCTACCAAGGAGCTTATCGGAAATCTTCTGAAATCCATCAACTTTGCCCAGAACAAGAATGAGATACTCGGCGCGCTGCGTGCAAACATGAAATTCCTGTCGGAGTATTTCTCCCCGAACGAGAAGCTCTCTGCCAAGCTGCTGAACCTTTCACAGGAATGGGGCGCGGCGGACGCTGACAAGTACTTTGACTACCTCAAGGGTGAAACGCTTGCGGTGCTGAAGGACGTCAGCGGAAGCCTGCTGAACGATGAGCGTACGCAGATGCTCATTCCGCTTATCACGCACAATCTGTCGCGGTATAACAACAGCCCGTACATGTGCAAGGAGTATTTCAATCTGCTGCTGTCGCAGATATCATCGGGTACTCTGCGTGAGTCGCTGAAGAACTCGTTCTCGCGGCTTTATTCTGCTATATTCAACAAGCAGAAGATGACTGATCCCCAAGCTGGCGGACAGCCGCAGGATACCTCTACTTATAATTATACAACAAAATCTGAACAAAATCAACCACTAACAGGAATTTCCGCAGAGAAAAATTCAGAAATTTTACAGGAAAACGAAAAAATCAGTCAGGTTGACGAAAACTCCGGCGGTAGAATTATCGAAAATGCCGAGGAGGAAGAACCGGAGCTGACAGGTTATCTTAAATTTCTCAATGAGAGCATGAGCGAAAAAGGGTACATGACCGCGCTCAAGGACAGCGGGTATAACATTGAACAGCTAATGACGGCGTATTCAAGGGGCAGACAGTCGGGATTCCAGACGCTCCATGACATGGTCAAGGGGCTGTTTGTTGATGACAAGACCGGCGAACAGGCGGCGCAGTTTACGCAGGATTTTTCAAAGCTCCATACAGTGCAGGAGGTCATTGACAAGCTGAACGAAATGCTCCGTGCCATGCCGGATATGCCGATACGCGAGCGGCTTTACGGTGCGTTTGTTGACGTCATCGACAAGATGGCGCTGAAAAACGAAATGCCACAGCATGGCGTAAGACCTCCGGTAAGTTCCACGTTGGACAGCCTTACGGATTTCATACAGGAGAACATCAATCACCCGGCGCTGAAATCTCTTGACAGCTTCAACGCTGCGAATCTTCTGCAAAGCCTGCTGAATGCTCCGGGAGTATTTACGCCGCTGGCGCATTACATACTCCCGCTGGACGTGGACGGCACAAAGGCGTTCGGCGAGCTGTGGGTGGATAACGACGAGAACAACCCGAACAACACGCCGGGAACGCAGCGCAATTATCACCTGTTCCTGACGTTCGATGTGGAGAGTATCGGGCGGTTCGAGGTGGATCTTTACGCTCTCGGAGACGAGGTAAATCTGACGCTCCTCTATCCGCCGAGGTTTGAGAAGCAGATAGATCCGATGAAGGACAGGATAAACAAGGTGGTACGGAATGTCGGGTACAATACCAGGACGTTCGAAACGGCTCCGCTCAAGGCACCGCATAATCTGACGGAGATATTCCCGAAGATAGTTGACAAGCGTACCACGCTGAACACAAGAGTCTGACGGGAGGTAAATACTATGGAAAAGCACCCGAAAGCGCCGGCGAACAATAAGCGCCTGTATGGACAGAATGCAGCGGTAGCGCTGAAATACAACCCGGATATGAATTACGCGCCGGTGGTGGTCGCATCCGGATTGGGAGAGCTTGCTCAGCGCATAGTGAACATAGCGGACGAAGCGGGAGTTCCGGTGTATCGCGACGACAGCGTTGCGGCGCTGCTGGTAATGCTGAACGCCGGAGAAACTATTCCGAAAGAGCTGTATCAGATAGTCGCGGCGATATACGCCGAGGTCGTGTATACCGCGAACGACATGCGCAAAAAGTGATATCCCGGCTATTGACAATCGCAATATAGTGTGATATAGTTAAACTTTAGAGAGTGATGATAACTGCTGTGCATAAAATAAAATTATCCCCGAGTTGTGGCTGTAAACTTAACAAGTAAAACTGAACAGTTGCGAAAAGGTTATCCATGTCATAGCTCAGGGATGACTATTAAAAGAGTGTGGACAAAGTACGCATAAGCATAATGGATATATTATGTGTGAAGAACGAAATCAAAGTAGCAGAAAGAGATGCCTTATCCACAAAAAAGGAGATATTGTGTTATGCTGTTTGCTGATACCCTGAATCCTGAATATATCTCCGGGCAAAAAATGGAAAACCTTTGCCGGAGAATTGTAGATGATTTGAAGTTTGCCATAAAGAATGTAGCAGATTCTGGGCAAACTAGTTATTCTGGAATATATGGAGCTAATTCAGATTATTCTGCTTTTTTGCCTATATCAGATTTTAAAAAAGTGGAGGACTCGTTTGAATATTTGTTAACAGGAGAAATCTGTGCAATAGATAAGCAACAATCTGGCAATATTCCTTACCCTGTATTCTGCTACTCACCGGAATCAAAATATCGTCAAAATATAAAAATTGAGCCAATATCTGTAGGTTATGTTGAGGAATTGTGTAATTGTATCAAAACCAAGATACAGCAATTGGGTTTCAAAGAATATATAGTTAAACCTGTGAAAATTAAAATACCTCATGTGGTTACATGCAAAGGCTTGTTTGGAAAGTGCAAAACCAAAATAACTAAAGAATATTTTATTTCTGGTCTTTTTATAACTGTAGAGTGGTAGATTTTGATGTTCGGAAATGTTAAGATAATTAATCCGCCACTTTTTTATGAACCGGAAAACACAGAATATACAAAATAAATTTTTCGGCAGTTGCAAGCAATAAAATAATTTATGCAGAAACAGCGGAAGCTCTGGAGCTTCCGCTGTTTTTTCAGAGATCGTCCGCGTCCTGGATCGGTTCTTCGTTAGGGTCGATGGGGACGCCGGTGTACATTCCCTGCGGGTCTGTTTTCGGGGAGATCAGCGGAGTTGTTTCCGCGGGCTTGAACGGCTTCTTTTTAGCGGGCGTTTTTCCGGTGCGGTGGCAGTTGGTGTATTCCTGCATGGTTTTCTCCTTATTAAAAAAATACCGCATCACAAAAGATGCGGTATTATTATGCGCTTGTGACGCCTGTTCATTCGCCGGTGGAATTTTCAGTTTCGGCGGTCGGCAGAGTTATGTCCTGCTTTGTCGGAGTGTATTTCTCGGAGGAGGACGCGCGGTTCAGTGCGTCTGCAAGTCCCGGAGTAGTCCAGACGTATTTGGTGCGGTCGAATTCGCTGCCGTCGTCCCACAGGAATGTTGCAATTCCGGCGTCGTGGCAGAGCTTTGTCAGTTTTTCACAGAAAAATACGCGGCTGGACAGGTCGCTGCCGGCGGTTCCATATTCCGTTATCATTACCGGGATATCGTTGTCGGTGAACGCTGTGCGCAGCTGGCTTATCATGTTTTCCATCCAGATCTGGTCGGTGTTGCTGCCCCAGTTGTCCTGAATACCATCAACACAGTAGATCAGCGGAATATAATAATGCACGGATAATATCAGGCGCTCACTCGGATCCTCAGGCATCTTGAACCTGCCGTCAAGGGAGCAGATTATATCGGCGTTGTATCCCGAAATAAGCAGGTGCCGCCAGGGATTGTTCCCGCCTGCGGAGCGCACCGTATCAACAAAGAGCTGGTTTATTTCGTTCAGCAGCTTGTAGGATTCGTCATCGGATACGCCGGTGAAATCAACCGCGTTCATGCTTTCAAATATAATGCGCTCGTTACTGCTGCTGAACGTATCTGACAGCTGTTCCCATATCCGGGCGTATCGTGCAAGTACCTGGTCGTGATCCTGCGCGGCATTGGCTAGCCATTCCCCGCTGTCCCCGTCGTGGTAGAGCGTGAGAATGACGTACATTCCGCTGTCGTATGCGAAGTTTGTCACCTGGCGCACGCGGTTGAGCCAACCTTCGTCGATGTTTCCGTCCTCGTCGATGTGGTCCCGCCAGGTTATCGGCAGGCGAACGGCGTTCACTCCGCTGTCCACCAGGGATTCAAACAGCTTTGAGGTCGCCGGGGGATTTCCCCATAATGTTTCGTTTGCGCGGACGCTTTCGGTGTCGTCCGGGGCGAGGTACGCTTCAAGTGTGTGCCCCAGGTTCCAGCCGAAACGGATATTGCTGACCAGCCGCTGTGATGTCATTTCCACCATTGCGGCGGGCGGGGCGCTGCTGTCGGATTTTCCGTTGAATACGTCGTTTGGGCCGAGGCTGCCGGAGGAGGTTTTGACGGAAGAACAGCCGGTAAGTAATGCAGCTGCTGTCAGCAGGGCGAGTATTCTTTTCACGGCGGCACCTCCTTTTTCCGATGTTCACACTATTAATAATATAATACGATTATATCACAGTCAAAGCTGATTGTCAACCAGAATCAGACGCGCTGCGAGTAATACAGCGCCCGTCGGAAAGTCTGAATTCTATGCGCTGGCGGGAGTATACCGTCACTTCTTCGATGATGCCGAGCAGCCGAGGCGTGTCGGTGCAGGAAAGCCCGGTCACGTTAGCGGCTAACTGCTCCAGCTCATCTGTATAAATATGCGACGAGGGACATTTGGGGTGGGCGGAATATTTGCGGCTGCATTGCAGGAATACCCTGCCGCCGGGGTGCCATGTGCGCGGACGGAATCCTGCCCCACAGCATCCGCAGAGAACTTTTCCGGCAAGTCCCGGAGCCTTACGGGCGGAGCGCTGGCGTCGTTCCTGCTGAACAAGGTCGAAAATTTCCGGCGGGATTATCGGCTCGTGGCTGTGCTCGACATAATACTGCGGGACTTCTCCATGATTCGGCAGGCGTTTTCCGGTGAGAAAATCCACAGTGCGGCTCTTTTGCAGCAGCGCGTCCCCCTTGTATTTCTCGTTCATCAGAATGCTGCGGACTGTGGAGGTACGCCATACCGGATTTCCACAGGGCGTGGGTATTTTAAGTGCGGTCAGCCGCCGGGCGACAGCGTAGCACGAAAGTCCTGCAATGTACAGGCGGTATATCTCGCGGACTGTTTCCGCTTCCTTCGGGTTTATCATGAGTCCGCCGTCTGGAGAGCGGTCGTAGCCCAGAAAACGGCTGTAAGCCAGGCTGACCTTACCCGCGGCAAAACGCCGGCGGTGTCCCCAGGTCACGTTCTCTGAAATGGAGCGGCTTTCCTCCTGCGCCAGCGAGGACATTATGGTTATCAGCAGCTCTCCCTTTGCGTCCAGCGTCCAGATATTCTCTTTTTCGAAATACACCTCCACGCCGTTTTCTTTCAGCCGCCGTATGGTGGTAAGACTGTCAACGGTGTTGCGGGCGAAACGGGACACGGATTTTGTGATTATAAGGTCTATCCTGCCGGAAAGAGCGTCAGATATCATGCTTGTGAAACCGCTGCGGCGGGTAGTCCCGGTGGCGGAAATCCCCTCGTCGGTGTATATCCCGGCAAGTTCCCAGCCTTCGTGATGGAGAATGTACTCCGTATAATACGCTATCTGCGCGGAGTAGCTGGACTGCTGCTCCTCAAGCTCCGTGGATACCCGGGCGTACCCGGCGACCCGGCGCGGCGCAGTGGAATTCCCGTCGCTGCTCCCCGGAAGCAGGTGTATTTTTTTGTCACGGTTCATTGCTGCGCCCTCCAGTTTATCGTCATGCGCGAAAAATCCGTGAATATGCAGCTGATAAACCCTCCGCCAAGGGCGGTCATGTGCGTTATGGACGTCATTACTTGACACTCGCTGAATTTTCCGCCAAGTAAAAAGGAGCAGGCTTTCTTCAGCTGCTCCTCTGGTATATATTCGTTGTTGCAATAGTCAGTGCCGTGGGTCTTGCGCAGGGAGCAGCACCAGTAATGGTTGAGGCACTCCCCGCTGCGGGCATATCTGCCGTATCTTCGGAAATTCCTGCCGCACAGGGCGCACTGTATTCTGCTTGTGAAGCAGTTCGTATGCACTGCCCCGCTGGCAAATATTCCGAGGATACGTCGGCGCGTGCGTTCAAGCTTCACCGCTTCGAAATCCTCCCGGCTGATGAGCGCGGGGTGCGAGCGCGGTACATGATACTGCGGGAGCACGCCGTTATTTCGTCTGCGGCGGTGCGTGATGTGGCTTTCGATATAATATAACTGCAATGTCGCGGAGCCGGTGTATTTTTCCTGGCGCAGGACGGAGCGCACGGCATCCGGGGTGAATTTCCCGCCGTAATATGTGCTGGCGCCCATATCGTTCAGCTGGCTGACGGTCTGACGAGCGGTATCTCCGGAAAGGTAGCTGCGGAATATCAGCCGCACTGCTTCCGCCTGCTGCGGTTCGGGCTGGAGCACACCGTTTATACCGCGGTATCCGTACAGCACAAAGGCGTTCATCCTCCCGGCTTCGAATCCCCGCCGTATTCCCCAGCGGACGTTCTCGGATATCGAGCGGCTTTCCTCCTGCGCGAACGATGACGCTACGGTAAGCATAAGCTCGCTTGCTGTGCTGCAGGTGGAAATATTCTCGCGCTCAAAAAACACTTCGATCCCCAGTTCTTTCAGCCGGCGCACTGTCTGGAGAAGATCTACGGTATTGCGGGAGAAACGCGACACGGATTTTGTGAGGATCATGTCGATGCGTCCGGCTTTGCAGTCGGAGAGCAGCCGCTGGAATTCCCGGCGGTCTGATATCCCGGTGCCGGATATTCCCTTGTCTGCGTATATCCCGGCGAATTCCCAGTCCGGGTGGCTGGTGATGACGGAGGTGTAATAGGCAGTCTGGACTTCCAGCGAGTGCAGCAGCGCTTCGCTGGAGGTGGATACCCTGGCGTATGCGGCGACGCGTTTTTTGCGGTTTTCGGGCGGCGCGGGAGGAATTGTGATAATCTTCATTGGGTGCTCCTTTCAACAGAAAAAGTTGCGACATTAGTTGCCGTGTTTATATATTCGACAAGAGTTGAAGTTTTTTTAGCAAAAAAACGCCCCCGGAAATTATACCGGGGGCGTCGTAAGCTTACGGGGTCATGCCGCATTCATGCAGCTATCGTCATATCCGTACGGATTAGCCGAGGAGCTGGAGAATGGACTGCGGCTGCTGATTTGCCTGAGCCAGCATGGACT
>CAKSHT010000063.1 GCA_934457235.1 uncultured Oscillospiraceae bacterium
GATTATGAGGGCGTGGAGCTGGTTTTCCTCGTAATATTCATGGGGCAGGGTGCGCAGGAATTCCTCGTCCTCGCCGATCTCTTTTGCAAGCTTTCGCAGCTCCGGGGTGCGTACGCCGATTACGGTCTGCGGGTCTATGTTAGGTACGAGCCGTGAGTGGAATTTCTTGAACTTTATGTCCTGCAATTCAAAAAGGCGTTTTTTTATCTCCTGTATTGTCATTGTTCCTCCGTTTTTGCAACCTTTTTCCGGGATATCCGGTTTTATTATCAGAAATATAAAAACACCCGGAAAAGGAGAATCATATGAAAAGGTACTTATCGGTAATTGCACTTTCAGCGTTTATCGCACTGACTGGCTGTGTTTCCCAGGGTGCAGGCTCTGACAGCGAAACTTCCATAGCGATCGGCGCAGCTGACAAAACCGAAACCGAGATCGCCCTGGTAACGGGCGACGTTCAGCCGGAGGATCTAACCGAACCTCCGCGTATCATGGTGCAGTACAGCGGCGACGGCGTTGCCTGCGCGTCTGCAATGACCCTTGGTAACTACACCTGGGACGGCTCGGTAGCATGCGGCGCAGACCCGGTAACAACAGCGGCGTACGGGCATATCGACGCGACTGTTGACCTCGACCTGGTATCTGACGGAGAGCCTAAAATCGGGCTTCGCGCGGGCTCTGAAATAACCTCGGTGGAGCTGTATCCACTGGACGGCTCGGAAGCTGTCGAACTTGAATACACGCAGGACGGAACGGTAAAATTCCCCGCAGACGTGACGAGCGGAGTTGTCAGCGTATCCGTAAAATACGAGCAGGGCGAAGCGGATTACTATTTCACCGTGCTCCGAAGCCAGACGGATAATTCCGAACCTCCGCAGCTTCGCGTATTTTATGGCGGGCTTGGTACTGCAATGACAAGGGGCGGCTACACCTGGACGGTTTTACATGGCGACGAAGCCATGACCGCAGTTGTTGACTGTCCGTCCCCCTGGCAGATGTATACGGCGAACTCGTTAAAGACGTTGTATGCCGAGCCGTCGGCGGAGCTTGCGATTATACTTCCGGAGGATTCCCGCATAACGTCTGCGGTGTATTACACCGGCGAGGACGAGCGCCATGACCTGGCGTATGACGGCGGTAAGTTTACACTGCCCGCTGAGGAGCTTTCTGCGGTATGCTGCGTTACCGTCGAAATGCCGCTTGGCACCTGCGATTATGTGTTCGCGTTCCAGACCGGAAGCGAACTGAGCACCCCGGCGTATGAACCGGGAATGCCGTCGCAGATAACCGCGGAGTATAACGGCGAAGCATACGAGCTGCGCCAGTTCGACTACAAATGGACGGACGGCGAGGGCATTGAGCATAGTTCTGTCGCCGCCGATATTTCAAGTCCATGGAATGTAAGGGACGAGCTGGCGCAGATACACGCCGAGCCTGGCAGCAAAATACTTTTTGACCTGCCGGACGGAGCGGAAATAACTGACACCGGGTATTCCACTAGCCACGACGAAAGCTGGGCGATGGAGTTCACAGGAAATTCCGTGACCGCGCCGGAGGAACAGACCGAAGCGGTCTGCACGGTTCGCATGACAATGCCGCAGGGCTGGTCGGATTATTCTTTCGTGGTGAACACTGCGGAGTAATCACACAACAGTATGACCGGGCATACAATAAGGCAGGGTAAGGCAGAAACGGTATCGCTATGCCGAACTCCACGCCGAGCCGAAGGTGGCGTCCCGACAGCCGCCGGAGCGCCCGTGAATAGCCGGAGGCATGCCCGGTGTGTTAAATATACCCTCCCGGCGGTGGAAACACCGCCGGGGCATTTTTTAGTAATATTCCTCAAGGAATGCGTCGATGTTTTCCTGCGAATATTCCACCTGCTTGGAATACAGCTTGAGGTCGAGTATCATGTCCCACTCAGAAATGGCGCTGTTATCGGATCTGTCAAGCCATTTCATGCAGTCCGTCAGCATTACTGCGAGGGCTGAGCAGCACGCTAGCATTACGCGGGCATACGCCGCGCTGTCGTTTAGGCTTTCAGTGTAGTGCCGGAAAATCCCGTACACCGCGATGTGCTCATATCGCCATTCCCCGTGGAGCGCCAGGAACTCCGGAAGCATGTCCAGAAGCTCGTCACGGCGTTCTGTCAGCCGCGCGAGTACGTTCGTCCATTCGTCGTTTATGCTCTCCATGTCCGCGAGGGTATCCAGGAGCCGCGAAAGCTCCTCCGGTGTCGCAAGGCACTGCCAGTCCTGCGGGATTTCCGCCGGGGCGCCGCCCTCGATCTGCTGCTGGATATTCCAGGCGTATTCCGCGCATTTCCCCAGGCGGTCGGTGATGCCGAGCGTCCTGTCCTGGAGTATCTGAAAAAGCTGACGGCGCTCATTCCGGAACGACGCAGTGAATTCGTCGTCGGAGCGCTGCAATTCAGCGTCCTCCTCGTCCTGGACGAGCGTGAACGGCTCGCTGCTGCTGAACAGAAGCCGACAGACCTCCTCGCAGCAAAGACCAAGCCCTCCCTCCCGGACTTTACCGGAATTGTTGAAGAAACGCGGGTGAAGCGCGCAGATATCGCATAAAATACCGTCGCCACAGTGGAGTATCAGCTCGCACAGCCCGTCCCCACGCAGGAGGGCGCAGCGGTCGCCGGAAGCAAGCGCGAACGTTTTCTGACCGTCGCGCTCGTGTATCGCGCTGCGAAGCCGTTCGCCGAATTCTCCGGGTACCTTCCGGAAACGCTCCCAAGCGGGCGGGTCGATGTCTATCTCCCAGCCTGCGCAGCAGTTGTCGGTGCATTTGTCCGCAATGCAGATAAATTTATCGTAGAACCAGGGTCGTATCATAATTTAGTCACGTCAAAATAGTGCGGGATTATATCGGCATAGCTGCCATCCTTCTTGCGAAAACCTCCGGGGATAACGCCGAGCTGAGTGAATCCCAGGCTCTTGTAGAGTGCGAGCGCCGAAGCGTTGTCTGCCACAACTGCGTTGAACTGCATAATGCGGAAGCCAAGTTCCTTGCACTTGTGCAGGCAGTGGATGACCAGCCGGCGTCCGACATGCTTTCCGCGATTATCGGAGCGCACTGCATAGCTTGCATTTGCAATATGTCCGCATCTTCCGACATTATTCGGGTGCAGGATATATAGACCGACGATCTCGCCGTCCTCGACCGCTGCGCCGGTGAAGCTCTGCGAAGCGAAGAATTCCCCGGCGGATTCAGGCGTCAGATCCTCTTCCTGCGGGAATGCCTGACCTTCGTCAACCACCTCGTTCCAGATGCGCATGAGCGCCGGGACGTCTTGTTTTCCGAACTTCCTTATCTCCATCTTTTGTACCTCTTTTTTATCCTATGAATTCGCGGACGAGCGAGTTGTCCGGTACGAAATCCCTTTCGAGCGGAGACAGCGCCCTCAGGAACAGCTCGATGTCCGCGTAATGTTCGTAATCGCTGTAGGTGTTTGAAACATGCTCCAGGTCGCTCAGCAGAATGTCGCGGTAGACCATCGGCTCATAGGCGATAAACGTGTCTATATCGAAGTTCGCGCGGTGCTTGTAGGGCATGATATACAGATCCTCGCCGCGTTCGACGGAGCGGAAGAAATCCATCGTTTCCGGAATGCTCCTGCCGCGGTACAGCTTGTCACGGATAAGTCTGCGCATAAGACGTATCTTTGACGGGTGGAGCAGCGCGCCGTCGTTTTCAAGGCGCGTGCGTACGGATACATATACGCGGTTCGTGTATTCATCGGATTCGCCGATGACGTCAGGATTGAGCGCGTGTATGCCCTCCATAATTACTATATCACCGGGCTGCTGCTGTAGCGTCATTCCCGGACGACGTTCCTGGGCTGTGAAGTCAAACGACGGGATTTCTATCGGCTCGCAGCGGCTGAGCATCTGGAGGTGCTGCCTGAAAAGCTCGGTGTCAAGGCGCTTTGGTGACTCAAAGTCGAACTGACCAAGCTCGCTGAGCCGCTTTTCCTCGTCGGTAAGCGGCAGAAAATAGTTGTCCATCGAGATGGTGTGAGCACGGCAGCCGTTATCCCTCAGTAGCTGCGCGATCCTGCCGGCGGTGGTGGTCTTTCCGGAGCCGGACGGTCCTGAGATGAGCACTACAGGGCGCTGGCTGCGATCGTTATATATACGCTCCGCCGCGCAGGAGACCTGGTCAGCATAGGCGTTTTCTGCGCTGAGCACAAGTTCCTGCGGTTCGGCGGCGCTGGAATTCAGCGACTTTACAGGAATACATTTCATATATTGTCCCCTTTCACCAAACCCGCCCGCAGCTGTTGACTGCGGACGTGTATTCTGTTCTATTATAGTATATGCCTAAATGCGCTGTCTGTCAACACCTTTTAAATACCGTTGAGCAGCTTCTTTTCCATTTCGCCGCGGTCGGTAGCGTATTCAAGCGCGGTCTCATAGGATATCTGTCCGGTCTTATAGAGCTTGGAAAGGCTGTCGTTGAGGGTGCACATGCCGTCCCTTCCGCCTGCCGCCATAGTTGTTTCCATCATGTTTATCTTGTTGGAGCGGATAAGGTTCTTGATGGCGTCCGTTCCGACCATGACTTCAACGGCTGCAACTCTTCCCTTGCCGTCGGAGCGCGGGATAAGCGACTGCGCGATGATGGCCTGTATCATACTTGCGAGCTGCGAACGCACCTGGTCCTGCGAGTGTATCGGGCAGGCGTCGATGATTCTGTCAACGGTCTGCGCCGCGCTGGAAGTGTGCAGTGTGCCGAATACAAGATGTCCGGTCTCGGCGGCGGCCATCGCGAGCGAGATGGTTTCATAGTCGCGCATCTCGCCGATGAGTATAACGTCCGGATCCTCACGCAGCGCGCTTCTGAGCGCTTCATGGAATGACGGTACGTCCCTGCCAAGCTCGCGCTGGTGTATGGTCGCCTTTTCCTGTTTGTAGCGGTATTCGATAGGATCCTCAATGGTGATTATGTGGCAGGGGCGGGTCTTGTTGATGTACTCGACCAGCGCTGCCAGGGTGGTGGACTTACCTGCGCCTGTCGGTCCTGTTACCAGTACCAGACCTCTGCGCTTCTTTGCGAAATCAAGGAGCACCGAGGGCATTTTCAGTTCCTCAAGGGTAGGGATCTCGGCGTTCAGCAGACGTATACATGCCGCGAGCTTTCCGCTCTGGCGGAACACGTTTACACGCTGGCGCGCGCCGTTTTTAAGCTCAAAGCTGAAGTCTATATCCTTGCCGTCGTTGAGCATTTTTTCCTGCTCGGCGGAGAGTATTGATAAGATCGTGCGGTTGACCACCTGGTCGGAAAGCTCTGTGTACTTGCGAAGCTCGCCGTTCACGCGCACAACGGTGGGTGCGCCGACGGTGAGGTGGATATCGGAGGCGTTCATTTCACGCGCCTGCATGATGAATTCTTCAAAAGTCATGGTGTTCTTCCTTCCGTGTTATGTATTTTATTTGTGGATCACTTTATCTTGAACTGAATTCCGCTTGCTGAGAAGAATACTTCGTCGGATGAATTCGCTATACGCTGGTTGATGTCGCCTATCATACGGCGCAGTACCTTGTCGCGCGGGTCCGCCGGGGCTACGGAAAATCCGGTTTCCAGTGTGATTATCGTCATGCTGCCGTCGTTCTCACGGATACGTTCGCGCATCGCCTCAATATCGGATATAACGTTCTTTTCGATGGTTTTCATCATCTCGTCGGTCATTCCGGCGATATCCGGGCACATTCTGTTGAGTACGATCAAAGTGTAGTCGCTCAGCCGGTCGAATATCACGAACTTGTGGTCGCCTATCGCTGCCGCGGGATTTTCCGTTATCCCGGATACGATGTCCCATTCAACGCCGTTCTGATTGTTTCCGTATTCGATACGGTGCATGATATCGGAGTCTACGGCGTCTCCGGTGCGCAGATAAAGAACGTAGTCAAAGCGGGAATAATTTGTAACTGCCCAGCGGGATTTTCCGCTTGCAGCCCCGCCTGTTATCAGTATGGATTTGGACATTTCGCCACCGTTCCTTTCAGATTTTGTGGTCATGAATACAGCGTATTTCAGCCGCATTCACTGTATGCAGGCATTTTAATAAATAAACGTCATACATATATTATACAATAAAATCTTCAACATGTAAAGTGGTTTTTGTGAATTTTGTACAACAGGAAGCAACATTGTGAAATACTCCCGTTTTTGCCTGTGCTAAATTGTGTAAAATCATGATACGTTTTTTCACATGCGTGTATCCGTTTACATGAAAAATAGGCGGGAAGAATTTCTCTTCCCGCCGCAGCTTGTCGAAAAAATCGATATTGCCCGCGAAGCGGGCTTTTTAAATTCGTTTTTTGCCACGGGTCTCCCGGGGCAAAAAACACTTCTATCCGCACAAGTGTGCGGTCTGTCGGCATCGCCGACAAACCGTGCGCGCCGGGCGGATGTTCGTCGGAAAAGTCACTTGCGTAAGGCGAAGCCGTCGCTTCGGGACTTTTTCGACGGTATCAGGCGGGAAGCATTTCGCTTCCCGCCGTTGTTTAATCGTCAAATAGGTTTTTCCAGGTTTTCTTCGGGCGTTTTTTGGAGAGCCTGTCGGTCTGCTTCTCCTGCATTACCGCGAACTGCGACATTATCGCGGCGGTAAGCTCAGGATCTGAGTTCTGCGGCTGTTTCAGACCGGAGTTTATCTCCAGAAGATAAAAAGGTGTATGCTCAGGCTCCGTCAGTTCGTCGCTGCTGTAGATGTATCTGTAGGTGAAATCACGAACGCTGGTGACTACGGTCACCAGAAGTCCGCGGGGTTTTCCGAACAGCAGGAACGGCTTGTAGATGACCTCGGAAATATCGCTGTAATAGAGGTACTCCGGACCGCCGGGCATATTCGCCTGCAGTTCGGTTTCGTCTGTGCTGTAGCTGCATGTCCTGCCCCATATTATCACCGGGATAAGCACCACGCACACCACCGCCGGGATTATCCAGAACACGCTTCCCATGAAGCCCAGGAAATCCTCTGGCGCGCCGAATAACACAAGTCCCACGATGAACATTGCGATACACAACAGTGCTCCGATGATGCAGAATAATACGAGTTTACCCTCATTGTTGTAGCTTATGCGGAAGCTTCCGCGGCGTATCAGTTTTCCGCTGTCGGTTTTCTGTTCGGTTTTTCCAACGTTTGCTGAATTGTCCATGCTGCACCTCCCAAAATAATTTACGTTCGGTCATTTACATGATATCACAAAAAGGCGTTCGTGTCAACCATGTTAATTTTTGCCTTTTGAATATCTGCGGAGATAGTGCAGATAATATCATCACGGCGAGAAATGCCGTATTTCTGATAAAGAAAGGAATGACTGATATGGGAACTGAATATGCAAACAAGCACATCGGCTGTACTATCCACAATTGCGAGCATCACTGCTGCTGCGAGGATTACTGCTCCCTTGACAAGATAGAGATCGGCACACATGAGGCTGATCCCACAGTATGTCAGTGCACCGACTGCCTCTCCTTCAAGATGAAGCAGTCCTGATGGCGGAAGAACGTATCTTCCGTGACGAAGAGTCGCTGACTCCTGACGCACTCGCCGCAGATAGAAGCGCGGCTGGTGGAATGAACCAAGTGAAATTACCTCCTTTTGTCTTTGCTGTAACATCTGTGTCCAGCCGTTATTTCAACGGTATAACATGATCGTCCGGAGACATCGGGGCCGAAGGACGAAAATCCCGCATCAGGCAACTGATGCGGGATTTTTTACTGCGCGTTATTTGCGGCGCTCGCGGCCTGTTCTGCCTGCTGTTTTGCGCGGTTGGATTCGCCGAGAGGATACATAGCGTTTCCATCCTCGTCGTAGACCGGCTCGAACTTACCGGTGACGTACGCCGATATGATGTTGCATGCAACATGACGGCTGTACTCGCTGTTCTCCAGGCATATGCCGAACGCTATTTCCGGGTCGTCGGCGGGGTAGAATCCCACGATGGTGGAATTGAACTTCGTCATTGCGATTACCTCCGGCGTACCGGTCTTGGTGCAGACGTTCTCCTTGCCTATTCCCTTGTAGTCGTAGATGTTGTACCAGCCGCCGTCCAGCAGGAAGTTGGCGTTTTCACTTACTCGCTTCATACCTGCCTTGACCTCGGAGAATACGTCCTCCATGCCGTCGGAGAAATCCGTCATAACTTCGGGCTTCGTTTCGCTTATGAGCTGCGTGAAATCGTAGTTATACACAGCCTTTACGATGTGCGGACGATATCTCACGCCGTTGTTCGCGATGGTCATTGCCTGGGTCGCCAGGTGCAGCGGAGTAAGCAGGGTCTCGGACTGTCCGATACCTGCCTGTATCGTATCGCTGGCGTTCCACTCGATGCCGAGCCTGTCGAACAGCTCCGGTGAGGTCATTCTTCCGGTGGACATGGGCAGCTCAAATCCCAGGTCCTGTCCGATACCGAATTTCTCCGCCCAGTAGTCGAGCTTCTCTATTCCCAGACGGCGCGCGGTTTCGTAGAAGAAAATGTTGCATGAATGCTTCAGACCGAACTGCACTGTGATAGCACCGTGAACTCCCGTGCAGCCCGGTGTGTAGCTCGGAGCATAGTAAGTGTAGCGTCCTCCGCAGGTGATGGTCGTGGAGGCGTCGATAACTCCCTCCGCAAGTCCGGCGGTGGCGGTTATAGTCTTGAACGTGGAGCCGGGGCGGTACTCGCCGTTTATCGCGCGGTTAAGCAGCGGGGAATTCCTGGCGTTCAGCACGGAGCCATAGTCCTCCACCAGGTCGTTTAGGTCGTATCCGGGGATAGTAGCCATCGCAAGTACTGAGCCGTCCTTGACGTTCAGCACTACCGCAGAGCCGACTTCCGTATCCTTTCCGCGCAGGTTGGCGTCCATCGCGGTGGTGTAGTACGGCGAGTGCAGGAAGTCCATGTGATATTGAAGAATATCCACGACCATGTTCTGAAAATCAGAATCAATGGTGAGCATAACAGAATTGCCTGCCTGCGGCTCGGTGGTTATCTCATCGGAGATCTTCACGCCGTTGGAGTCACGGGTGATCTGGCGGGTGCCGCGGGTTCCGCGCAGGGTGCTTTCCAGCGCGGATTCTATACCGGAGGTGCCGATGATGTCGTTCATGGTGTATCCGGCGTTCTTAAGCTCGGCGTACTTTTCCGCGGAGATAGCGCCGACTGTTCCGCGCAGGTGCGGTGCGGTGGTGCCGTCGAGGTACACTCTGTCCCAGCCCTCGGAGATCTCCATGCCGGGCATGAGCGCGGAAAGCTCCTTCAGTTCAAGAACTGTCTGGCTTGAAAGTCCGGAGGCTATCTCGTACTTGTTCTTGTAGCTGAAGTCCATGAGGTCCATTTCGTAGCGTACGCCCGCGATGCAGCGGCGCATAGGCTCTTCATATTTGTCGGAGATGTCGTATTTTTCGTACAGCGCGTTTATGCAGTTTTCAACGGTGGCGTAGACGCCCAGTCCCATGCGTTTTTTCAGGGAGTCAACGGCGTTTTCGCGGTCGGCTTCAAATTTGTAGGGCTGTGTTTTCGTGATGGGCAGTGACTCGTTCCACTCCTCGCCCTTGTCGATGAGCACGGAAAGTATGCGGTATATGACTTCGTTTTCAGTACCAGCGGCGAGCGACGCCTTTTGCAGGTTTACGCTGCAATTAAGCTCGTTCGTGTTGAGTATCTTTCCGGTGCTGTCGGCAATCTTGCCGCGTGCGGCTTCGATATCCTGCTCGACGGTGTAGGAATTCTGCGTCATCGAAAGGTACTTTCCGCCGTCGGCTATCTGTATTTCAAGCAGGCGCAGACCGCACAGGAATGCCGCAGCTATAACCAGTGACGCAAGTATCGCGGAGCGCAGTACGTTAGAAAATTTAGACATATCATCACCATTGAATAGGGCTGAGTGGAGTGTAATATAACGGGCGGAACAGTATTCCGCCCTATAGTTATTCTTCGTCATCGGAGGATTCGGATACTGCTTCCTCCAGGCGGCGTTCCTCTTTCGGGCGGAAGCGCATGGAGATTAGCCGTACCAGGAAATACACCGGCAGTGACAGGACTATAGCCCAGAGGTACGCCGGCAGGAGCGAGTGCACAAAGGATATCCCGGAGTTTTCGCGCTCCCAGACCCAGTGCAGGAACAGAAAATCGATCGAGCATATGAACACTACTGCGATGGAGTTCATGACAAGGTGCGTCAGCCAACTGCGCTTCAGCCAGAACTGACCGAGAAGCGATATCGTCGGGCAGATGGCGAGCAGCCAAAGTGACGAAAATCCGATAAGCGTGCCGCTTGCAACGTCCAGCATAAGTCCGCAGACAACGCCGAAAATGCCCGCCGCAAATTCACCCTCGAACATAGCGACCGCAGTCGCCAGGGGAATGATCAGCAGTGGACACCACCCGCGGATAAGCGGAGCGACCTCCCACAGATAGAAGAACAGCAGAACCAGCGAATAGCACAGCCACCGCAGGAATGCGCGGAGCCTTGCCCTGCGCGTCCGGGCGCGGTTTCGGGAGATCTTCTTTACCATGTTGTGTCACCTGTGTCAAAGGAAAGTCCCTTGCCGTCGAAATCCGTGACCGCATATACGGAGGTGACTGAGAAGCAGTCCTCCATCGGCTCTATCACCGCGTGCTTTGAAAGTCCGTTGGGGTCGTTGTAGACCTCCTTGACGGTGCCTATCATAAGTCCCTCAGGGAACAGACCGCTCTGCCCGGCGGTGACTATCACATCGCCGGGCTGGATATCGGCGTCTTTCAGTATCTGGCTCATCAGGCACTGGCGCTTTTCGGCGGAAGAAAGGTCGTTTTCAATAACTCCGGTGGCCTTGGTGCGCAGCGTATAAACGCCGACGTTCACCTGCGGCGAGAGTATCGTGGACACCTTCGCATAATTCACGGCTATCTCGGTCACTCTGCCGATAAGTCCCACGGAGGTTATAACCGGGTCGTTGAGAGAAAGACCGGCGCTGCTTCCCTGGTTTATCGTGAAGCCGCCGTAGATGTCGTTCGCATTTCGCGCGATGATGCTGCACGGCTCAGAGAACACGAAGTCATCGTGCTTCTTGCTGAGTTCAAGCATCTCACGGAGCTGCTCGTTCTCCCGCTGAAGCTCCTCGTAATCCGCGGAGCGTTCGTACATCTGCGTTACAAGCTCGCGCAGCTCGTCGTTCTGCGCCTTGTAGGTGTCTGCGTTCACCCATTTGTCTATGAACCCGTTCACTCCGTTGGATATCGCATTCGCGGCGGTCACGAACGGGTAAGTTATCGTATTTATGACCTGTTCCGGCAGGGTCTGCGTGCCCGCAGCAACCGCAACATAGGTCATGAGTCCCAGCAGCAGCGCCGCGATGCATATTAAAATCTTGAACTTGACGCTGTGGAAAAACTCTTTCATAGATGTTGTATTATCTCGTTATTCAGAAGAATTAATAGATGCTCTCGTCCTCGCTGAGTACGTCCTCAAGCTTGTCGATGTTCTCAAGTACCTTGCCGGTGCCGTCTGCAACGCAGTCCAGCGGACGCTCTGCGATCTTTACGGGCATTCCGGTCTCCTCGTGGATAAGCTGGTCGAGACCTCTCAGCAGCGCTCCGCCGCCAGCGAGCATTATGCCGGACTCGATGATATCCGCAGCAAGCTCAGGCGGTGTCTTTTCGAGCGTGGTCTTGATGGCGTCGATAACGTGGGAGAGTGGCTCGGAAATAGCCTCGCGGATCTCCTCGCTGGTTACGGTGATGTTCTCAGGAAGTCCGTTGAGCAGGTTTCGTCCCTTGATATCCATAACAGGCTCGTTGTCGCTGGTCTTGTATGCGGAGCCGATGCCAACCTTGATGTTCTCGGCGGTGCGCTCACCGATGAGCAGGTTGTACTTCTTCTTGATGTAGTTGATTATCGCGGAGTCGAATTCGTCGCCTGCAACTCTTACGGAGCGCGCGGTTACGATGCCGCCCAGGGAGATTATAGCCACTTCGCTGGTGCCGCCGCCGATATCTACGATCATGCTGCCGACAGGGTCAGCCACGGGGAGTCCTGCGCCGATAGCGGCTGCCATAGGCTCCTCAATGATGGAAACGCGCTTTGCTCCGGCGTTCTGCGCTGCTTCCTTAACGGCACGGCGCTCAACCTCGGTAACACCGGAGG
>CAKSHT010000064.1 GCA_934457235.1 uncultured Oscillospiraceae bacterium
ACAAACCGTGCGCGCAGAAGCGAAGCGGTGGACTTGGGCAACGCCCAATGTCCTCGGATTGCTTCGGCGGAAAAGTCCCAACGGGACTTTTTCGACGGTCTCAAATGCCCCGCTTTCAGCGTGGCATTTCCTTTTAATGTACTTCCGTTCCGGAATAATAATAAGTGAGTATCTGCTTGTAATCATAGCCGAGGTAGGTCGCAAGGGCGTTTGCGCCATTCTGGCTCATTCCAACGCCGTGACCGTAACCATAGGTCGTGAACGTAAACATATCTGTCCCCGCGTCGTACGAAATATCAAACGCGCTTGAACGCAGCCCGAAACTCATGATCTTCTCGCGGAACACACGTCCCGTAATTTTCACGGAAGTACCGCTGCTGTCGGTGTAGCTGTGGTATCCGCCGACGCTCATCTGACCGACGTAGTTACCGTCGATGCGGTTCTCTATGCTCAGCCAGCCGGAAGGATCCCCGGTAAGCTCAATACCCGTCTTTTCCAGGACGTTATTTTTTATCTCGTCCGAGGAGAACTGCGTTGTCTTGCCGTAGTTGGGGTCGTACTGCTTGTCGAGGTCGCAGAAGCGGCTCTCAAGGTAGGGATAATCCGTGCCCCAGACATTCACGCTGGAAGCCGTATAACCCGCAGAGGACGCGGAATAAACCGCCTGGATTATCGATCCGTTGTAATATATCGCCTTACCGATCACGGATTCCACAAGCACTTCAACTGCGTCAGAAACCGTGCTGGAAAGTCCCACACTCGGATATGTTCCGTACTCGTTGCAGAACTTGACGTACGTGTACGCCGCCACCGCCTGCGCCTTTATCGCTTCCGGAGCAAAGGTGTATCCGACCTCGTGCTGAGTCATCTTCGCGACTATCTCCAGGGCGCTGCCGGAAACCACGCCGCCATTCGCCCTTACATACAGTACCTCGCCGGAAACGTCCGCACTGGCGTCCCCTCCGTCGTCCGGCTCGATCTCGTCGGGCTGATCATCTGAGCCTGTGACCGCGGCGTCTACCGGAATCCCGCCCGGCGTTGTCGCGGAGGTCGTTGTCTGGGTGGTCTGTATCGTCTGTACAGTCGTTGTGGTGGCTTCAGTAGCCGGAGCAGTGGTAGTCTCCGGAGTTGTTGTAACTATCGGCTCGACCACCTCGTCCTCCTCCGGGAGAGTGATAATTATTTCGTTGGTGTCCTCCAGCGTCGCGTCGTCGGTCTCGCCGGGACCGAGCACCTCGTCCGTTTCCTGCGGAACCGCCTCACTGGTGCTTTCGCTCCTTACGCTGAAAGTGCTCTGTACCGCCTTGCTGGAAAGCGACAGCGGAGCCATTTCCATCAGGTCGATGGAAACGAATCCGGAGTTGGTTTCGTCCGGCACCAGGAAGTCCAGGGTGCCCTGACCGCCCGCTTCGCCGATATCGTCCGTCATTCCATCTGCCTCAGCGGTGCCGCCGGTGGTCTGCTGGCTCATCTTCTCACCGCCGACAGTCCCGGTAAATCCGCACACGAATATGTAGCCATTGGCAATAAGCAGCGCGACCGCCGCCTTGACCAGTGAAATTTTCCTCATGCAGCCTCCATTTTACTGATAGTCAGCAGGATCGTCCACCAGACCGTTCTTCTCAAGGTACTCCTGCATACCGGGGACAAGGGATACGTCCCATGTTCTGCCCTTCCACTTGTTGCCGAAGATGCTTGTGTACGCGTCAAAGTACTTCACGCTGGTTTTCCAGGTGATCTTTGAGGCATCGACCTCCGGACTTTCGTTCTCGCGTACCTTTCTCGCAACGATAACAAGTCTGAGATCCTCCAGACCGGTTGAGCCGTCGCAGGTGGAGAGCGTCAGCAGCTCGTCGCCGTACTCTACGTCAACGCCGGTGTTGTACTTGCTCCTGTCCATGACCTCCAGAATGTACTGGTAGAACTCGTCGCTGTTCTTGAAGTAAACGTACTTCGTGTAGTCGAACACCTCACCATGCTCCTCATTGGTGTTTATGATGAACACTGAGATTATCTTGTACTTGTTCTTCTGGTACAGCGTATTGAAGTCGATGACCGGAGTTTCCTTCAGGAAGTCGATGTTGCTGTTATAGTTGTTGAGCGCCGCGAACTTGTATCTGTAAAGCATGTTGTGACCGTACAGAATGGTATTGTTGGGCATCTCGTTCGGTCCGAACTTACCCTCGTAATCGGTAAAGATGGTTCCCGCGAACTCGTCCTCCTTATTAAAATTGTGATGGAGGTAGAACAGGTTGTCGTCGCCCTGCACAACGGGATAATCAACGTTTGTGCCGTTGATGGTGACCCAGCCGACGAAATCGTTGTTCGCGTCGTAGTACGCCGCATACTCCTCGTTGATGGAGCCTTCCGGCAGATTGTCTATCTGCTGCTGGGTCGGAGCGTTTGCATTTACAACGATCTGCTGACCGTCCTTAACAACGACTTCGCCGTTGCTGTTGACGATGGTGTCAAGTCCGTCGTTCTCCGGAGAAAGCAGCGAGATGAAGTGCACCGCGATTATCACCACCGCCACTATGAGCAGGCACAGCGAGCCAAGGAATATGATCTTTCGTGCTATCTCGGTTCCGTCGTCGCCCTTGCAGGGGATAAGTCCTGTGACAAGGCTCTGCCCAAAGCTCTGCTTTTTCTTTTTGCGCTTCTTTTTGTTCTTGTTGTTTGGGGACAGTCCCATATCCATTTCTGCCATTTTGTCGAGTCTTCCTTTCAGAGTAATGCTGATTTATTCCTCGTCCGATTTCTCAGATTCGGTGGTATAGCTGTAATCAAATATCATAGCCGGGTCCCACTTTCTTCCACCCCAGGAGCCGCCGTAAACTCTGTAATAATAGTCGAAGTACAGCGGGTCGGGATTCTCGTACGCCTTGCTTACATCAACCGTGGGATCTTCACCTTCGCGGACTTCCCTGCCGAAAATTACCCACCGGCAGTCAACGCCGTAATCCAGAATGCAGGTGGAAAGCGTTATCAGATTGTCGCCATACTGCAGGTCAACGTCGGTGTAGAACGTAGAGCGGTCAAGTATCTGCGCGATGTAGTTATCAAACTCCGCCTTGGTCTTGAACTGCCTGCCCTGGAGGTAATAAAATACCTCGCCGTCCTCTTCCTGCGTATTCGCCAGCATTCCGGCGAATATCTTGTAGGTCTTGTCGCGGTAGAGGGTGTTGAACGTGATGGTCGGATAGCTTCTGTACCAGTCAAGTCCGCTGTCCTGTCCGTAGCGGTAGTTGAAGTACCTTGTCAGCTTCGCGAAATACTCGCCGGTGACAACGTTGTGCCCGTAAAGAATGATGTTCGCCGGGGTGTTCTGCGGGGTTATCTTTTCGCGATAGTCAGCGAACACCGTTCCGGTCTTGCTGTAGTCGCCGTTGAGGTTGTGGTCAAGGTAATAGTCATTGTCATCGCCCTGCACTACAACGTTATCGACGAACGGATTTTCCGGGTCGCCCATCGTTATCCAGCCAATGACATCCTTGTTCTGCTCCAGAAGCGGCAGGAACTTTTCGTTCACTTCGGGATATTCCTCGGCAAGCTCGTCCTGCTTGGTCTGGTCTATCGTCACCGTCGCAGAGCCGTGATATATCTCGCTTATCTGCTGGTTCAGCCTGTTGTCCTTTGCCTCGCCGCCGTAGAATGCTATTATCGTTATCAGCGACACTATCAGCACCACTGCCGCCGTAAGGAATATCACCTTGCGGATTATCTCGGCGGTCTTGTCGCCCTTCCACGGGATAAGATATTTTGCTATTCTCAGGAATATGCTTTCCTTTTCAACGAAATTTGCCATATTGTACTATCCTTTCGGGATCATCAGTAACTCAGCAGCTTCTTTTTATCCCACTCGCACACGCCGTTCCATGTGCTAGTGCCGTACATACGCTGATAGAACAGCGCGAACAGGCGCGGATTAAGATTTACCTTTGCCTGGGTGACGTCAACTGTTTCGCTCTCGCCGGGTCTTACCTTTCTCGCGAAAAGCACCCATCTGGTGTCGATGCTCTTTCCGAGCGGCCACAGGCAGGTGGACATCGTGAGCAGCTGATCACCGTAGGTCAGGTCAACGTCGGTGAAGAACCAGCTGCGCTCCATAACCTCGATCACAAAGTTATTGAAGTCCTCCTTGCTGTTGAAGCGCGTCTTGTCAACGTAGTCGAACACCTCGCCGTACTGGCTGTCGGTATTCGCCAGTACGCCGGCGAATATCTTGTATGTCGCGCAGCCGCCGTCCGGAGTTGCGAGCATTACAGTCGGGTGTACCTTATAGAATGCCAGCGGCTCGCGGCTAGCTCCGTTCGGGACGTAATGCGTCACGTGCGCGAAGAACTCGCCGCTTATCATATTATGCCCGTAAAGCACGATGTTATCGTCAGTGCCGTCCCATCTGTTCTTATAGGAGGAGAATACGGTACCGGAAACGCTGTCATTCTTGAAGAAATCCCTCTTGAGGTAGTAGGAATTGTCGTAGGACTGCACGACGACGTTGTTTACGCTGGTACCCGTAATTTTTATCCACGCGCGGGTGTCCGAGTTCGTAGCTTTCAGATCGGACCAGTTGGGATAGATGGGAGTGTTCTCCAGCGGAGTTACGTCGATCTCCTCGGTCTGCGCCTCGGAGGAAGCGCGGGTGCTGGTGTTAAACGGGTCGTAATTCGGATCTACATTCACCAGATCGTCGTTGGAAACGCCGCCGATATTCGCGATGTTGGAGTTGGTGTTTCTGTCGTTGTTCATTCCGATGAGCTGCCATGCGAGCACGCCCAGGGTAATAACGAACACCGCGACTGCCACTATCAGCACTATCTTGCGGAGCTTCTCTGTGGGGGCGTCGTCCGTCTGTGGAAATGCTGCGACGCAGAAACGCTGCCAGCCGGATTTCGGTCTGCCCTTTATCTTGTCCTGTTTCTTGTTCTGGTTGCGGTGCGGTTCGCTGTAGAAATCAAGCTTGTCCACCGCGATATCCCTTGAAGCCATTGTTTTCTTCTTCGGCTTTTCTGAATAGTTCGCCATATATTTTCCCTGCCTTATTTTTTTATCTCTTTCAGCAGCATGTCAAGAGCGGTGCACGCCGCCTGCGCCCGGACGCTTTCCCTGTTGCCGGAGAACATGAAACGTTCCCCGCGGCATCGAACCGCACTGCTGACCGCTATGCAGACCTCGCCGACCGGGTGCTCTGCGCTTCCGCCGCCGGGTCCCGCAACTCCCGTTGTGGAAACCGCCAGGTCTGCGCCGGAAAGGCTCCTCACGCCATCCGCCATGGCTTCCGCGCACTGCACGCTGTATTCCGTGTATTTCTCAAGTATATCGCCGCCAACATGCAGCAGCCCATTCTTTATCCTGTTTGAATAGGAGCAGACGCCCAGCTCTATCACCGCCGAGCTGCCGGGGACGGAAGTAACTGCCCCGGATATCATTCCGCCGGTGCAGCTTTCCGCCGTGGATATCATAAGTCCGCGGGCGGTGCACTCCGCAACGATATCCGCCGCCAGCGCCGCTATCCTGCCGTAAATTTCTTCGGAAGCCATATCACATGTCCAGATCAACGGTGCGCTGACCGTATCTGAAACGCTTCACCTCGGTTTCACGTACAGCCTTTTCTATCAGCGGCTCAAAGTCAAAGGACGCCTCAGCCTTGAGAATATCCTCCATTGTCGGGCGGGTCTTGGGGTGCTTCGGTGAGAACACCGTACAGCAGTCCTCATAGGGCAGCGTGGAGATATCAAACGTGTCGATGTGTCTGGAGATATCCACTATCTCGCGCTTGTCCATGCCTATGACCGGGCGGAACACCGGGTACTCGGCAGCTGCATTAGTGCAGAATATCGCCGGAAGCGTCTGGCTTGCCACCTGTGCAACGCTCTCTCCGGTGATTATCGCGCCGTAGTCGTTCTCGGCGCATACGCGGTTGGCTATCTTGACCATAAGCCTGCGCATGAGCACCGTGAAAAGCTCCTCCGGGCAGTTGTCGCGCAGCGCTTCCTGTAATTCAGTGAACGGAACGCAATAGAAGATTATATCGCCGCACCAGTCTGTGAGCTTCTCGCAGAGGGCTTCGACCTTCATGCGGGCGCGCTCGGAGGTGTAAGGCGGGCTGACATAGTGAATGCAGTCCACGATAAGTCCGCGCTTTGCCATCATGTAACCCGCTACCGGGCTGTCGATACCGCCGGAGAGCATGAGCAGGCTCTTTCCGGAGCTGCCCACAGGCATTCCGCCCGCGCCGGGAATGCGCAGAGCGCTTAGGTAGGCTCCGTTGTCGCGTATCTCAAGGCGCACGGTGACTTCCGGCTCGTGTACGTCCACGCCGATATGCGGGAACGCGTCCAGAATGACTGCGCCGAGCTCCTGCTGTATCTCCGGGGTTTTCATCGGGAACGCCTTGTCGCTGCGCTTGGACTCCACCTTGAATGTCCTTGCGCCCTCCAGCGCTTCCCTGAGGTATTCCGGAGCATTTTCCGCGATTACCTTGAAATCTTTCGGAAACACTGCGCAGCGCTGTATCGCGCTTATGCCGAATATCTTCTGGAGCCTGTTTATGACCTCGTCGATATCCGCGCCCTCCGGCGGCGTGATATAAATAGTGGACTGTCTGCGGTAGAACTCGAATATGCCAAGCTTCTTCAGGCGGCGCTTTATATTCTTCTGGAGCATGTCCTCAAACGTGGACTTATTCAGTCCCTTGAGAGCTATTTCTCCATATTTTACAAGTATTATCTCTTTCATCTGTTCAGTTCCTTTATATTATTTTCTGCGGAAGCGCTGGATACCGGCGCTTATACCGTCAACAAGCGCGTCTATGTCCGCTTCTGTAGTGTCCGCGCACATGCTGACCCTGACGGCGCTGTCCGCGAGCTTGTCCGCAATACCGAACGCCGCGAGCACTCCGCTCGTCTTGCCGCGGGAGCACGCCGACCCGCTGGAAACGTATATTTCGCGTTCCTCCAGCGAGTGAAGCATTATCTCTGAACGAACGCCGTCCACGCTGAAATTCACGATGTTCGGCAGACAGTCGTCACCGGAATTCACCGTGATGCCCTCCAAACCGGAAAGCCCGTCCAGCAGGTGCTTTTTCAGCATTGAGAAATGCTCCTCAGTACCGTGGTAAGCGCGCACAGCCGCGTCAAGTCCGGCGATAAGTTCCACCGGCTCAGTTCCGCTGCGGAGATTCTTCTGCTGACCTCCGCCCAGGAGCAGCGGCGAAATGCGGATACCTTTCTTTATGTAGAGGACGCCAATACCCTTGCTTGCATGTATCTTGTGTCCCGAAATACTGATGAGGTCGCCCTCCAGCGGGACTTTCAGAAACCCCTGCACCGCGTCTATGTGCACGATGGTCTTAGGATTTTTCTTCTTTACCAGACGGCACAGCCGCTTGACGTCCACCGTGTAGCCCGTTTCGTTATTGACAGCCATACAGCTTATGAGAACCGTATGCTCGTCAACGGCGTCCGCAAGAGCCTGCACGAAATCCGTGTGATCCTTCGGCGCAAGTCGGACTACTTCATATCCGCGCTCCTCCAGACTGGTCATGACGTTTGCGACGGACGGGTGCTCGATAGCCGTAGTGACTATCCTGTTTCCCGTGCGGCGGTAGGTTTCCACAGCGCCGCGGATCGCGGTGTTGCTGCTCTCGGTCGCTCCGGAGGTGAATATTATATCTCCCTCGCCGAGCTTTGAAATCAGCGTTTTTTTCGCCGAAGCGATTATCTTTTCGGAGCGAATGCCCATTCCGTGGAGCGAGCTTGCATTTCCGAAGCTGTCGCGCATGGCGGCGGTCACGGCTTCGACTGTTTCAGCGCAGGGCTTTGTGGTAGCGGCGCTGTCAAGATATATCATGTTATTTCTCCCTTTTCTGTCTGCACGCGCAGTGGTGCATTATATATACTATAACAGTATATCACAAAATTCCCGGTTTGAATAGTCTTTTTTCGAAATTTTCACTTTTATTTCACTGTGATTACGGTCAGATAACAAAAGGTTACAAAACGGTTACAGAATTAACGGAAAAGTTACTGAAAAATGACAATGCAGGGAAATCCGGTTACAATCTTGTCATATATATTGATTTTTCCGGCGGGAGGTGCTACAATATATACAGAAAGACAAATCAATAAAAACTTCTCCATATTATTTCATGATAAAATATATGATCCTCCAATTCCAAAAACCCCCGGTAACTCCGGGGGTTTTTGGTTTTCTGTGCAGAATGCCGTTGAATTTCCAGTTAATTACTCACACCAGGTGTTAAGATAATGTTAAGAACACGCCGCACATAAAGTTGTCCTCTGCCGGGGAATGTCCGGAAAATGCGGTTATTATCGCAAATGCAGCAATTCGGCGGTACATTATGGCGTAGAAAACCGCTTCAAATATCTTCCATAAACCTCTTGCAATTTTATCCAGAATATGGTATTATTAATTTACAGAAAAAAACAGACATTCCACACATACCGCCGAAGGGGAAAATATCCGGGCGGAAAGGAATGACAAAACGGAGGTAAATCATGACAAACAGGATCAAGGTACTTATCGGCAGCGACACCGCAGAATGCGGCATGGCATGGGCAGGCGCCCTCAAAGGAGCGGGAATGTACGCAATAACCCGCCACTGCGACGGAAACGCAGTCCTCAGCTCCATCAAATCCGAGGCTCCGGACGTCGCCGTACTGGAAGCGAAAATGCCCTTCTGCGACGCGGTGGAGGTTATCCGCCGGCTCAAGACTGAAAAGAAATACTGCCCGAACGTTCTTATAGTTTCCAGCACCGACGACCCACGGCTGGAGCGCGACGCTATAAACGCAGGCGCTGCCGGAGTTATGGTGAAGCCAGTAGACCCGCAGTACCTTGTAAGCCGCGTCGAGCGCCTGTGCACTCCGGCGGAGGAACCGGAGGCAGTCCCGGACGAGACCGACCTGGAATGCGCCGTGACCGAGATAATCCACCAGGTGGGTATCCCGGCGCACATCAAGGGATATCACTACCTGCGAACGGCGATAATGCTCTCCGTAAATAACGATGAGATGATAAACTGCGTGACAAAGCTGCTCTACCCGACGGTTGCCAAGCGCTACCAGACCACCAGCTCCCGCGTTGAACGCGCTATCCGCCACGCAATAGAGATCGCGTGGGACCGCGGGGACATCGATGTGCTTACGCGCATTTTCTCGTACACGGTGCACACCTCCCGCGGAAAGCCTACCAACTCGGAGTTTATCGCGCTCATCGCCGATCATCTGCGGCTGAAATTCAAGACCCGCAGCAATGTTCCTGCATATCAGAGATGAGTTTTTAAATAGATAAGTCCCCTGCCCAAACCAGCAGGGGACCATTTCTATACGCTTCTGTACTGTTTAGGCGTCATTCCGGTGTGGGTGCGGAACAGCTTGCAGAAGTATGCAGAACTGCTGAAACCGCATTCCAGCGCCACCGCCTCCACCGTCATATTGCTGTCGCGCAGAAGCTGCATGGAGCGCTCCACACGGTATTTCAGCAGGTAATTCACCGGGGAGGTGTGCAGGTAGCTCTGGAAGCACCGTGAAGCCTCGCTGCGGCTTATGCTGGCAGAATTCGCAATATCCTGGAGCGACACGTCCTCCGCATAGTGCATCTGGATAAATCCTATCATTTTCTGCATGCGAATCTGAAGCACATGCTCGTTCTTCACCGCCGGAGCAAGCTCAAGCTCGTTGCGGTGCTCGTATAGCTCCGCCCAGGCAAGGCTTATCTCACAGAGTACGCGTATCTCAAAACATTCCCGCCGACCCGGCTCGGAGGCGAATTCAAGTACCGGAGTTTCTCCGTAACGCCCGATCTCTCCGTACTCCTGGAGCATGGAAAACACCCTGTCCAGCCGTGCCAGCACCGACCGACTCCAGTCCGTCGAGCCGTCAAGTATGACGTACGGCAGCTGAGAGTTCAGCGTCAGCGGCATGACGTACTGCATGTTGATAACGCTGTTGACAGGCGCGATGAATTCAGGCTGGAAAACCACGTTCGGGCAGTAGCACGGGCCGCTCTCCGACTGGTTCTCGTAACTGTGCAGGCAGTTCGCGTTAAGAAATATCCCCTGCCCCTGCTCAAGGATAACTATGCTGTTCCCGGCATGTATCTTCACCCTGCCGCAGTGCACCACGAAAAATTCAAGGTTCGGGTGCCAGTGCATGGGAACGTTGTTCCCGGCAATGTGCAGCGAGTTTACATAATATTGTATAGGGAAGCCTGCCTTCCCGTGCTGAACCAGCTCCTGAAAATTTTCCTTCAGCGGCATGCGGAATTCTTCCATCTACTTACCTCCCGATTGGGTAACTAAACTCCAGGTTGACCACAAAACATGAAAACAACCTTTGGGAATATTATAATATAAATCGGGAATATTGTCAATTGTTCAAAACGATTATAGAGAATATAATAATATTATACAGAAAAGACGAAAATATTTGTGCATATCTCACAAAGATAACGATTACATATTGTATGAATTGTCTAAGGTAATTTAGGTAAAGTCCCTTATAAAGTGTTCTGCAATGCGATTTACCACTTGTCAGTCCGGATATTACGAAATTCAGACGGCATTGAAAATTATTGACAAAATGCACAAATATCTGAAAAAGGAGAAAAAATGCCAGCTTTAAGAAAAACACTCGCGTGCGTATTGTCCGCGGCTGCCGTTGTCGGGCTGACCGCCTGCGACGATTCAGCGCCCATTCAGTCGGACGCGTCAAACGCTGCCCCGGCTGTAAGCACCACGTCCACACAGGCTTCCACGACCGTGGATCCGGACGCAGGCATTGAACTGACAGACAAGGAAAACAAGGTAATCGATACATCCGCCTGCCCGCCAAGCGGCAGCGCCGGAACGCTGAAATACCTGGGATTTTACAATATCACCACAGACCAGAAGGGCACCGAGCAGTGTCTGATATTCCAGTCGGATCTCTACGGCGGTAAGATCGAATACATAAGCGCTCCGTTTGGCGCAGCGTATTACGACAAGCTCGGAAACCTCATCGCCAGCGACGACTCCCCCGACCTTGTGACCAAGGACGCGATGCTGCGCCCCGGAAACCTCGGCAAGAACCTCTTCGAGCCTCTGGACGACAGGATCGACCTCACCTCACCCGTGTGGAAGGACATCGCGGATATCGTCGATGATTTCAGCTGGAAGAATGTACACTATTATTACCCGCACAGGACTTCCACGCTCTATGCGCTTAATTACAGCAAAAAGACCATCGCCGACAACGATCTCACTGACCCCTACGATCTCTACAAGGACGGTAAATGGACCTGGGACGCATGGCGCAACCTCATGATAGAGTTCTGCGACAAGAGCGATGATAACGTTGGCTTCTACACCACGAACCACACCATCACAAGCTTTATCGCCACCACCGGCACCACGATGATCGATGTTCAGCCGGACGGCACGATAACGAACAATCTCCTTTCCGCAGATGTTTCCCGCGCGATGACGTTCCTTGAGGGACTGTGCCGCGACGGGCTTACATACGACAAATCCTTCGGTGACTGGATAGACCCCGGTCAGTTCCCCAACGCATGCGACAAGCTGCTGTTCACCTGCACCGAGCCGGAATGGACATACATCGCAGCGACGGAATCCGTACAGAACAAGGAGGGTGTTGACAACGACATCTTCGGCGAGGTCTCCGATTTCGCATTCGTTCCGTTTCCAAGAGATCCCGTAGCCGACAAGTACTACACTGAATACGACACATTCGGATACCTCATTCCTAAGGGCGCGAAGAACATAGACGGCGCAGTTGAGTTTATCAACCTCAACAGAATGTATGATATCGACCCCGATATCCAGGCAAAGGTACGCGAGGATCACATCAACCCCAGCAAGATCTACTACGAAAAGGGCAAGTACGAAGGCTATGAGAAGTGGCAGATAACCTGGGGAGAACGTGAATACGACCTCTGGCGCGAGATGTGCGACCCGTCCAACTTTGAGTTCATCAACGAGGACGCCGAGGGCTTCTCACTTGACTTCACCGACCAGATCGGCAACCTGCTGATGGGCGTCGTTGAGCGC
>CAKSHT010000065.1 GCA_934457235.1 uncultured Oscillospiraceae bacterium
GAATATGAAAGCTCTGATGAGATCATACAAATTCTTGAAGTGCTGAAGCGGCATTCCCTCATTAAGGGTTATCATAAAACAGACGATGATCCTCCAACACTGAGAATTATCAAAGCACGATCGGATTCACAGAATAACGAATTGAACACTATATGACCGATCGTCAATTTAAGTAATTATGACGAGGTGCTTCGCGATGTACGGGCAAATTCAGCGGAAACGGTCACGTGATAACTCAGGCAGATAACAGCGCATATGGACTGTTTGGCACGAACACAGCAAAGCTTTAGCTGAACTGCGTCGGTGATGAAGCGCCTGTTTATGGCGATGATATTTCGTTCACGACAAAGGCGATGATAATCTTTTCCATGAACGGCGAAACCACAGTCCCCGCGGAGGTCATCAAGGCAATCGCGGACAGGAAGATAAAGGTCGAACTTGTTTACAACAGTACAAAAAGCTGGCTTGTTGACGGCGTGAAGATAACGTGTGTATCCGCAGTAGATCTCTCGCTGCTTTCCGGTTCTGTTGGCACCAGCTCGCTGGTCGGGCTGAGCGCATAATCCATTGACGAAAACTGAACAAAATGACGGGTGCGCGGTAACGTGCGCCCGTTTGTCTGTCGATAAACGCTATCACGTGAGCAAGCCAAACGGATCGGTTACAAGGCGCTGCCAGAAGAGCTTTCCAGGCAGTAATAGGTATGAGTGCATCAATGTTTTGTTTGGGTGAAGTAGCGGTGGGTTTTCGTGCGTTGACTGCGTTGATTATGGCGGGAATGTGCGGTAAGTAATCGGAACTGAAAAATATGATAGGGAATGCAATTTTACTGTTGCATTCATTTTTGTTTTGCCTGTTTTCGGAGCGTTACTGTGGGCAAAAGTGTGGGCAGGGTGGGTGTTTTACTTGCTTTCGGCAAAATGTAATAGCTGTGAATGGCTTTGTTATGCGGAAAATCATATGCAGGATTGTGGGATAGTCGGGTTCTCATCTGCCCCAAGTCCGCACCTGTCGCGGTATCCAAGACGGATAACGTAAAAATCATCACTCCCGAGGCAAATCAGTTTGCCGACGCCTGGGACATTGATTACCGTAAGTATCACGATCTGTTCATACCGGATAACAAGAAGGCTGTTATTGCGGTTTCTATGGGCGCCTGATAGAAAGGAAGTCTGAATATGGGGCGGCGTGCTTCGCCGCCCTTTTGTGAAAGGAGAGGTTCAATGCTTATTACGGTTGAGGAATATATCAGCATGGGGTTCCCGGAGATAAGTGCCGAGGATCTGCCCGGCTGCATTAAGCGCAGCGACTATGTGATCTCCGCGCTTACCGAGGGCAGGGCAGAGCAGACTGTAAATAACGGCGGAAAGCCCGCTGAGCTTGTCAAGCAGGCTGCGTGCTTCCAGACATATCAGCTTCTGCGTGAGATGGATACGATCAAAAACAACAGCGATTCCCGCTCCGGAAGCGAAAAGGTGACTATTGGCGATTATTCTTACAGTACACAGACAAGTGAAAGCAGCTCGGCGGCGGTGTATACTGCGGACTGCGACGAAGCCGGACTTAACGTCATACACTTGCTGAGAGCTGCCGGCTGCATGTTCGCCGGTGTGGAGGTGCTGGAATGAATATCAGACCTATTCCCGCGGAGCTTCTCACGGACAGCGTAACGCTGAGAACTCCTGCTGCTTCGGGATATTCGGATCAGCTGCTCTCTGACGTGAGGATCATCAGGACGAGCGAAGTCACTGACCATCTTGTGACGCATACCCGTGAGCGCAGCGAGATCATCATGTACTTCGACTGCGTGAATTCGTTCCCGGCGGATACGCAGTTTGCTGCTGGTCAGTCCCTGTTGTACTGCGGTGAGATATACGAAATTGTTGAAGCCGTTCTTTTTGCCGGCGAGGAGCCGCATCACTACCGCGTCAGAGGACGTAAGACCGGCGGTGAACACCGGGACATCTGAGGAGGTGAGATAGTGGATAAGGATAAGAATGCCCAGAAGATCTCAGCCGGCGGCAGGGAAGAGGCATACCGCCTGGCAAAGCTCCTGAGATCCGGAAATCGTGAGCTTGCCCGTCAGCTGAATACCAAGAAATCCAGGAAGCAGCGCTAGGAGGTGCAGAATGACCATCACGATAAATGATGTAAAGTTTGATAAGATCACGGAGTTTTCCGCCAATCGCGAGACCCGCAGAACTGACATCCATTATAATACTCAGGGAGATATGCTTATCGACCTTGTGAACAGAAAATATCGCTTGAAGATCCTCTTCGGACTTCTGACGGAGATTGAAATGAAGAAGCTTCGTGAGCTTACAAAGGAGATCTTTGTCAAGGTCACGTTCAGCGCTCCGGAAGGCGAGGTTACGGAGGATTTCCATATTGCAGACGAACCTGCTCCGGAGGTCACGACAATCAACGGAATCGCAATGTACGGCGGCGTTGAGTTGGAAATGTTACAGAAATGAGGTGAGGATATGGTCAGTGTTTCTGACAAATTCATGCAGCTTGCGCAGGATAATGGGCGGCGCGTGTGGTGTAAGATCATCGCGGACGGGGTGGAGTTCCTGGATGACAGGCTGATAGACATGAGCTTCGATGATGTGGTTCACCCGGATTGGTTCACTATCGGTACGACTTGTGCGAACAGGCTTCACTTCACTGCGAAATACACCGGGGAGCTTGCTTCCGGCGCAGAGGTCACTGCATTTATAAGCTTTGACGGCGAGGAATGGTGCCCGCTCGGAGTTTTCTACATTGCCCGCAGGTACGTCCGCGGAAATATGATAGGAGTCACGGCTTATGACAAGCTCTACAGCCTTGATGAGTCATACAGCTATTCCGGTTCGCTCCCGGTGACGAGCGACGAGCTTCTGCGGCAGTTATGCGCTGAAAACGGTCTTGAGTGCGCCGAGGCGGGATATCCGTTCAAGATAGAAAGCGTACCTGACGACAGTACGGTGCGTGATATCATAGGCTATATCGCTGGTATCAACCGCGCCTGCGCCAAAATAGACCGCCAGGGCAGGCTCACGCTGAAGAAGCACCAGCCGGTGGATTTCTATTTAAAAGACGCAAACTGCTGGGAAGTACAGCGCAACATGGGACGTTCGGTCATCACCTGCGTGAACGTTAATACCGGCGATGGCGAGCTGACCGCCGGCAGCGGCTCGGAGATTTCCACCCTGGAGCTTTACGACCCGTTCATGACGCAGGCGATACTTGATGACATATACTCTAATTTCAAGCCGTTTTCATTCTATGGCGCGGAACTGGATATGCAGGGAATGCCGTTCCTGGAATCCGGCGATCTCATTTACTTCCTGGACGGAAAAATGCTGTATCCCGTTGTCGTCAGCGAGATAGAATACACCTACAACGGCGGTCTTTCAGCAAGGCTGTATTCCAAGAACCATGTGAACGACGAGGACAGCAGCGACCTTGAAAGGCTTCTGGAAAGGCTCATTCACACCAAGAACGCCGTGTATTATCAGCGTGTGAACGAAAGTCAGCTTGCACTGACTTCCGCTCCGCAGATAATCGTGGATTTTGAGTTTGAATCCACCGAGGACTGCTTTGCGCAGCTGGACGTTAATTTCACGCTGATAAACAGCAACGCTGATATGCTGGTGATGGCGGTGAGCGTCAATGGAACGGATGTCCCGCGCAGCTATACGCAGACGCTCCGCACAAATGACCGCGAGCTTGTGCATTTGTATCATCTGGCGGAAAAGCTGCCCGCCGGGAAAAACCGTATCTATGTGGTCGCGCAGACGCTCAGCGGATCCGCGTATATCGCTGCGCGGGATATGCAGGCAACGCTTGTCGGACACGGTATTTACGGCAATTCCGGAAGCCAGCGCGACAAGATGTCCTTCTATGAAAAGGCCGAGGGACTGAAACTTGAACTGCCTGCACTATCCGTCGGCAAAATAACCGATGAACTGACAATGGAGGAATGACGATGAAAGGAAAAGCAACATTCACACTTAAGGAAGCGGCTACGGGACGCGTGGTACGTGAATTCACTGAGCACAATATTGTGACGGACGCGGCGGCGAATATCTTCGCCCTGCCGCGGAACGCAATCATGGGCAATTACATAATGGCGGACTTTATTGAATCAGCGCTTCCGCTCTACAAGAATATCTTCGGCGGGATAATGCTTCTGGGCAATACGCTGGAGGAAAAAAAGGACAACATCATGCTGCCCCCGGACTGTATACCCGTTGCCACGGCGGGCGACGATTATTCCGGCGACATGCCGACTCGCGGTTCCCGAAACCTCAACGAGAGCTATGAAACGGCAAACGGATACCATTTCACATGGGACTTCGGAACGGACAAGGCGAACGGTACGATAAAGAGTGTGGCTCTTACCAGCCGCGCGTTCGGCAACTGCGGTTTTGGCGTCCAGGACGGTGGTAAGGGATTTATTCTGAGTCCTATGTATCTTAAACCGCAGACGATTACTCCGCAGATATTCGCCGGAAAGGGACAGTATATTGCAACCGTTGCCAAGTGCACGCATATCTATATGCAGGAATACGCCGACAGGGTCATTACGTTTGCTGTCGTGAAAACGATAGATCCCGAAAATATCCTCATAAATGACTTCGATCCGCTGAGCAAATACAAGGATCCCGAAAGAACCATCGAGGTCACTCTTCCGTTTGACCACCACCGGGACACCAGACCTTTCGTGGATACAAAGAACAAACGCGTTTTGTTCTCGTCAGATGTCACTGCAGTGTCTGATAATACATATAAGATAGACTACGCCTGGGTGAGCTATGAGAATTTCAGCGTGACTACCGGCTCCTGGCCGCTCGGAGACTTCTCCCAGAGCTTCAGCACACTGGCTATACATAATAACCGGCTGTACGCTTATTCCCAGCTCACACTGTGTGAGTTTGATTCCGGCGGAAACCTGCTGAGGACATGGGAAAAGCAGAATATCGCTAACACCACGTTTTACATGATAGGCGATATACTGTCTGTCGCTGAACTTGGTAAGAACCTTTCAGTATATATCAACGGAGATTTTATGAACGTAAACAACTGGTCAAACTATTCCCTGTTCGGCTCCGCTGATATTAAGCCGCCGTATTATGCAGCTACGATAATGACGAATCTTACAAAAATATACGACTATAATCCGTATCTGGTGCTTGCCGGAAACTACCTGGCAACGATAAACAATCTCAGCGAACCTATCGAAAAGACCAGCGAGCATACCCTTAAAATAACATACGACATTACAAACTGATGTAAAAAGCCGCCACAATAAAATGTAGCGGCTTTTTACTTCTGCATTACAGTCCGCGCTGTTTCAGCTTGTGCACAAGCTGTACATAGAATTCGCGGACGTCGAATCCAGGGATATCGGCGCGGTTGAGGTCGATTACATCGGCGTGCGTTATCCCGCGCTTTCCCGTCGGGTGCAGCACCGTGAAGCTTTCGCCCCAGGGCGCGGAGGTCAGCGCCACAAGTCCGTCGTTGTCGCCGTCGTATTTCTTGACGATCGGGTAGGACAGATTGAGTGGAAACCGTCCGGACTTTGAGCACCTTGCATGTGAGCCTATGCTCTGGTAAACCACGCCGGGCATATCCGGAGTGCGTTCATTGAATCGCTCACATCGGCTGTTAGTCAGGTCGGTCACGGCGGAAAGAAAATCCGGCTCGTTGTCGCCAAGCCGCGCGAACGCCGAGTTATACACCTTTTCGATGGTTTTCACGAACTTTGTCGGCGCGGAGTTCAGCAGGTATTCCGCGAAAAGACAGCCGTGGTGCGGCGTGTTTATCGTCGTCAGCGACGCGACGTACTTGTCACAGCCGAGCTGCGATATTGCGTAGCGCGCGTCAAGCCCGCCCTTTGAGTGGGCGATGATATTCACCTTTTCACAGCCCGTGGATCTCACGAGCGTCTGAATACGCTCCGCAAGCTCTGCTCCGCTTCTTTCGACGGAGGCGGCGGACTGCTGCTCGCCGTAGAATACTTCGGCGCCGTTGGCTTCCAGTTCCGCGGGTATCCTGCCCCAGTAGTTCACGAGTCTGCTGTCACGGAAGAACACTCCGTGCACGAACAGCAGCGGATATTTTGTGCGGCATAGCTGTTCATCGCGGCGTTCTTTGTTCAGCCGTGCTTTTTCGCATTCCACGTCGCATTCGTGCCGTACCTTACGGTAGATCAGCGCAAGAACTATCAGGTTCGCCGGGGTCACCATTCCCAGCGCGATACCCCAGGCGCGGTATTTTATACCCAGCTGAACCGATGTGCAGTACACTCGTATTATGCCATTCCAGAATATTATAAGCTCCGCGAAGAACAGGACAAGCCCGAATTCTATCGCCGGATCCGGCGGTATCCGCCCGGTCAGCGCCGTCCAGAGCACCACGCCGTCAATTACAAGGCTGATTATGCCGGTCACGAAGAAAGCGTGTATCTGCTCGGCACCGTCGCCTAGTACGCGCAGGCGCAGCGTTGGATATTTCTTCAGCGACGGATAGAAGCTGAATATCACTATATAAATAAGATACAGTGTCAGAATGATTATATGAACCGGGAGCGGAGCGCCGGCAAGCCACATCAGAAGCGGGCTGACAATACCGGCGGATATCAGCAGATAATTCGCCAGTCTGACGATCTCGTCCGTGTGCCTGCCGAACAGCTTGCGGAGCTGCCCGGCGAGATATCCGGCGAAGTTCTCGACGCTCTCCACAAGGCTCATAAGCGTGGCAATAAATCTCATGCTTCGTTCTCCGGAATTCCGAACACTGTGCGCAGCAGAACCTTTCCGCTTTCGGTGCGGAATATCTTGTTGTATGCTGAGAGCACCGCGTTCATTGACGCTCCGTCCTCAAACAGGTTTACCACGAAGTCCGCTTCAATAAGTATCTGGAGATCCCTGCCCTCAATGACGTCGTAGGTGTGGTGGTGCGCTATCATGTAGCATATACGCGCGATGTCCTGCGGAGTGAATTCCAGTTCCGTAAGTATCTTCTTGGCTTCGGGAGGACCAAGGCGCTCCTGGAGCTTTCCGCCGCATTCCCCGTACTGCGCTTCAGCCGGTTTTATGCCGATATCGTGGACGAGCGCGGCGCATTCCAGGACGAATAATTCGTGCTCCGGCAGGGATTCCCGCAGACCGATATATCGTGAAAAAGCGTGCACCTTTATAAAGTGCTGTATACGCTTCGGATCGCCGGAAAAATATTCTATCATCTTTTCAGTAAGCTTCTGTACCATATTCACACCTCTCTGTTGACTGCATGTAATTCCATTTGAATCTATTGTACCACAAAAAACCGAATATTTCAACGTAAAATGTTAAAAATATAGCAGAAAGAAGGTGCAGAGCATGGAAAAAAGCGTTCACACATCACTGCCGCCGGAGCTGCCGATAGATAAGTCGCTGGCAGTCAACCTGGAGCGTCTGAAAGCGTTCACCGGCGGCTCAAGCGATTTGATAATCAAGGACGGAATGCTTGGCGGCAGAAGTATTGCGGTGATAACCTGCGAGGGAATGTCGGATACCGACACGCTGGCGCAGCTGATATACAGCAAGCTGAATAACGTAGATAATAAGGAGCAGCTTCCGCCGGACGAAATAATGGAGCGCTTGTTCGAAAGATATCTCATCGCGGCGGAGCAGCTTGAGATCGCAAATCTTGGCGACCTTACGCTGAAAATGCAGAGCGGCTTTGCGATAGTCCTGGTGGACGGCTGCGCACGCGGCATCGCGATAGGGATACAGGGCTACGCCGCGCGCGGAGTTGACGAGCCTTCCAGTCAGCTTAACGTCCGGGGAAGCCGGGAAGGCTTCGTCGAGGTCATACGAAAGAACATGGCGCTGATACGCCGCCGGATAAAATCCCCGACGCTGGTGTTTGAGATGATGGTTATGGGCGAGCGAAGCAACACGGATATCTGCCTGTGCTATCTGAGCGACAAGGTATCCCCGGCGCTTCTGGAGGACGTCAAGCGCCGGCTTAAGGAAGTCAGGCTCAATACGATACTTGAAAGCGGATATATACAGCCGTTCCTGGAGGGCAGCGGCGGGTGGTTTTTCTCTGAATGCGGTACCTGCGAGCGTCCGGACAGCTTCGCGGCAAAGCTCTATGAGGGCAGGGTCGGGATACTTGTGGACGGCACGCCGTTCGCGCTGACTGTGCCGTACCTGTTCATCGAGAATTTCCAGACGATGGACGACTACACCCAGAAGCCGTTTTACGCGCTGTTCATAAGGATACTGCGGCTTACGGCGTATTTCATAACGTTGTTCCTGCCGGGAGCCTACGTCGCGGTGGCGGCGTATTCTCCGGAAATGCTGCCGTCGGCGCTGATACTGAATTTAGCCGCCGCCGAGCAGACCGCGCCGTACTCGCTGATGGCGGAGTGCCTGCTTATCCACTTCATGTACGAGATACTCCGGGAGGCCGGGATACGCCTGCCGCGGCCCATCGGTCATGCGATAGGAGTCGTCGGCGGTATAGTCATCGGTGACATCACGGTAAATGCCGGGCTTGTCGGAGCGCCTATGGTTCTCATCGTGGCGCTGAGCGGGCTTTGCAGCTTTGTCGTTCCGGCGCTGTACGAGCGCACGGTGCTGCTGAGGTTCATTTATATCCTCGCCGGCGGTATTTTCGGATTATACGGTATCATGCTTGCGCTGGGAGTTATTATAATCAAGATGTGCTCGCTGAACACCTACGGCGTTCCGTATATGTCGCCGATATCACCGTTCAATCCGCGCAGCAGCCGGGATATGCTGGTAAGAGCCGGGTGGCGGCGTCTGCAAAAGGGCGACGTTACCCTACAGGGACTTAACGGCAGCCATATGAGCAAGGAGTGACCATGCAGGAAAATTCACACAAGATCAGCGCAGCGCAGCTGTTCTGCATACTACTTCTCATGCGGATATCAGCAGAGCTTGTATATCCCACGAGCGGCGGCTTCGGCGGAACGGGACTTGCGGCGGCTCTGACCGCGGAGGTCATAAGATTCGTCGTTGCGCTGCCGGTGCTTATTTATTCGTTCAAGGGACGCTCGTTCTATGCCGCTATAAAGCGTAAGAACTGGTTCTGGGGCTGGGCTTCCGCGATAGGCGCGGCGGTACTCCTGGCGTGGTTCGTTATCCGCACGGTGATCTGCTCCTCGCAGTTCGCGCAGAGGGTACTGCTGAACAACACTTCAATATGGATTATCGGTGCTCTGCTGTCCGGGTTTGCGGTCTACGCTACCGTCAAGGGAGCGGAGGCGCTGGCGCGCTCCGGCGTTCTGTTCCTGGCGGCGGCAGTTATCATAACGCTGATGGTGATACTTGCGGATATCCCGTATATGCAGTTCGACAGGGAGCTTCCTGAGTGGACGACCGCGCTTTTCATAACCGACCTTATCGAGCGGCTCACCCGCAGCGGCGAGTACCTTGTATTTGCGGCGCTCCTGCCGTATGTAAAGGACGGCGGTAATGCGAAGTCCGGGACTCGCTCCGGTGCCGCAGGAATGTGGTACGCGTTTGCCGGGGGACTTTCGGCGGTGCTGCTGTGCGTATTTTTCGGCGCTGTGCTCGGAGAATACCAGAGCATGACGGAATATCCCTTAGTGGCTGCGGCTTCAATGGCGGATATCGTCCTGCTGAAGCGTCTGGACGGGCTGACCTGCGCCGTGTGGATACTGGCGGCGGCGTTCCGCTGCGGAGTGCTGCTGTTTTCCATGTTTTCCATTCTCGGAGAATGCCGTAAAAAGGAGGGGAGCATATGAAACGTTTGATATTTGCCGCTGTTCTGGCGGGGATAATGCTGCTCTCCGGCTGCGAAGCCACGGAGCTTGGCGGCAGGGCGATAATCCAGGCAGCGGCAGTGGATTTCGACGGTCATGAATATGTCGTCAGCGCGCTGCTGTTCAGCTCCGGCGGGGGCAGCGGCGGTGAGATAGACCCGTCGAACGAGAACGTGATAAAGGTGACTGGCAGGGGCGCGACCTTTGCGGCTGCGGTGGACGACATTTCACTGACGGACGGAAAGGAGATCTATATGAGCGAGAACCGCCTGCTGATACTGGGCAGCGGTTTCTCCGAGACCGACGTGACTCCGGTGCTTGAAACCGCCGCGCGGGACATGAGGTGCAGTCTTAATATGCTGGTCTGCTGCGCCGACGATCCGGAGCTTCTGACGGATATGCACTTCACCGAGGGCATAACCGCCGCGCAGAAGCCGGTTGACATGATAGAGAACGCGTACCGCTCCGGCGGCTCTCCGCGGGCTGACCTGCTGACGCTTTTAAATAATACCGCGTCGGGACGTAAGTCCATGATACCGATGTTTTCGCCGGAGCAGAACGGATTTGGCATGACTTCCGACGAGGACGAAATGACTGCGGTGCTCAGCGGCTCCAGGATACTTTCCGGCGGCAAGCTCGCTGAAAGGCTCGACAGCCGCGCGACCGCCGGTGAAATGCTCATCTCCGGAAACTCCGACCGGGCGCTGCTGACTTTCAGCCATGGCGGCAGGGAATTTAGCTGCGAAGCGTACTGCGTAAAGGCGGAGCGGCTGGAAGAAGGTGAAGTCCGCGTTTCCGCAAGGCTCCGCCGCAGGAACGGCGAGGAGCTTCCGGAGGAACTGCGGCAGGCGGCGATGCTGGAGCTAGACGCGCTCATAAACGCGGCGCTTGCCGCTGAATGAATTCCGTGCGGATAACAGGCGTGTTGTCCGCACTGCGTATTTGCAATGGTCAAGGATACGCTGAAAAAAGCGAAGCGTAACAGATTCAGACGCGTGAGCGAGCCAGTTTGAACGGTCGATTTTGTTTTATACAGCGTGTCCTTGAGCCGTTTCCAGTATATGTATAGTAAATCTGCACAAAAGAGTTATGAAAATTTCGTGCGAGTTTGGATAGTTTTTTTCTAAAAACACTTGACTTTTTGGCGAAAACATGGTAAATTATATTTAGCACTCAGAGAGATAGAGTGCTAAAACCTGAGGAAGGTGGTAAGATTGGATACCAGATCAATGAAAATACTCGCGGCGATAGTTGACGAGTATATCAGAACAGGCGAGCCGGTGGGTTCAAAGGCGCTTGCTGAAAAACCGGACATCTCGGTTTCCTCTGCCACGATCAGAAACACGATGGCAGCTCTTGAGCAGGAGGGTTATCTCGATCACCCGCATACCTCCGCAGGAAGAGTTCCCACATATAAGGGTTACAGGTTCTACATCGACAATCTGATGGATCCGATGCCGCTTGAGCAAACGGACATGGATCAGATTGACGGGCTGCTTGAAAAAGCGGTTCATGACAGCAGCTCCTCCCCGGAGGAAGCGATAGTCGAGAGCGCATCCGCAGCGCTTGCCGAGATAACGAAATGCGCGACGTATTCAACGAATCACGTTTCGCAGTTCTCGGTGATAACAAAGGTGGACGTTATCCCCACGGGACGCAGAATGTACGTTCTGCTGATGATAACCAGCACCGGCGCGATAAAGAACCGTGTGTGCCGTATGCAGTTCGACCTGACGAACGAGCAGATGGAGTTCTTCACGAACTTCGTCAGCAAGAACCTCCAGGGCGTGAACCTCGCGGAAATGACCGATGATTACATGAACAAGCTGACCGAGGCGCTCGGAGCTTACATGGTCACGCTTTCACCGCTGCTTGACGCGGTGTGCGAGCTTTCGAACGACCTCATGCAGGGCGATGTTGACGTCCGGGGTCAGAGCAATCTGATCGAATGTCAGGAGTTCCCGGTGATGGACGTTATGAAGTTC
>CAKSHT010000066.1 GCA_934457235.1 uncultured Oscillospiraceae bacterium
GCTGTGTAATCTGTACGAGCGTATTCCGGAGCAGATCCACGGGCTTAATGCTGAGCTGGAGCAGGCGAAAAAGCAGCTTGCAAACGCAAAGGAACAGTACGGCAAGCCGTTCCAGTATGAGGAACAGCTCCGCGCCGGTCTGGAACGCCAGGCTCAGATAAACGCCGAACTGGAGGTTGCCGACAAACCGCATGATGAAGCGGTCATGAGCGATTATTCCGACGACGAAAACGAAGAAATGGAGATGTAATTATGAGCATTGAATTCCGCATAAATCAGTACGATGAGGAACGCTGTTATTCCAACGGCGCTATTGACTTGAAGTCATTCCTCACCGCCTTGTATTCCGACGAACACCCCTACGGTGCGCTCTTGAATCTTGACGGAAACAAACGGATCGAACCTGCTGATTATGCTTACGATGAGCAGAGTGGCAAGGAAACATACGATATCGACTTTGACAGGGACACAATAACACGTCACGAAAAAGGAAAGCAGTTCAAGCTGAACGAGATGAGCAAAATCCCGCTTGGCGCGGCGTATTCGCTTATGAGATTTCATGGTGCCGGCGTTCCGGCGGCTGTTTCTGACTGCGAATATGATGAGTATAATGATATGTCCGGACTATTTGGAAACCGCGATTCTGAAATCAAGGACCGCGGTTTTGTTATATATAGCAACGATGAGTATTTTGAGGCGTATTTAAATTACCTGAAGAATACAAGGGGCTATCAGTTTATTCGTTTTGTAAACGTCAGCGGGTCACAGTACATTTCTTTCAGCCAGCGCGGTTTTGACAATATCAAGTCTTTTCTGATGCAGAAGCTCCAGACAAAACGAGAAGAAGCTGACCGCTTAGAAGCAGAAATCAACGAAGCATTCAGCGCTGCGGAGCCGACCGAAATTCCTAAAGATGAAAAATCCGAACTTTCGGAGCTTATAGAAAAGCTCGGTTTACAAAGCCACTCATACACTTTCAGCGTTGTTTCTCTGGATTCGGAGATTTACGTTACCGGAGCGTATGTAGAGAGCGCTGACGAGCTTGATGAGCAGGGATACGCTGAATAAAGCGAAGCGTAACAAAATCAGACCCGTGAGTTCGCTCGTTTGAACGGGTCGATTTTGTTTTATTCAGCGTTTCCCTAGGATCCTCAGTCAGTTTGACAGGGATTTTGGACATGGCGATACAGTCCATGCTGAGATAAGTTATTATATCATCGGGCAGTCCGGCGTGGAATCTGAAAGGCTCCCGGACGAATTTGGGTGCGACATCGTGTCGCACCTGGACGCGGCGGTTCAGTACGCCGACCTGCTGGAAGAACGGCCGCTAACGATTGATTTCGGTGATTATGAGATGTCGTTTGAGTGATAGGTGCGATACGGTGTCGCACCTATTTTTGAAAGCGAGGATAAAATGGCACTATACGCAAGGCAGATAAGCCCGTCCGAGCAGACCTCCCCATTCTGGGACAGCGCCGAAACGTGGGACGGCATTCTTCTTTATGAGCCGGTAAGAAAATATTCGGCAGATCCGCACTACAAAAGCATTCTTGAGGTGCTGCAGAACTATTTCGATGTTTCACAGGACATTGCGGACAGCAGGTGCGGCGAGTACGATTCTATCGCGGAATACATAAATGACGTTTCACCGCGGCAGGACAATAATCCGTACACGGAAGAACAGCTCACCGGCTGGGAGGACGCCGCAAAGTCATACAATTTTCCGAAAGCGGACGGCTACAATCCCTACTCGCGAATATACGATGAAATGTGGGGAATCTGCAAGGCGCTCAGTCTGGTTTCAGGCGAGGAATTTGACTGGAAGGAAATCCACGGCTGTTGTCAGGGAGAATACAACCGCGTAATTTACCCGGAGAGCAGATTTTCAGAGCAGGATATCAGAAATTTTGAATGCGAGTTTTTTAATCTCGGTACAGAATGGTGCGTAACGGACGAAAAGCCGGATTCTCCAAACGAGATATGCGGCGGATATATTTACTGCCACGATACTGATATGGACAGCATTCGCAGGGAAATCGCCGAGTGTTTCGAATGTGAGCTGGGTGACGTTCACCTTTATTCGTACCACGAAAAGACCGTCTGCTACTTTGAATCAGAGCAGGACGAGGAAGAATTCGACATGGAGATGTAGGGTCAGGTGCGACACCGTGCCGCACCTCCGGAAAGGAAAATAAAATGGATATCTACAAAAGCAGTCTTAAATACGCAAAAGAAAACGGCGAGCTTGAACGGTACCGCGAAAGCATGAATCTGTGCGATGAATGCGGGACGTTTATAAGCCATTCCATCGCTGAAAATTTCAACAATAATTACCTCGATGTTAAAAAAGTCACTGCGGAAGCCGCCGGGAAATACGGTTTTGAGCGTGCAATGCTCATGCTTGCGCTACGCGTTGACAGCCTGCAATATGACGGGCGTTTCACCGCCGATAACAAGGAATGGGCGCAGAAGTTACTTGCTGACTATCCCAATGCCGAGGAAATCCGGAAAACAGCAGACAGGACGCTCGGAACGGCTCACCCGGTTCTTCTTAACGCTGTGGCGGAAGAATTAAGGTCTGCTTTCCGCGAGAGAAATAAGCAGGAAATCGAAGGCTACCGCATTGTTCAGAGGCTCCAGACTCCCAATTCTGAATTTATCCTCGGACAGAATAATAAAATTCCGGGCTGTTATGCGACTTGGTACAACGCCGACCACAACGGCGGAATTTCCACGGTATGGGGACATTATTTTACTTCAAACGATTCGCAGAATAATCTTGTTTCAGCATACCGCGACCTGTTCTCCAGAGCGCTTTCTGACGTAAATCAGCACACCCGTTTCGAAGAACTCACCCCAAAAACAGGCTCGATTATCCGAACCGTAAACGGCGAGGATATGCAGTTTGAGCTGACTGACGAGGAATGTAACGGAATCTGGGACATGGTCGAACAGCAGAATGTTGAGAGCCATTTCGCAGACCTGCTCAACGAAAACGGATTTGATGTAAATTCCGCAGATGTAAAGAAAGTGATTACCGAAATGGCGGCACAGTACCGCGAGGATTTCGGCTTCGGCGATGACGAGGAGTTTCAGGGATACATAAGCGAACGCGATGACGACCTAAAGGAGCATTTTAATTCCGAGATATTCGGCGATGTGTACGTTGACAAAGGTGCTTCAGACTATACGGGCAGGATTATGATAATCTGTCCGGAATATTTCGGTTCACGGAGCTTCACTTCCGATGAACAGTTATTCCTTGCGCAGTCCGGACCGGGCTGCGACCCTAAAGAATACGGCGGCGTGGTAAACGGCGTATTTCTGTACGACCGCGAGGAAGCCTCAATCACAAGCGACTGCTTCCTTGGCGCAATGCGTGAGGAACACATTCCGATGTGGGCAAGAGAAGCCCGCGATGATATTTCCGAGGAATATGACGAACAGCCGGAGATGTGACATATTTTGTAGAAACACTTGACAATAAGCCAAATTTAGATTATCATTTATCTGAAAGCTGCCCGTACATATTTTTATAAAAACCGTGTGACCTTTGATCAAAAAACGCTGTCTTTTATATCAGAAAAATAAAATATACCGAAAGGAGATATCTATGGAAGACGCACAAATACTTGATCTGTACTTTGCCCGCTCCGAGCAGGCAATAAAAGAAACCGACCTTAAATTCGGGCGGTACTGCCTGACGATAGCCTACAACATACTGCACAACAACGAGGACAGCGAGGAATGCAAGAATGATACATACATCAAGGCGTGGAATGCGATTCCTCCGAAAAAGCCGGAGAATTTCCGGGCATACCTTGGAAAGATAGCGAGGAACATCGCACTGAATATGTACGAATATATGCACAGGAAAAAACGAGATGTAAACAGCACTGAAGCCATTCTTGACGAGCTTTCGGAGTGTATTCCCGACCCCGGCTCAGACGTGGAAAAGGCGGCGGAAAGCATGATAATACGCGACAGCATAAACGATTTTCTTGGCACGCTCTCAGCAGACAACCGCAAGATATTCGTAAGGCGTTACTGGTACGCCAGCCCTATTGAGGAGATAGCGCAGGAATACGGCTTCAGCGTGAGCAAGGTCAAGACCTGTCTTATGCGCACGCGCAGCAAACTGAAAAAACATCTTGAAAGCGAGGGGATAATTGTATGAAAGAAATGCGCTTAATGCAGATAATCGGCGATATCGACGAAAAATACATTGACGAAGCTGCCCCCGCCGAGCAGAAAAAGAAAGCAATGCGCTTCACCCCGTGGGTCAGATATGCGAGCATAGCTGCCTGCGCAATGCTGGTCATCGGCGTCGGAATATTCGCCATTACCCAGCATAGGGGGAACATTGTTGATAACCCCGTCTTGTCCGGAACACAGACGGAGGAAGCTGCGGATACTTCCGACCTTACCCAGTATTGCAATCCTTATGCGGAATACGACACGCTTGCGGAAGCTGAAAAGGCAGCCGGATTTGATATTACTGTCCCCGACAGCTACGGAGGATACACCGAGCCTTATTATGCGGTTATCGAGGGGAAAATCCTTGAGGTGCAGTATTACAATGGCGACGACCGCGGAATGATCATAAGTAAATCCCGCGGAAGCGAAGATATCAGCGGCGATTTCAACGAGTTTGACAACATCACCGAAACGGAGGTAAACGGAAATACGGTAACGATAAAGGGCAGCGGCGATGAATTCAGCCTTGCGCTCTGGGTTTCCGGGGATTATTCCTATTCGGTTTCGGTAAGCTCCGGTATTTCTGAAAATGCACTGAAAGAAATTATCGAAAAAATCAAATAATTTTTTCAAAAAGGTGTGACCTGATGATTTCAATGCTGTCCTTTAAGGTGAAAGGCAGTAAAACAGCTGCCAGTACAAAAGAAATTTCAAAGGAGTATAACATCATGAAAAAGTCTATCAGATTCACCTCTGCCGCTATGGCAGCACTCATCGCAATGTCCTGCGCAGCATTCTCCGCATTTGCGGACGACTCCATAGAGCTGGCTGACGATTCCGGCTACACAGAGTTCCTCGCAGGAGGCTGGGAAGTAAACACAGGCAGCACATCTATCAGCAAGAACGCCGCTGCAAAGACCGCGTTCAAAAAGGCTACCGCTGAGCTTCTGGGCGTAAGCTATCAGCCTATCGCAGTTCTTGGAACTCAGGTCGTTGCAGGCACAAAGTACGCAATACTCTGCAAGGCAACTCCGGTAATTCCTGACGCAACGCCAGAAATCACGATAATGTACATCTACGAGAACGTTGATGGTACCGTTGATATGGACGGTTTCCAGACTATAATCAGCGGCGAGGACGAGGGCGGTTTCACAGCCAATACCGGTAAATTTGCCCTCAGCAAAAAGAAGAACAAGACCGTATATTCCGCATACAGGAAGGCAATGAAGGAGCTTGTTGGCGTTGATTACAAACCGGTTGCATACCTCGGCAAGCAGGTCGTTGCAGGCAGCAATTACATGATACTCTGCCGCAGCAAGGCTGTAACTCCGGACGCTGCGTATGAGTGGTCGCTGGTAACAGTCAGCAAGTCCGCAAAGGGTAAGGTAAAGCTCAGCGACGTACAGACCCTGGAACTTGGGAATACCGATGAGGATTCTGAAACCGACAGCAATCAGATCCCGAACCCGTGGCAGGAATACAAGACTGTTTCCGAAGCCGCAAAGGCTACCGGGATAAGCTTCAGCGCCCCCGAAAAGTTCGAAAAGTACACTGTTTCCTATGTCCAGGCGATGGACGGCATCGTTGAAGTGAGATACTCCAACGGCAGCAATGAGATATGCGTCCGCAAGGGCAAGGGAACCGATGACATCAGCGGCGACTACAACGTATACAAGAACGTTTCCGAAAAGAAAATCGGCGGGAATACCGTTACATTAAAGGGCAACGGCGACGGCGTAAGTTCCGCGACATGGACTGACGGAACATATTCCTGCTCCATCTACTCTGAAAACGAGCTGACAAATAAGCTTGTGGAGAGCATTGTCGCTGCGATGAGATAAGTCCAGGAAGCACTTCCATATAATAAATAGAAAACCTCTCATGGCAGAACATAGCCGTGGGAGGTTTTCCTATATAATTGATAATTCAAAACGGAGATGTAGAAGTGCGGCACCGTGCCGTACCTCCAGAAAGGAAATCTATGCCGCAGTATAAATACTCCCGTGACGACTACTACCGTCTGACTAACGCTCCATGCCTGGACGTTGCTAAGGCTCTCGGAATGGAGATAAACGAAAGGGAAAGCGACCGCAAAAGCTGGAAGATAAAAGGCGAACAGGGACTGTGCATTTACCGCGAGGGAAACGGCTGGTACCGCTTTTCGGACGGGCGGCACGGATTTCCTATCGACCTCGTAAAGGACAAGCTCTCCTGTTCCACGGAGCAGGCGCTTGATTTCATCGCCCGTTATGTCGTGAACGGAGTTTCCGAGCAGGTGAATATTCCTTGCCGGACTGCCCTGTCAGAGCCGGAGAAACCGCGTGAATTCTCGCCGCCGACACACGATATTTCACCCAGGCGCGTCATGGCATATCTCATAAAGACAAGAGGGATCGATCCGGAAATCGTGAAAGCAATGATTCAGCAAAAGATGATTGCCGAGGACTCCGTTCATCATAACTGCCTGTTTTTCGGGCGTGACGAAAACGGAGTGATACGCTCCTGCGCGCTCCGGGGTTCGACTGACGTGAAATTCCGCGGTGAAGCTCCCGGCGGCGACAAGTCCTGCACATTCGCAATGGCGGGACATAAGGATGTGCTCCGGCTGTTTGAAAGCCCTATTGACGCAATGTCGCACGCCACTTTTACAAAGCTCCTCGGAAAAGACTGGACAGCCGACCACCGGCTCAGCGTAAACGGAAGCGGAAATTACGAAAGCATAAAAAGATACCTCGCGAACCACACGGAAATAAAATCCGTGTGGTTTTGCTATGACAGCGACCAAGCCGGACGCGATGGCTCAGAAGCTTCCAGCAGTAGGATTTTCGAGGATTTCCCGGACAGAGAATTATCGGTGATGTCCTGCTCTCCAGTCAAAAACAAGGACTGGAACGAAGCACTCCAGCTTTTCCGGGTTTTGGAGAGCCACGGTGTCGCGGTTCGTGAGTTCCTCGCTCCCACGGAATTCCGGAGCATTCCTCCCCCGGACTGCGAACAGGACGAATTTGAATGTGAATTGTAAGCACAAGCGCGGCATTGAAACCGCGTATCTCTACTTCTACTGCGACATCGTGTCGCACCTGCAAGCATTCTTTTTTCGGAAATTTTCACTCCGTACTTTGTACGGCAGGAATAGTGCGGTGTACCGCACTACTGAACAGCGCAGCACCAAAGGTGCTGCCGTCGGTGTACCGACATAATCAAGACACTTGATTTAGTGTCACCATTTTCAGAAAGGAAAACCATGCCTAGAAAGAATCCGGAACGTTCTGTCGTTCTTCCACAAGAGATGGCTGAGGCTCTTGACAGCTACTCGGCTAAAAAAAGAATAACCACTTCTCAGGCTATCAGGCAGTTTATCGAAAAGGGACTTTCGATAACAAGCTATGAGCAGAGCCAGACCGAGATACGAAATTATATCCGCGAAGAAATCGAAACGGTAATGCCGATAGTAATGAAAAGATACATGGAACGGCTCATAGCCATGCAGGCTGTTGCAGCGAGAACGTCTGCCGCCGCGTTGCAGTGCTGTGTTTCAGTGCTTGCTGAAAATTATATCGACAGCGCAACTCCGGAAGAAATACTTGCCAATGCTCTGCGGCAGTCCTGCCGAATAACTAAAACCAAGCCCAAGTCAGACGAGGAATATCTGCGGGAAGCCCACGAATGGCTGTCCGCCGAGCTTGATACGCCAAACGACAAATAACATTGCTCCCGGAAAGGCGGTGAAACCCAATACCCAAAATAATCTACAAACAACAGCACGTTGGAAGCAATGGGCGCAAATTTTCGGCTTCCCGGAACGCTCATTATGTCAAGTACATAGGCGAGCGAGAGCACGTTTTCAAATCCTCTCACGAATCAAATCTCGTGAAATACATGGGTGAACGTGAGCACGCCGCCAGGCAGTCTGACAATGGGCTTTTCGGACATATTAACGGCAGTTTTTCGGACAATTACAGCACTTCTGAAATGCAGAATTATGTCCGGAAAATCTCAACATCTCACCGCAACGTATTCCACAGCATTTTTTCGTTTACTCCGGAAGGCGCAGAGGAAGCCGGACTGCGGACATTTGGCGACTGGGAGGAATGGGTGAAATTCCATATCTGCGATATCTCCAGAAATATGAAAATGAAGCAGGAAAATATCGAGTACCTTGCGGCGGTTCACCTAAAGGAGGGACAGCCGCACGTTCATATCATGTGGTGGGACAAGGCGCAGGAGATTCTTATAAACAAGGTCGATCCGCTGATTTGCGACCAGATACGGATAGATGTTATCAAAAGCACCTATCACGACCAGTTCGTTGAACTCCACAACAAAGAAAACAGCCTTATAAAAGAGCTTCGCCGGCAGGTCGGACACAATGCCGCTGGAGCGCTTTCGGAAACGGAACATGACGATTTCACGGAAGTGATTTTTCAGAAGCTCACAGCTATTCGTGAAATGCTCCCGCCGAAAGGACAGGCGGTTTACAAGCTCATGCCGAAGCCGGTCAAGCAGGAACTGAATTCGCTGACGCATTTTATGATAGACAATATTCCGGAATTCCGCAGTCTGTACGATGAAATACTTGACTGCCGCCGGATCTACAATGAAATGCTCCACAGCGATGACAGCAGTTACGGAAAGCTCCAGATGGCGGCGTACATGGGAAAGGTGGTCGATGAAATCGAAGCCGGGGTTGGAAACACGATTCTTTCGGCAATTCTCAGGGCAATCAAGGAAAAAGCGAAAAATCCGCCCGAACAAAATTCCACCAACACAAACCGCCATTCAGAATGGCAGAGGCAATGCACAATTCAGCTGATATCCTCTGTCGGAAAACTGCTCGGACAATTCTCCAGTCACAGCCGCGACAGACTGAATGACGCTTCAAATCAGGTTTTCGGGCGCGGCGACCTCAGCAAGGAACAGATTCGCGAAATCCTGCTGAAAAAGCAGGATAAGGAAAATACTGCTGAGATGTGACAGGTGCGACACGGTGTCGCACTTTGATTTTTTCACCATTCAGCAAAACTCACAAAAAACGAAAAGCAGGTTTGTAAATAGTTTTAGCAATAAACTAATTGACAACTGCTTTCTTTTATGGTAATATATACTCAGGAAGATTACATACCCTAACAGGAGGTTCAAATATGACACGCTTAAATACTAACGCACTCAGAACTATTTCAGCGGCAATGCTCATTTCAGTTCTCGCCGCAGTGACCGGCTGTTCAGACAGAAAGCCGGATATAGATTACGACCTTATCGGCGGAACTTACGAAGCCGGCGAGAATGAATACAAGGTCCAGATCTTCAGCGACAGTTCGGATACAACCGCAGAAGCTCCCACAGAATTCGAAACAGAAGCGACGACCAGTTCCACTCCCGAAACGACCAAATCCACCACGACTAAGCCGGCGGTGACTGTATCCACCAGCAAAGCCGCCACTCCGACGCAGACAGTCCGCACTGACCTGCCAAAAGTAACAGCAGAGCCGCAGTACACCACGGCTTCCACCACGACCACAAAGCCTAAGCAGATCGAGCCTACGGAAATCGAAACTGACGAAAACGGCTTCCCGGCTAACCCTAAAAACGGAGATAAGTTCACGGACAGCACCGGGCAGGAATACCAGTTCAACAGCGTATTTGACGCATGGATTCCTGGTAATTCCGGAAACGTGAATATGCAGGAGTTCCCTGATAATTACGGAGAAATAGGCTCCGGGCAGCAGGTGCTTCACTAATCTGAATATGCTAGGTGCGACATCGTGTCGCACCTTTCTTTTTGGAGAAAGGAAACAGATGAAGTTAAAAAAACATTTAACAAGAATCACCACTGTGATATTAGTCTGCATATTCTGTTCAACCAATGTATTTGCTGATTTGAATCTTGGCAATGCCGATGGAACGGGATTTTCAAGCGGAACAGCAAATAACTACTGGGGCGTTCACACCGACAGTGGGACATCACTTAATGATACCGAGGGTTTGAGAGTCACAGTGTATGATGCTGAATCTAACAGAAAAGTATTCAATACCATTGATATTTCAGGGAACTGTAATATATCCGCAGTATCAAATATTTACTACTTTGCAGATGGTTCTGAATTGATTTCCAAAACTACTTGGCTGAACTATATCGAAAACACATACAATAGCTTAAGCACGAACGATGTTACACGATTCAATAGCGCCGTTCTTTCACGCTCAACCCACGGTGACGGTTACAGGGTTCAGTATGTTGAAGCCCTTTCAAGTATTGATATCATCTCAATCAACAACAGCTCACACCTTGAAGAAATAAAGGCTCTGCTGAGCGAAGAAAACTTTCTGAAAAACCTCTGCGACCTTATGTCCGGAATGGAATACAAAGATATCATCAAAGGAAAATACAAGCTCGCTTTTGAGCCAGTAGCCTACTTTTGCTACAACGGTCAGAACTGGGCGATGAGCGCGACAGAATGCGGTCTGCTGAACAAGTACATGAAGAATTATTTTTCTTCCGCATGGAACAGCACGAATAATCTCCGTGCGCTTCTCGGACCGCTGACGCACTCGAATCTGCCGCGCTCTGCTTTCCTTGAAAATAAGGACCTTGGAATTTCAGTGTATTCGCCCTCCACAAGCGACTACTACAACGGAAATTCCAACTACAACAGCGACACCTGCATTATCCGATGTATGGGAATAGGCGTCCTCACCGGAAACAACGATGATGACGAGGTCGAGGAAGGCACCGCCGCCGCGGAATACCACACCGACACAGACGTATACACATCTTTCTATGCGGTGAATATCGGTGATACACCGTTCATCGGCAAATCCTCTTTCAGCATATTTGACAGCGGCGGCGATACTCCAAAAATGTATGAACAGCTCAAAGAGGAAAACAAGGAACTCATCAAAGTGACCGGAAGCCAGTCCGGCGTTTCTTACACCTATGCCTATACCTCCGACGAGCTTGAAACAGTACACGCTGACGAGGACGACCGCATAAAGATTTTTGTTGACAATCCTGCGAATGTCCCGGACGAGGACGGAATTATGCCGTATGTTTCGCCGTATAAACTGCTCGGTTCATACAAGCACGGCGATGAAATCAACCTCGGAAGTTCGTTCAAGGGAACAGTCGCATACAAAATCAGATCCACGTCCGGCTCTATCCTTAAATCCGGCACGGTTGAAATAACCTGTCCGACAGGCGGCGAGGAAACTATGGGCTGGATAAAGTGGCATACTCCGAGCCGCGAGCAGTCCGTTGTAATTACGCTGGAATCCAAGCGCGACACCCTGCTTCTTCTTGACGAGGACGGAAACCAGTGCGACAAGCTGACTATAAATGCGGATATCGCAAAGGTCAAGGAAGCCACTCCGC
>CAKSHT010000067.1 GCA_934457235.1 uncultured Oscillospiraceae bacterium
GATTATACGGGTGTAGGTGCGCTTGTCGTCGGTCTGCTTCTCGATGAGCATATGCGTCTGGGCAAGCGCCGCTATCTGCGCCAGATGCGTGATGCACAGCACCTGGCGTTTCTCGGCGGTCTGCGCAAGCTTTATTCCGACCTTGGCGGCGGTTCTTCCGCTTATTCCGGCGTCAACCTCGTCGAATATCATTGTCGGGATATCGTCGCCCTCAGCCATGACGCTCTTTATCGCAAGCATTACGCGGGAAAGCTCGCCGCCGCTCGCGGTCTTGTTGAGCGGCTTCGGCTCCTCGCCGGCGTTCGCGGAAATGAGTATCTCAACCTCGTCCATTCCGTTTATCGTTATCTTGTCCGGGCGCACGTCAAAGCTCAGCGTTACGTTCGGCATGTTCAGGAATTTCAGTACCTCGCATATCTCGGCGGAGAGCTTCGCGGAAGCCTCTCGGCGGCGCGCGCTTATCTCCCCGGCAAGCTGCTTCACATGCCCGGCAAGTTCGTGCTTCTCCTCGGAAAGACGCTCTATCTCGCCGTCCAGCCCGGAAAGCTGCGACAGCTCCCGACGGCAGTCCTCAAGGTAATCCACAAGCTGGTCGGCGTCCATGTTGTACTTACGGCAGGCGTGCTTCATCGCGGAGACCCTGTCCTCCAGGTCGGCTTCGCGCTCCTCGCTGTCATCGGCGCCGAAAGCCATAGAAGCCGCTTCGCTGCTTATGTCCTCCAGCTCCGGCAGAAGCTCCTCCAGTCTGCGGAACAGCACGTCCGCTTCCGGAAGCACCGCGCCTGCGGTCGCAAGGGAATTCATGGCCTGGCGCACCAGGTCGATAGCTCCGGGATTTTCCTCGCCGTTCAGCAGATTGTTCGCGGTGAACAGCGCGCCCTGTATCTTCGCGGTATTACGCAGTTTCTGTAGCTCCTCTTCGAGCCGCTCGCCCTCGCCGTGCTCCAGATCAAGCTCTGCAAGCTCCTCGGCAATGGCGGTGAGCTGCGCTGTACGAAGCTCACGGTTGCGGTTCTCCTCCTGGAGTTCCTTTAGCCTGCGGGACAGTTTTGAGAATCTCCGGAACTCCGCGCGGTATTCCTCCAGCGCTCCGGAAAGCTCACCGTAGCTGTCAAGTATCTGGCGCTGATTGTCGGTGTCCATAAGAATACGGTTCTCGTGCTGTCCGTGGATATCAACCAGCAGCTCCCCGACCTCCCGGAGCATTGCGGCGGTGGCAGCCCTGCCGTTTATGCGGGCGCTGCTCTTGCCCTCGGCGGTTATCTCGCGCATGAGTACTAACTCGCCGTCCTCGGCGGAGAAGCCAAGCTCGCTCAGCTTGGACTTCACGCGGTCTGAAATATCGTCAAACAACGCAGAGATCACCGCCTTGGGCGCTCCGCTGCGAACGATATCCTTGGTCGTCCTGCCGCCGAGCACCGCGTTGATGCCGCCGATAATGACGCTCTTACCCGCGCCGGTCTCGCCGGTGAACACATTGAAGCGGCTGCCGAATTCTACCGACGCTTTTTCGATCACCGCAAGATTTTCAATTGAAAGCTCCCGTAACAAACGTCATTCTCCTTATCTGGTCATCATCTTTCTGAGCAGCTCCATCAGCTGCACAGCATGGTTTTCCGTTCTTGTGAGGACGAATATCGTGTCGTCCCCTGCGATGGTGCCCACGACAAATCCGAGGTCCTGCTCGTCGAGTACTACGCACGCCGCGTTCGCAAGCCCCGCGCGGCACTTTATGACCACCGTGTTCATCGCGTAATCCAGCGACAGCACCGCCTGTGCGAATACGCTGCTGTACTCCGGGGGATTTTCGCACTCCGGAGAGTAATAGCAGTTCACGCCGTCGCCGGACATGCCCTTGCGTATCTTCAGCTCCCGCATATCCCTGGAGATCGTTGCCTGGGTCGTCGGGCAGCCCGCTTCTTCAAGAAGCTCGCCGAGCTGCTCCTGCGTTTCGACCTCCTGGGACGAGATTATTTTCAGTATCGTTCGCTGCCGCTGTTTCTTATCCATAACGTACCTCTCAGCCGTAAATGAACTTCCTTATTTTACGCTCCTGCACACCGGGATTCAGCTGCGACGCCCTGGCGCATATTCTCTGCACCGCCTGGTCGTGGTCGGGCAGGTCATCAAAATCCCGGTGCCAGAATTCCTCCGGCGTACAGAAAACCGTGCTGCTCCAGCCATACGGCTCGCCGTACATATTGCGCTTCTGCTGTCTGCCGCATATCGTCAGGAACATGCCCATCTGGAGGTCGGTCATCGCCTTTTCTATGTGCGCCGAGGTCTCTCCGTGAAGTCCTGCAAGGCGCTTGATATCGTGCATCGGGACGCGGCCGTTTTCGCGGACTGCATTGTATATCCTGCGGGAAAGCTCCGGTATCAGCCCGGCTTCCCAGGCTTCATCGAAGCTCATTCCCCGGCGGCGCACCGCCAGGAAATACGGGTACCACTCCTCCGTTATGTACCCGCTCGTCCGGAAGAACACCTTGGCATACGCGATATCGCTGCGCTCCTCCAGGACGCGCATGCGCCATTCCCAGGGGTCGGTGTCCGGCTCCCCGGTATGCCAGCGCACTGGAGTACCTGCGGGCTGCTCCGTCCAGTCAAAAGGCACGACCGCGTATATTCCCTTGTCGCTGCCGCCGCCGAGGGAAAAACCGGCGCTCAGCAGTTCCTCGCAGAAATCCTCATAGCACTGTACCATCTTAACCTCCGAAAATCTCCAAAACAAAATCGCCACGTTCAGATAATCGCGATCACACATCTGTTTTTGTTACACTTCGCTTTATTCAGCGCGTCACCAGGAATCGTATATTTTTCAGTATTATCCACGACTTCCACCTGTTCACGGCAGGTGCGTACTCCGGATAACAATGTACTCCGCGCCGCTCACAGAGCTGCTTTGCTGTACGCAGGCTGTGCATCCGCGGGGGGAAGAGCGTTGTAATGTCGTACATCAGCGCAGCGGCTGCATGAGCTTCCGGTTCACAGAGCCGAAGAAGCCCTCGCCGGTCTCTATCAGCATGAGGTCCGGACCGCCGGAGCGCATGGTCAGTACATCGCCGTCGCCGAACGGATAGCCGCTGTCGCCGTCGAAGCTTATCGTCACGCGGCTGTCCTGGTAAGAATTCACCCGGAGCTGCACCGTTCGCTCCGCCGAAAACAGCATGGGACGCGAGAACAATGAATGCGGACACAGCGCTGTGTACTCAATGCACTTCATCGCCGGGTCGATTATCGGCCCTCCGGCAGAGAGAGAATACGCCGTAGACCCCGTGGGCGTACTGAATATAACGCCGTCCGCGCGCAGCCTGGAAACCTCGGTATCACCGCAGTACACGCAGAATTCCGGCAGCTTCGATTTGCTGTCCCTGGAAACCACGACGTCGTTCAGCGTGTTCTGATGAAGCCTGCCGCCGTTGGCGTAGCTGACCTCCACGGACATCATCATGCGCCTGCTCACGCGGAATTCCCCCAGGATTATCTCCGGGATACGCCGTATCTCCAACGGCTCCAGGTTTGCCATAAATCCCAGGCGACCGGTGTTCACGCCCATTAGCGGGATACCCCAGACCGCCGCCAGCTTTCCGTGCGAGATTATTGAGCCGTCGCCGCCGACGGTTATCATACACAGGCAGCCCTCGCCGTTCTCGGTGGACTGGGCGCCCTTTAATCCTCCTGTGCTGCCGTCGTCGTATTTCAGCGAAAGCGGCGTTATGCCTGCATTAATAAGCTCCGCGCTGATGTCCTCCGCGATCTTCACGGAATTCCTGTCCCTGCGGTTGTATGAAATTATGACGCGCTTTTCATTACTCATAGCACCCTCCGGCTGTTCAGCCCTTTTCCAGGCACATCAGGAACTCAACGTTCCCATCTCCCCCGGTTATCGGAGAAACCGCCATTCCTGCCACGGTGAACCCGCAGCCCTTTGCAAACTCCGCTATCTCATCGCGTATGCGCAGCCGCACACGCTCGTCCCGCACGACGCCCTTTTTGCTGAGGTTCGCCCTGCCCGCTTCGAACTGCGGCTTTATCAGCACCGCCGCCCGTCCGCCCTTTTTCAGCAGCCGGTAAATATGCGGCAGTATCAGCTTCAGCGAGATAAACGAAACATCAGTGCCGATGAAATTCACCTGTGGCAGCTCCGCCGTGCGGATATCCGTCTGCTCCATGGATACCACCCGCGTGTCGTTCCGCAGGAAGTCCACGAGCTGGTCGCGCCCGACGTCCACGGCGTACACCTTCGCTGCGCCGTGCTGCAGCATGCAGTCCGTGAATCCTCCGGTAGACGAGCCGATGTCGATACACTCTGCGCCCGTGATATCCAGCCGGAACTGCTCCAGAGCCGCTTCCAGCTTCAGTCCGCCCCTGCCCGCGTACCGCAGCTGCTCGGCGGTTATCTCAACGCTGTCCGCTTCCGTGACCTCCTGGGAAGGCTTGGAGCACGTTTTTCCATTCAGCGACACTCCGCCGGACTTTATCAGCGACTGCGCCGCCGTGCGGCTCTTGCACATTCCGTTTTCCGTCAGATATACATCAAGTCGCATAGTCCCTCCGTCATTTTACCAGGCGTTCCATCATTGAAACACGGTCAAGCCCGAACATCTCAAGCTGCTGCTGCACCGTCCCCGCCGGGACGAATTTTCCGTCAGCGCCAACAGCTTCAAAATCTCCGCGGTATCCGAACTCAAGCAGCGCGGCGCCGAACTGCTCTGCGATCCCGCCGCATAGTATACCCTCTTCAAAGAAAACGATCCGGTCGTATTCCAGAGCCTTCCGGAGCGCTTCCTCTGGCAGCGGCGTTATCGTGACCAGTCTAAGCCAGTCAACCGGAGCGCCCTTTACGGAGGCTTCCCGCGCCGATGTCACCATGTTCCCGGAAAGCCTGCCGTAACTTACCGCCAGCGTAGTGCCATGCTTACCGGAATATTCATAGTCCGTGCACGGCTGGATATCCGCCGCAGGCTCTCCACCCTTTGGATAGCGCACCGCAGCCACTCCGTCGGTGCTGTAGAGCGCCTTGCTCATACACAGCCGGAGTTCCTCGAAATTCGCCGGAGAATACACCGTAGTATTGGGTATCATCGACAGCATGGAAACATCGAAAATTCCCTGGTGCGTTTCTCCGTCCTCTCCGGTAAATCCGGCGCGGTCTATTGCAAGGACAACGTGCGTTTTCTCGATCGCGCAATCGTGCACAACCTGGTCAAATCCGCGCTGGAGGAATGTGGAATACACTGCGAATACCGGAATCATTCCCTCTACGGCAAGCCCGGCGGCAAACGTCACCGCATGCTGCTCTGCTATGCCGACGTCGAAATAGCGCTCTCCGCAGGAGCTGCAGAAATAATTCATTCCCGTAGCGTACTTCATCGCCGCAGTTATGCCGCAGATACGGCTGTCGGACTTTCCGATCCGCTCCAGCTCCCTGCCGAAAACTTCGCTGAAGCTCAGCCCGGAAGTGCTGTTCTTCCTGGTGACGGCGTGATATTCACCGGGGTTATCCTCTGCGGGGTGCCATCCCTTTCCCTTTGTCGTGAACACGTGTACAACGCAGGGTCTGCGCATTATCTTCGCGACTGTGAACGCTTCTATCATCGATTCAAGGTCGTGTCCGTTCACCGGTCCGATGTACTGGAATCCGAAATTCTCGAACATGTTGCTGCTGTCGTATATCGCGTCCTTTATCAGTCCCTTTGCAGTGCGCAGCGTCTTTTCAAGCTTATCGCCCACCAGCGGGACCGCAGACACGACGGACTTCACGTGCTCCTTCGCGCAGTAGTACTTTCTCGTTGAGCGGATATGCGCCAGATATCTCGCCAGCGCTCCGGTGCTCTTTGAGATGGACATTCCGTTGTCGTTAAGTACGACCACCAGCGGAGCCAGGCTTTTTCCGGCGTTGTTCAGACCCTCGTATGCCATGCCTCCGGTGAGGGCGCCGTCGCCTATCACAGCCGCAACGCTGCCGCGCTTCCCCTGGAGCCGCATAGCGCACGCTATCCCGTACGCCGCAGAAATCGACGTACTGCTGTGACCGGATATGAACGCGTCCGCGCTTGACTCGCTGCGGCGTGTAAATCCGGAGATACCGCCCTTGCTGCGCAGCGTGCTGAACTGGGAGTAACGTCCGGTGAGCAGCTTATGCGCATACGCCTGGTGACCGACGTCCCAGACGATGCGGTCAGATTTTACATCAAAAACAAAATGCAGCGCCGCCGTCAGCTCAACCGTACCGAGGTTGGAGGACAGGTGTCCCCCGTTTTCGGTAACGGTGTTCAGAATGCAGCGCCGCAGCTCCCGGCAGAGTTCCTTCAACTCCGGCAGGGTCATGCTGGAGATCTTTTCGTGGTCTATATCATTGTCTAGTATCATCATTGCCTCCGACAGTCATATTTGTCGGCAGTCCTCACTGCGGCAGCGGGAATACCATAGCTATCAGTATTCCGAGCAGTGCGCCCGCCAGAACTTCTATCGGCTTGTGTCCGAGGAATTCCTTGAACTCCTTGCGGTCGGACATCTCGTCAAGCTTGTCGTCCTTCTGTTCCTCGCCGCTGAGCCTGGATATCTCGTCGTCCATCTCGTCTATGACCCTGCGCAGGCGGTTCAGCTCCTTGCCGTGGAGCCCCGCGTTATAACGCACGCTGAGCGCGTCGTAGATAACGATGCCCAATATCAGCATTGCCATCGCGAATATCGGACTGGAAAACCCGATATCCGGCAGGCGCAGCAGATACAGCGCAACTGACACAACAAGCGCCGAATGTGACGACGGCATACCTCCCGCGCCCGTGATGCGTTCGGGATTGAAAGTCTTCTGCTTTATCGCGTAAAGGGCTGTCTTGATTATCTGCGCCGTAATGAACGAGATAAGCCCGACCGTTATCGTCGGATTAGCCATAAAAATATTCATCTGTGAAACTTCCTCCGGGCAGTCAATATTTTCTATCCAGCAGCAGCTTTGTCAGCCCCGTCAGGAACTCCCTGTCGCTGAATGCCTCCAGCGCCTGCACTGCCTCGTCTGTCAGCCGGGCGGCCTCCGCCCTTGCCTTTTCAAGTCCTACTACCACCGCATATGTGTATTTGCCGCTCTCCGCGTCGCTTCCGACCGGCTTGCCCAGCTGAGCTTCATCAGCGGTCATGTCAAGGATATCGTCGATTATCTGGAAAGCAAGTCCAAGCTTACGCGCATATGTTCCGGCGGCTAGCTGAAGCTCCGCTCCTCCGCCCGCTGCGATGACTCCGGCGCGGCAGCAGAATTCGAGCAGCGCCCCCGTCTTCATGCGGTACATTTCCAGGATTATATTTTCGGGAAGCTGCTTCCCGTCGTTTTCGGTATCTATCACCTGTCCGCCGATCATGCCGAAAATCCCTGCCTGCTCGCCGAGCAGCGCGATTATCTTCAGCGCTGCGGACTGCGGGATCGTACCCTTTATCCCGGCTTCAGCGATAACCTGTGCCGGGAGTATCGCCAGTGCGTCACCGGCGAGGAGCGCATTGGCTTCCCCGAACGCCTTGTGACAGCTCGGCTTTCCGCGGCGCATGTCGTCGTTGTCCATGCAGGGCAGATCATCGTGTATCAGCGAGAACGTGTGCATCATCTCGATGGCGCACGCGACCGGCAGCGCGGACTCCGGCTCTCCGCCGCAGACCCGGCAGAACTCCATGACGAGCGCGGGACGCAGCCGCTTACCTCCCGCGGTAAGGCTATGCCGCGCCGCAAGGATAACGTTCTTCTGAAGGCACTCGGTCTCCGGAATGTAACGTTCCAGTGCGCGCCCTGTCATCTCTGCGTAATCACGCAGCTGCTCCTTAACTGTTTCCTTATCCAACTCAAACCTCCGGGCTTACTCAGCCGTTTCAAGCTTCTCTATCTGAAGCTTCGCCTTTTCGATGTATTCGCGGCACTCCTTGGTCAGCAGCGTCGCTTCGGCGTACATCTTCATGGAGTCCTCCAGGGACAGTTCGCCGCTGCTCATCTTCGCGGCTATTTCATTGAGCCTGCTCATTGCCTTTTCTATATCCATTCGATCCTCCAAGGTCAGGTCAGTATTTCGTTCACCGTCGCCCTGACAGAACCGTCGGAGAGCTTCACCGTGATATCGTCGCCGGTTTTAAGCTGCGATGATGACCGGATTATACCCTCGTTGTTGCTCGTCAGAGAATATCCCCTCGCCAGGACGCCCAACGGATCCAGCGCGGATATCACCCCGGCGGTGGACATCAGCGTCCGTTCGGTGCGCTCCAGCTTCGCGTGCATTGCGCCGTGAATCTTAGTGACTGCGTTATCCAGGCGGCGTTCAGCGTCAACAAGACGGTTCCGCGGGGACAGCGCTGATATCAGCGCGATACGGCTGTCAAGCAGGCGTTCCGTTTCAGCCATGCGGCGCATAAGGTCGGAGTGTATTTTGTTAGTTGTGACTTCCATCTGGCGACAGTATTCGTGCACATCCGGGACCGCACGCTGAGCCGCTTCGGTCGGGGTCGCCGCCCGGAGATCCGCCGCGAGGTCTGCTATGCTCACATCAGTCTGGTGACCGACTGCGGATATCGTCGGTATCCTGCTGGCGTACACCGCCCGCGCAATGACCTCGGAATTGAATGCGCTCAGATCATCGGAAGAGCCGCCGCCCCTGCCGAAAATAATTACCTCAGCGTCCGTGGACTGCGCGCGCCTTATGCCCTCGGCTACCGAAAGATCAGCGCCGACGCCCTGCACCCTTGCGGGGATTATAATGACTTTGATTACCGGGCAGCGCTGGCTGATTATCTTCTTGATATCCTCCACCGCCGCGCCGCTGTCGGACGTCACGACTGCCACGCACTTCGGAAACGCAGGAAGCTCGCGCTTCTGGCCGAACAGACCCTGCTGCTGGAGCCGCTTTTTCAGCTCCTCAAGGGCTACCGCCTGCTCTCCCATGCCGTCCGGCTCCATCTTCACGCAGCGCAGGCTGTAGTCGCCGCGCGGCTCGTAAACGTTCACCGAGCCATAGCACACGACCTTGTCGCCGTTCTTCGGCGCGAATTTCAGGCTGGAGGCATAGAACTTAGAAAAGAAGCCCCTCAGCTGGGAATTCTCGTCCTTCAGCGTGAAGTACCTGTGTCCGCTCTGCGGATATAGCTTGTAATCCACAAGCTCGCCGCGGACAGCGATGTTATTGAGCTGCTCGCTCTCGCTGAATATCGTGCCTATCCGGCGGTTTACCTGCGAAACGGAAATGACCGGAATGTTAATCCCTGTCATTCTCTATCTCCTCAAGGCAGGAGTTCAGAACGCCGTTGATGAAGCTGCAATCCTGCTTGTAGGCATATTTCTTGCCAAGCTCGACAGCCTCGTTTATAGCCGCCGCGCCTGGCACCTTGTCGTTGTATTTCATCTCAAATATCGCGATCTTCATCAGCACAAGGTTCACCTTTGAGATCCTCGCTACGGATCTTGTGGTGCTATACTTCGCGATGAGCGCCGTAAGCTCCTCGTCATGAGCCATTACGCCCTTTACGATGGCGTCGGTCTCATGGTTCCTCGCAAGTCCGAGGGACTCCTCGTCTGCCTCGATTATCTCGCCAAGCTCCTGACCGAACATCAGCTGATAAAGTAAAATGAACGCGCCCTCGCGCACTTCACGTCTTGTAAGCTTTTCTTCCATATTCTCTCCTGCTGCGCTTATTCAGCGCTCTCCTTGAATTTTATGCCTGCGACATTCACATCTACCTTTGTCACAGTGAAATTGGTCATGCTCTGAATGGCGGACTTTATGCTTTTCTGGACGTTCTCAGCGACATTCACTGCATTGTAGCCCTCAAGCACAATGATATCCACATGTATCTCGGCGTTGTCGTCGCCGAGTCTTGCACGAACGGGGCCGAGCACCTTTGACTTTGTATTCGATGGTGCCGGAGCCTGACCGCGGCAGTAAACCCCATCAATCTCAGCAGCCGCAAGCTCTGCCATCTTTACGATAACGCTGTCGGAAACCTTTATGCTGCCGACCGGCTTGTTTGATCTCTTTTCCATATTTACCTCCTGTTAGTTCCAGGGAACATACTATATCTATTTTAGTATACCACACTTTTGGATTTTGTTCAAGTGTTTTTTGAATAATTATGCACCTGCGCTTATAAAATTCACCAAACAAAAGAAAGGGCAGGAAAAATCCTGCCCTCAGTCTGTCGAAAAAGTAGCTTCCCAGACTGTTGAGAAAGGTGCAGATGCTAGGAAGCGGCATTTTGGCTAGGCTTTGTGCCTGCCGAAATGCCGCTGACGACGCAGATGCGCCTTTATCGACAGTCAGAGGGCAGGAAAAATCCTGCCCTCTGGTATGTATTATTCCTTAACCACATGAACGTCCAGCTGATCGAACGGAATAGAAATACCGCCTGCGATGAACGCCGCGCGTATCTCCTCAGTAACTGAGAAGTAGACCTCCCAGTAATCCGCCACCGTGCACCACGGACGAACCACGATATTGATGGAGCTTGCCGCATGCTCTATCATGCGTACTGTCGGCGCGGGATCCTTGAGTATCTTCTCATTGCGGCTGAGAACCTGGAGAATTATCTCACGCGCCTTCTGGTAGTCGTCCTCGTAGCTTATTGAGAACTTAAGGTCAACGCGGCGCGTACCGTTGCTGTTATTATTTGTAACAACAGCGCCGGATACCTGTCCATTCGGGATAAATATAGCCTGGTTGGAGTCGGAATCCAGCCTTGTATACAGTATCGTTATCTGCTTTACCGTACCGCTTACTCCGGAAACCATGATATAATCGCCGATCTTGAACGGCTTGTTGATCAGCAGCATAATGCCGCCTGCAACGTTCGAAAGGCTGTTCTGTAACGCCAGGCCTATAGCAACTCCGGCGGTACCGATAACCGTGATTATCGAAGTTGCCGGGATACCCAGAACTGAAAGAACTATCGTTATCAGCAGCACATACAGCACTATCTTGCAGCACTGCTTGACGAAATTGTTTACTGTAAGGTCGAGCCTGGTACGGTCAAGTCCCTTGCTGAGCACTTTCAGAACCAGCTTGCAGATTATCAGACCGAGTATCAGCACGACTATCGCAAGTATTATCGTCGGGATACCGTGTACGATAGAATCCCACAGATTCTGAAAGAATTCGCCAATTTTCGAGGCAGTCTCCTCGGGGTGCTGCACCAGGTCGTCAACGGCGTCCTTTATGGTAGCTTCATGCGTGGTAGCTTCCGCGGTCGCGGCGGCTGTGGAGATCATATTCAGTATGCTCACTTGAACAGCTCCCTCAGTCCTGCTTCCGCTGCTTCACCGTCGCTCTCACGGATAAGCACGGAGATCTCGTCAACGCCGGTGGTTATCAGCAGTATCATTGCGTCTATCCTGTTGAGCAGATTGAACACCTTTGCGGCAAATCCCGCCTGGGCTTCCATCTCACCGGTCTTGATGACAATCTTGCGGTTGCTGCTGTTTATCATCGGGGTTATGTTATGCTTTTCCTTGAGGTCCTTTACGACCGCCAGGAGCTTCGGC
>CAKSHT010000068.1 GCA_934457235.1 uncultured Oscillospiraceae bacterium
CTATCTTGACGATAATTCTGTCGTTATCCCACAGTTTTTCAAGCGACAGGTCGGACGTTGAAAACGCGTTGCCGTTTTTGTCAAATTCATGGCGGCGAAGATACTGCTGATGCTCCTTTTCCTCTTCTGTCAGTCCGGCGTCTGCATCATCGTCCGCTTCTGTGGTGTTCGCCTCGTAAGTTATTGCTTCTTCAGTTGAAGCGCCGTTGGCATAGGCTTTGAGCGTTGCTGCTTCATTGTTATCGCCCTCACCAAACGCGCTCATTCCGGCTAACGGAACGGAAACGGCAACAAGCGCAGCCGCAGAGCCGCACAGCCAATTTCTTAGTTTCACTTTTAAACTCCTTCAAAAATCAAATGTTTTAATTTGCCAATGTTATTGTATCACAAATTTACTTGAATGTCAACACGATTTTTTATAAAAGTGTTTTAAAAATCAGGCAAGTCACGCGACCACATATAAGTACCGTGATTCACGATCATACCAGCAGAATTTTCCGAAATCCCTTGACAAACCTTCCGCAAAGTTATATAATGGTATTGGCAAATCAGAAATGATTATCATTTTAGGAGGAAGAAAAATGACAGTTACAAATGATATCCGATACATCGGCGTGAACGACCATGAGGTAGACCTGTTCGAAGGACAGTACATTGTTCCGAACGGCATGTCCTACAATTCCTATGTGATAATGGACGAAAAGATCGCGGTAATGGACACCGTTGACGCTGCGTTCGGCGGAGAATGGCTTGACAACCTCGAAAACGAGCTTGCGGGAAAGACCCCGGATTACCTGGTGATACACCACATGGAGCCTGACCATTCCGCAAATATCGCGCGGTTCGCCGAGAAGTACCCGACAGCGAAGATCGTATCCTCAAAGCAGGCGTTCGTGATGATGAAGCAGTTCTTCGGCACGGATTACGCAGACCGCCAGGTCGTTGTTGCCGAGAAGAGCACTCTGGAACTTGGAAAGCACACGCTGACATTCGTAGCGGCTCCGATGGTGCACTGGCCGGAGGTAGTCATGAGCTATGACAGCGCGGACAAGGTGCTTTTCTCCGCCGACGGCTTCGGAAAGTTCGGCGCACTGGACGCTGACGAGGACTGGGACTGCGAGGCACGCCGCTACTATTTCGGTATCGTCGGCAAATACGGCGCGCAGGTGCAGGCGGTTCTGAAAAAGGCGGCTGCACTGGATATCGCGATGATCTGCCCGCTTCACGGCCCGGTGCTCTCAGAGAACCTGGCGCATTATATCGGACAGTACGACACCTGGTCAGGCTACCGCGCAGAGAGCGAGGGTGTTGTAATCGCATGCGCGAGCGTTTACGGAAACACCCGCAAGGCGGCTGATATACTGGCGGCGAAGCTTGCCGACCTCGGCGTAAAGGTAGTGCTTCACGACCTCGCCCGCGACGACATGGCAGAGTGCGTTGAGGACGCATTCCGTTACGACAGGCTGGTGCTTGCCTCCCCGACATATAACGCTGACGTGTTCCCGTTCATGAAAACGTTCATCGAGAGCCTGACCGAAAGGAACTACCAGAAGCGCAAAGTAGGATTTATCGAGAACGGCTCCTGGGCGCCGCTCGCGGCAAAGGTGATGAAGGGAATGCTCGAAAAGAGCAAGGAACTGACCCTCGCAGAAACCACCGTTACGGTTCGTTCCGCAGTAAATTCCGACAGCGAGGCGCAGATAGAGGCGCTTGCTGAGGAACTCAAGTAAAAAATTCGGGCTGGGGATAAATCTTATCCCCAGCCCGTTGCTTATTTACTCAGAAGAACAGCCGCATTAGCGCCTATCCCCTGCCCTGCAAGTCCCAGTCCCTCCTCGGTGGTTGCCTTTACGCTGACCTGCGAGATATCGCAGCCGAAAGCCCCCGCAAGGCTCTCCCGCATCGACGGAATGTACTTTGCAAGCTTCGGCCGCTCCGCGATTATCGTGATATCCAGGTTGCCCAGTGAGTAGCCGAGCGCCGTCATGCGTGATATCACCTCCGCTAATAGCTTCATGCTGTCCGCACCCTTGTACTGCGGGTCGCTGTCCGGAAACAGCTTACCGATATCACCGAGAGCCAGCGCTCCGAGTATCGCGTCCATCAGCGCGTGCACCGCAACGTCCGCATCGGAGTGTCCGAGAAGTCCAAGCTCCGAGGGTATCTCAACGCCGCAGAGAACCAGCCGGCGCTCCGGAACAAGTCTGTGTACATCGTAGCCAGTGCCTATTCTTATCATAGTTTACCTCATTTGATAGCATTCACGAAAGCCGCGGCAAGCCTGCGGCTGTTTTCGTCCGTCCTGTAGGAAAATTCCGGGTGCCACTGTACGCCGAGCATAAACCGCTTTCCCGGCATGAATATCCCCTCCGTCAGACCGTCCCCGGATACCGCCGCCACCCGGAAGAACGGAGAAACCTCCCGCACCGCCTGGTGATGATAGCTGTTCACTTCTGCCCTGTCGCTCCCGTATATCTCCCTCAGCGGAGAGCCTTCCGGGAAGCTGACCTCGTGCGCGGCTCTGTCGTAAGGCGGAGACATGTGATGCTCCACGCCGGAGTCAAATTCCGTCGGGATATCCTGGTACAGAGTGCCGCCGAAGCATGCGTTCATAAGCTGTATCCCACGGCATATGCCGAGCACTGGCTTGTCGAGCTGCACCGCCCTGCGCAGGACGTACATATCCATGCGGTCGCGGGCTTCGCAGCATTCGACGCAGACCGGAAGCCGTGGCTGTTCGTAGACCTCCGGTGACACGTCCTGCCCGCCGGTGAGCAGGAATCCCCCGCAGTGTTCCATGAACCAGTCAAGCTCCGTCGGGTCGTCGGTCAGCGGGAGCATCATCGGAAGCCCGCCCTCCCCGCGGAGCATATCGAAATACCCCGGAACCTCCCAAAGGCTGTCACGTTCACTGTCATACAGCGGCATTACGCCGATAATCTTTTTCATAGCACGCACCTCTGTAAAAAAAAACAGCACCGCAAGTCCCCGGAGGGAACACCGACGGCGCTGTACGGTGCATACCTATATGATACATCAACTAGCGGGATTTGTCAAGGCGTCCGGTTATTCCAGAATGATAGTGAACGGACCGTCGTTTACCAGGCTGACTTTCATGTCCGCGCCGAATTCGCCGGTCTGGACGTTCCCCACTGACTTACGGCATACCTCCACGAAATATTTATACAGGCGCTCCGCCTCGTGCGGCTCCTTTGCCATCAGGAAGTTCGGGCGGTGTCCCTTGCGGGTATCGGCGTACAGCGTGAACTGAGAGATTATCAGCAGTGAGCCGCCTACGTCCTTCAATGCAAGGTTGGTCTTTCCGTTTTCGTCGGAGAATATGCGCATTGCTATCATCTTAGCGGCAAGGCGGTCGCAGTCGGCTTCGGTGTCCTCCTGCCCTATGCCGAGAAGCACCATGAATCCGTTTCCTATCTGTCCCACGGTCTTACCGTCAACAATGACGCTCGCGCTCTCACAGCGCTGTATTACTAACTTCATTTGAATTTCCTCCACAAAAAAGTGCACCCTGTTTTATGGGTGCACTCTTATTATAAAGGAAATCACGGGATTTGTCAACCGACGCTCACGCCGATAACGGACATCGGGTCTATCCACTTACCGCCCTGCTTCACGCCGAGGTGCAGGTGCGGCTCCTGGACTATCTCAGCCTGGCAGGTATCGGAGGTCTTGCCGATTATCGCGCCCTCGTTCACCTGCTGTCCGGTTTTTACTTCAAGCTCCTTTGCCATGCCGCAGTATTCCACGGTAAGCCCGTTGTCCTGCTCGATAACGACCGAAATACCCCACAGAGGGTCGTCCTTTATCTCAGTCACCGTTCCGGAGGACATGGAGCGCACGTCAGTACCCAGCGGACACAGGATATCACAGCCGTCATGGGTCTTCCATACGCCGAGCGTTTCGGATTTCACAAGCTCGCCGTTGCTGAACGGGTGGGACACCTCGCCCTCTACCGGCATGATGTTCCGGGACTCGCTCTGCACGGGCTTGTTTACTTCCTCAGCCTCCTGTGTCTGTAGTTCAGCCGCCTCCGCCTCGGAAGCTGCGGTAGTGGTGCTGCTCTCATCGCGCTGTACTCCGGGCTTATCGGCGCTGACCGGAGTATCGTCCGGCGCACTGAATACCCAGGTGTTCTGGCTAGTGGTGCTGGTCGTGGGGGTCAGATTGTTCATCGTACGGGAGTACGCCGCATACGAAGCCGCAGCGATAGCCGCTCCCCCAAGTATCGCAGCAGCGGCGAACGCCTTTGTGTTGAGCGGTCTTTTCTTCCTGTCTTTTCTCATGGTTATCTTTCCTTTCTTATCAGGTGGAATTCCGGCGAATTTGCGGGAACGCCTGTCCCCGTCTGCTCAACCATAGTTTAGCCGGATTATTTCCAATTATTCCGTAATTTTGTGATATCATTCAGAATTATTCCAAACCGTCCACCGCAGGATTTGTGCTTTATCAACAAAAAACAAAATTTATATAAAAATTTCGCTAAACCTCTGTACAATTCCGGGAAAATCATGTATAATTATAACGTATGGGAAAAAACAATGTAAAATACCGGTGATAAAGAAAGATCACTGCAATTACGGGAGAAATGAAATGAGTGTCTATGATGTACTGAACCTGCTCGGCGGAATCGCGCTGTTCCTCTTCGGAATGCACACGCTCAGCGCCGGACTGGAAAAACTCGCAGGCGGAAAGCTTGAACACTGGCTCGAAAAAGCGACCTCGCGTCCTATAAAGGGCGTTGTACTCGGCGCGATAATCACCGCCGTCATTCAGTCGTCGGCAGCGACGACCGTTATGATAATCGGCTTTGTAAATTCCGGACTTATGAAGCTGTCGCAGGCTATCGGCGTTATCATGGGTGCGAATATAGGCACCACCGCCACCAGCTGGCTGCTCAGCCTGCAATCCATCAGCGGCTCGGAGGGCTTCAGCATTCTGAACCTCCTCAAGCCCACCACGTTCACGCCCGTGCTTGCAGTCATCGGCGTGATACTGATAATGTTCACCAAATCCGACCGGAAAAAGACCATCGGCATGATACTCGCCGGATTTGCGGTGCTGATGTTCGGCATGAACTCCATGTCCGCCGCTACCGCAAGCCTGGAGCAGAACGAAACTTTCTGCAATATTCTGATGATGTTCTCAAATCCGATACTCGGCGTTATCGCCGGCGCTGTCCTGACGGCTGTGCTCCAGTCATCGTCCGCGTCCATCGGTATTCTCCAGTCGATCGCGATATCCACCGGTAAGGTCACTTACTCCATCGCTCTCCCGCTACTGCTGGGACAGAACATCGGCTCCTGCGTCACAGCGCTCATCTCCTCCGTCGGCGCAAACAAGCCTGCCAAGCGCGTGGCGGTCGTGCACCTGTACTTTAACGTGATCGGAACGGTTCTGTTCCTTTCCGTGTTCTACCTCATCAACGCATTTATAAATCTTCCGTTCATGGAGGAATCCCTCAATGCGGTCGGAATCGCAGTTATCCACACCGGATTCAACGTACTGACAACGGCGCTCTTCCTGCCGTTCACCAAGCAGCTTGAGAAGCTCGCCTGCCTCACCGTACGGGACAAGCCCGGCGAGAAGAAGCCGGACGCTCCCATGCTGGACGAACGTCTGCTGAAAACTCCGTCCGTAGCCATCGAGCAGTGCCGCAACGTAAGCATCAGAATGGCGGAGCTCACTCTTGAAACTCTGAAAACCTCGCTGGACATTGTAATGGAATACGACCAGAAGAAATGTACAGAGGTCATTGAAAACGAGAATTCAATCGACATATTTGAGGACAAGATAGGTTCCTATATCCTCAAGATAAGCTCCAAGGATCTTTCAGAAACGGACAGCAAGATCGTATCAATGATGCTCCACACGATCGGCGACCTGGAGCGGATCTCTGACCACGCGGTAAACATCGTGGAAGCCGCCGAGGAAATGCACAAGAAGAAGATAATGTTCTCCGACCAGGCGGTCAAAGAACTGAAAGTCATGATAAAGGCAGTCAACGAGATCCTGGATATGTCCATAAGATCGTTCATGACTGCGGACGTCAGCCTTGCGAAGTGCGTAGAGCCGCTGGAGGATGTCATCGACCAGCTGCGAAACGAGCTTAAATCACGTCACATCGAGCGCCTGCGCTCCGGAAAGTGCACCATCGAGCTTGGATTTATCCTGCAGGATCTGCTGACGAATTTCGAACGCGTATCCGACCATTGTTCCAACATTGCGGTGTACCTCATTCAGATAAACGACAACAGCATGGACACACACGAGTATATGAACGAGCTGAAGAAGCTCGACCGCTCCGAGTTCATGGACGAGTTCAACGATTATTCCAAGAAGTACATTCTTCCGGACTGAATGCAATAATATTAAAAAGGAGGGGCAAGCCCCTCCTTTCGTCTGTAAAAAACTCTGGCGCGAAATATTGTATGGGCGACCATCGGTCGCCCATATTTGTTATGCGGGAAATTTACAAAAACAAATGGGACGTGGGCAATCACGGACGATTGCCCACATGCACCAAAGCGGCGCACGGACGCGCCGCAACAAAGTGCGGGAGGGGCAATCATGGACGATCGCCCACACGCACCAAAGCGGCGCACGGACGCGCCGCAACAAAGTGCGGGAGGGGCAATCATGGACGATCGCCTACACGCACCAAAGCGGCGCACGGACGCGCCGCAACAAAGTGCGGGAGGGGCAATCATGGACGATCGCCTACACGCACCAAAGCGGCGCACGGACGCGCCGCAACAAAGTGCGGGAGGGGCTTGCCCCTCCCCTACAAATTGTATGACATAAATCCCACAGAACATATAAAACAATGACCGCCCCTGTCGCCAGGAGCGGTCATATCTATAAATGCCCGATAATTATTAATACTTGTTGGAGTGAGCCTTGATGTACTCAACAACTTCCTCAGCGTAGCAGAATGCCATGCTTACGCAGGTATCAGCGCAGCCGTAGTAGATAGCGATACGTCCGGTGTCCTTGTCGCAGAGAGCTGCGCAGGGGAATGTAACGTTCTGAACATCGCCGACGGTCTCGTAGATCTCGCGCGGATTGATGAGGTACTCGCGGCAGCGATACTTAACCTTCCAGGGCTGATCCTTGTCGAGAATGCAAGCGCCGAAGCTGTAAACGAAGCCGTTGCAGCTCTCAAGAACGCCGTGGTAGAATACCAGCCAGCCTTCGCTGGTCTCGATCGGGATAGGACCTGCGCCGATCTTCTTGGACTCCCAGCCTCTGTCAGGAGCCATAACGTGTCTGTGCTTGCCCCAGTAAGTCATATCCTTGGAGTGGGACAGATACATGTCGCCGAAAGGAGTGTGACCGGAGTCGGAAGGACGGGAGAACATTACATACTCGCCGTTGATCTTTCTCGGGAACAGAACGCCGTTTCTGTTGAAGGGCAGGTATGCGTTCTCCATCTGGTGGAATTCCTTGAAATCCTTGGTCCAGCCCACTCCGATGGTAGGCTTCCAGCCGTATGCGTTGCACCAGGTGATCCAGAATCTGTCCTCGATCCATACGCAGCGGGGATCGTAGCCGTACTGCCACGGATTAGCCTCGGCAGTCTCGGGATCGTCGTTGATCCACTCAACCTTCTCAGGGTTGATGTTCCAGTGAATGCCGTCCTCGGAGAAACCAGCGTGGATAGCCATGTTTCTTTCCTTGTCGTCTACACGGAAAACGCCTGCGAAGTGACCCTTGTCGCTCTCAAACGGAACAACTGCGGAGTTGAAGATGGAGTTGCTGGTGGGGAGCAGGTCGCGGGGAATGATCGGGTTAGCGTTGTAACGCCAGATTACGTCCTTGCAGCCCTCAGGTCTGTCCTGCCAGGGCATGTTGGGAATGCTCTGTCCAATGATTTCTAAGCTCATCAATGATACCTCTCTGTTATTATTATCCGGTGCGGAACTTCCGCCCTCTTTAAGTACTAGTATAGCAAAAAGGAGCCGGGATTTCAATAGTATTTTTGACTAAATCTCATGGAGTTTCCATGTGCACATTTACCTAATTTTATGCATGTTTTTTACTTAATAAATCGTGAACAGCTTTGCAGCGCGTTTCAGACGACTGCTGTTATTTTCTCCAGGAACGCTTCCCCGGAGATCGGTTTGCTGTAATAATAGCCCTGGAGGTAGCTTACGCCGCGCTCCGCCAGGAACTCCGCCTGCTCCTCGGTCTCAACACCCTCCGCGACGATGTGCGCACCAAGCTGTAATATCATGGCGATGCAGCTGTTGAGGATAACAAGAGGCTCGTCCGGATTTTCTCCGAACGCCGGCCAGATAAGACTCTTATCCAGCTTGACAAGCTCGAAATGTACTTTAGCCATCTGCGAGAGGTTGGAATATCCCGTGCCGAAATCGTCCATCGAGAAATGGCAGCCCAGGCTGCGCAGGCGCTTCATATTGGCGTCAAGAAGCTCGCCGCCGTCGATTGAAGCGGTCTCCGTTATCTCCAGGTTGATGAAGCGCGGCTCGATGGAATACTTCTGCATGATGGACGAAAGCTGCGCCGGGAGTGACGGGTCTACGCTCTGCATACCGGAGAGGTTCACCTCGATGTAGTTTATGCCCTTTTCCCACAGGCGGTTTTCCGCCGCGAAGCTGCATACTTTCTCAAAGACGATACTGCCTATCTCGTCTATCATGCCCTGCTCTTCCGCCATCGGAATGAATATCTCCGGTGAAATGAAGCCCAGGTCGCCGCAGTCCTTGAGCCGCACCAGCGCCTCCGCGGAGGCAAAGCGCTTCTCCTCCGTGGACCATATCGGCTGATAGACCACATTGAACGCCTTTTCCCGGACAGCCTTCGTCAGTACCGCCAGCACCTGCTTGCGGTAGTCCTTCCCGCGGATAGTATCCTCGTTTATCCAGAAAACGCGCCCGTTGTCGTGATGCGGGTCGTGGGATATGATGTAATCCAGCGTGTCGTATATCTCATCCGGAGTATCGCCGTATCTTGGGCACTCCAGCACCGAAATGTGGTACTGCGGCTTGAACGTTCCGCTGCCGTAATCCACGGTGAAATCAGCGCTTCCGGCGCGCTTCAGCAGCGCGTCGAGCATCTCCCTGTCGGAGAGGAACACGGACAGCGTATTCGACCGCGAATGATAGAAATTCATATGCGGCACTGAGGTCTCCAGACGTTTCGCCGCCGTTCGGAGTATTACGCGCATCTGATCATAACCCATGCTCTTGCTTATCATCTCGTTGTCGTCTATCGTGAAGCTCACCAGCCAGAACGTACGCTTGCGCTCCAGCATTTCCGGGACCATTATGTGAAACGCCTGGCGGTTGAGCGTGTCCGTTTCCTCGTCATCGAAGCGCTTGGGGTTCTCGAAATTCAGATAGATGTACAGCAGCACAAGGCTGTTGCCTATCGAGGAAATGAGCACATACCTTGTAACGAACTGAATTAGGGCAACGACCACCCATATAGCCAGACCGACCGCGACGGTAATGCGTGCGCGGCGGTAATCCTCATCGATATCCCGGTGGAACTGCCGCCTGTTCTTTCTGAACAGCAGGACGCAGGTCGCGAGTATGTACACGACTATCGAAGCATACAGAATATACACCATCGGGCCGGTGGAATACGCTCCGTGCTCGTCAACTACATATTCTATGGGAGCCACAGCCGAGCCAATCGCCGCCAGCACGAACGGAGTGACTGCAAGCGCTATCTGCCATTTGACAAGGCGCTTCTGCGCCCCGTGAAGGTAGAACACATACAAAAACAGGCACACCGTCAGAAGCTCCAGGCTTCCGATGAACGCAACATGAGTTATCCTGTTGACCCACCCTGGCACAACCCTGTAGTTAAGCAGTGTGAAATATGACAGGAAGTCCGCCACAAGGTTGAACGCCCCGACGAACAGAAAGCACCCGAAAACCACGGTTGAACGCAGCGGAAGCTTCTTGCTCCGGAAGAAATCAATTATCAGCAGCACCACGACCGCCAGCGCGAGCGCCTGAACCTTGAAGCTTATATCAAAGAATCCGACCCATTCGCCGTTCATATATTACCCCTCCCTATTTGATCAACATAAGCCAGTGCAAATATGCAAGGCTTGTGCCAATAATAAACACAAACGCGTTTCGTTTATTATAACATATAACAATAACTTTTTCAAGCCCCGCGGCTTACGCGAGTTCAGAGTGACTGTATATAACGAATTACTTGCTAATCTCATAAATCAGACATCACAGATTGGTATGTCAATAGTTTTAGATTGACAAATCTTCTCAGTTGATGTATAATAAAATCAGTTGAAACCGAGACTTTTAAACATTTAATCGGAAGATCAAAATGTTATACAGAGCTATCATGCCGATTCAAAGTAAAAGTCTCGTGCAACCTTATTGCCCCTGGTAACTCAAACGACACAAAATGGATTCACATTATTTATTATGAAAACAAACAATCGCATATCCACATTTTTGCAGTTCATTAAATTCGGAATAGTCGGAGCAATCAACACAATATCCAGTTATCTTATATATAATTTCTGCTATTATGTTCTGAAAACAGGCCCCCATATTGCCAATATAATTGGATTTATAATTACTGTATTTGTTGCATATCTGCTCCAGAGCAGGTTTGTATTCAAAAGCGGCGAAGGTGAAAAGCGGGTATGGTGGAAAGTTCTCATCAAAACATATATCTCCTATTCATTTACAGGACTGTTCCTTACAGAGCTGCTTCTCCTGCTATGGCTGAACGTAATAAATCTCGGACAATATCTCGGAGGCGTCTGCGAACGGCTTTCCGGCATTGGAATAACCATTGACCAATATGACCTTGCTGCATCTCTTGCACCGCTTATGAATCTTGTGATAACTGTACCACTCAATTTTATAATTAACAAATTCTGGGCTTACCGCCAAAAGAAAAACACAACCGAGCAGTCTTGAATAAGTATAATTAGCTAAACAGGAGAACATAGCCAATGTATTCATTACGCAGATTCTTCCGTACCTCGGAAGATAACGAAAGCCAAAACACCAAAGACGGACTGATTCTGCTATTGTGCAGGATTATAATTCTCGGCACAGTTATAATGTATCTTATTAAATCATTCACGGGTACATATTATCACGAAATAGACAGTTATGTTCTTCCCACAATTTCAATTGAATATCGTCATTCAATGATGATCACACAGGCAGATATTGACCAGGCCCAGATTGACTTCCCTCAGTATTACGAAGATGTGAATGATTTTGATTCTCTGCGCTCCTCCCAGCTGAATAAGATAACCGAAGATAAATGGCT
>CAKSHT010000069.1 GCA_934457235.1 uncultured Oscillospiraceae bacterium
TTTACAGCCATCTGTCTGCCTCCCTGTAATTACTACGCTCTATTATATACCAAAGTTCCGTTTTTTTCAAGACTTGACGGGGAGGTAGGCACAATTTTTGCAAAACTACTTGATTTTTTGCGTGAAATAGAGTATAATACTAAGGTAAGTACATAATCAAGCAATAAATGCTCTCGCTTATGGGGGCAGGCCCTGTGCAACAGAGTGCTGTGAACCATGTCAGGCGGGGAACCGAGCAGCATTAAGCGGACATCTCTGTGTGCCGCAGCAAGCCTGTTCCCATAATCGAGGGCATTTATTTTTTATCTTCAAGGAGGTGCGGCTATGTATCTGGCGCTATATCGTAAATATCGTCCGAGGACGTTTGACGATGTTATATCCCAGCCGCAGATCGTCACTACTTTGAAGAATCAGATAGCCACCGGACAGAATACCCACGCCTACCTCTTTACGGGAAGCCGTGGAACTGGCAAGACTACCTGCGCGAAGATCCTTGCAATGGCGCTCAACTGTAAGCACCCGGTCAAAGGAAATCCCTGCCTGGAGTGTGAGAGCTGCCGTGAGATCGCCGACGGCTCCGCCACCGACGTGGTAGAAATGGACGCCGCCAGCAACAACAAGGTCGAGGATGTTCATATCCTCCAGGATCAGCTTGCGTATACTCCGGTCAGCTGTAAATATCGCGTATACATCGTGGACGAGGTTCACATGCTCACACCGTCGGCGTTCAACGCACTGTTAAAGACGATAGAAGAGCCCCCCGCCCATGTAATATTCATTCTCGCGACTACCGAGCTGCATAAGGTGCCGGCGACCATCGTGTCCCGCTGCCAGCGTTTTGAGTTCCGGCGTATCGACGTTGCGGACAGTTCCGCAAGGCTTCTCAGCGTTGCCGCCAACGAGGGCGTTACGCTCACGCGGGAGGCTGCGGATATGATTTCCCGCATCTCCGACGGCGGTATGCGAGATGCGCTTTCGTTGCTGGACAGGTGCATTTCCGTCAGCCGCGAAGTCACTGAGGATACAGTCAGGGACTGTGCCGGTGTTGCGGATAACCGCATGCTCTATCAGCTCGCGGAATTTGTCGCGGTTAAGGATATTCCGGGATGCATAAAGCTGCTGGAGCAGCTCTACAAGAACGGCAAGGATGTCGCTCGCATAATGGAGGAGCTGAGTTCTGTATTCCGGGATATTATGCTATGCAAGAGTGCGCCCGGCGAATACGGTCTGCTGTCCGTCATGCCGTCGGATTATCCGGAGATAGACCACCTTGCGGGAATGTTTACGCTTGACGATATCCTGCGATGCCTGAACCTGATTCAGGAGTGCACCGATAATATATCAAAGACTCGACAGCGGCGTACCATCGCGGAGATGTGTTTTGTGAAGCTGTGCAGCGGCGCTTACACTGCGGCGCAGAATGCGGCTGCACGTCCGGTGCAGTCAGTCGCTCCGGCTCCCGTGTCAGTGAAGCCGGCGGAATTCAAGCCGATGGGCAGTGAATTCGCGCCCCGTCCGGACGAAAAGTTATCTCCGAGCCAGGCGGCGGCAGTGAAGCAGCTGCAAAAGATATTCGATCCCACTGCAGAGCCGGAGAAGCCTCAAAAGCCCGCCGAGCCTGGGAAGAAGCCGGAACCAGTTCCGGAGGCTCCCGCCGTAAAGACGCCGGAGGTCGCGGCAAATCAGGATAAGCTCCGAGAACTTCTGAATCAGAACGTCCCAAAAACGCCGGAGAAGCCAGCGGCGCCAGTAAATCCGGCTCCAAAGCCGTCGTCTGAGGCAGAGATGTCGTTTGAAGCACCGCCTATGCCGGAGCTTCACAGTGCACCTGCGGCTCCGGAGCCTGTGGACTTTGCACCTCCTCCGGAGGAACCTCCAGAGGAGTTCATTCCGCAGAGGGAGTTTGACACCGCTCCGGAAATCCCTGCGGCGGCACCGTTTAAAGCTTCGGAAAAAACGTCTGTTGCTGAGTCTGCAAATGCTCCGGAGCGGATAAGCTCTGAAGCGGAAGCAAAGGCTGAGCCTATAAAATCGGAACCTGCTCCCGGACAGGAAAAGCCGGATCCGCAGCCGATAATTCCCACAAAGGAAGAAAACGCGTCCGAAGCTACTGAGAAAACAGCACCCGAATCACCGGAGACTTCTGGCGGATACGAGAAGCTGAGCAGCATAACTCCCGGCGAATGGAGCGCAGCCCTCGCGAATGTCAGGGACGCGCTGTACGCAGCGATGCTTGACGGCTCGACTGCGACGGTGAATACGGACGGAGTTCTTATGATACACACCGGAAATCTGATGCTCCAGGGCATGACGTCCAGGGGATATCATGATCTGGAAGCGGTGCTGGAGCAGGCGTTCGGAAAGAAGATAAAGGCGCTTGTTTCGGGCGAGGAAAAGGATACGGCAGCCGAGGAGGAATCCTCCGCTGTTAAAGAGCTGCTTGACAAGGCAAGGCAGCTTGATATAGAAGTACAAATCAAGTGAAAGGATAATACCACCATGAAAGCAAGATTACCCCAGGGATATCAGAATTCCACACCTAACATGAATCAGATGGTCAAGAAAGCTCAGAAGATGCAGGACGACATCGCCAGGATCCAGGAGGAGCTGGCAGTCAAGGAGTTCACAAAGCAGGTAGGCGGCGGTGCTCTTGAGCTGGTAATGACCGGCGACAAGCAGCTCAAGTCTGTTACTCTCAAGCCCGAAGTCGTTGACCCCAGCGACATCGAGATGCTCCAGGACCTCATCATCAGCGGTGTAAACGAGATACTCAAGGAAGTTGACGATTACGGCGCAGCTGAGATGGAGAAGGTTACCGGCGGCGTATCCTTTCCAGGCTTCATCTGATAACATCGTGAAATAACGGCGCACGGCGTTGGTTCGCAGTGCGTTCAGGGCGGAGGAAAGCTCCGCCCATAGTTTTATGGCAACACCGCACAAAGACCATTTATTGGATTTTGCACGTGTCTTGCTTGCATCTTTCTAGTTTGGCGCAAAAAATCACATGATTGCTCAACGGATATGTTCTGTGTTGCGCCAAACTTGCATCTTGCACAATTCGTCCTAGCAAGGCGTCAGCCTTGCGTCGTCCTCATTGTACAATCTGACAAAAAATCTGACTACGCAATACACGCACAATCTTTGTGCGGTATTGCCTTATATTTATGTTCAACAAATTGAGTGATGTATTCAGCCTGGCACCAGTGAGGTTCGGTCTATGCTATGCCGCCGGGTGTCTGGGCGCGTGCTTTTGCGACGATACGCTCAGGGTGATAATGCTTGCTGCTGCGGCAGTACTGACTGCGGCATGCTTTGCCATGCAGCGGGATAAGTGCCGCGCGTTGGGGCTGCTGATAGGGATACTCAGCATGTCGGCGTATCTCTGGCTGTACTGCGCGCCGCTGAAAACGCTCAACGGCAGCGAACTGCGTGCGGACTGCCGCGTGATTTCCGTCAGCTACAGCTCAAACGGATATTCCATCGGGCGTGCGCAGTGTATCCTTGATGGAAAGCCCGCGCTGATCACGCTTTCTGGATATTACGAAGCAGAGCCGGGCGATATTCTGGACGCAACGATAACTTTCACGCAGGCGGACAGCGACATGTTCACCTTTTCAGACGGAGTTATTATGGAGGGCGGCATACAGGAGCTGCATGAGATGCGCAGCGGATTCAGTCTGTTACGTTATTCTGAGAGGCTACGTTCAGCCGCGTCTAGGAGATTCATGGAACTTGGCGGCGATGAGGCGGAATTATGCCGCGGTCTGCTGCTTGGCGAGACCGCGGGATTTTCGCTTAAACTGCGCCGGGACATAACCTACAGCGGCGTGAACTATATGACGGCGGTGTCCGGAGCGCATATAACTCTGATCCTTATGCTGATCATGCAGCTTTTCGGCAGCGAAAAACGTTCACAGGCGTATATTGTTTTAGCCGTAGTGCCTGTGCTGGCGGTCCTGTTCGGATTCTCGCCCTCGGTCATGAGAGCCGGAATAATGATGCTCGTCAGCAAGTGCGCTGTACTTTTCCGCCGTAAGGCTGAGATGATGAATTCGCTCTGCGTTGCGTTCCTGGCGCTTACGATATTTACGCCATATGCCGCCACAGACCCCGCGCTGCTTATGTCAGTGCTTGGAGTTTTCGGCGTGGCTGTTGTCGGTCCGCTGGTAAACGACCTGCACCACTTCTGGTTCGAGCATTTCAAGGTGCTTTATAAGATGAAGGAAGCCGCAGTGCTTTCGCTGTGCGCTATGGTAATGATCGCGCCGGTAAGTATTTCATGTTTCGGCGGAATATCCCTGGCGGAGATACCGGCTTCCGTGGTGCTGACGCCGTTTTTCATCGCTGCTATACCACTGGGGATCATCTATCTCGCGACTGGGCTTACCGTCGTGGCTGTTCCGCTGTATTTCGTCATGAAGTGCTTCCGGGAGATACTCGGTTTTTTCGGAGGAATATCCGGGATATGGCTTGCCGGGGATTTCGCAGCGGCGGTGCCGCTGGCGTTCCTGGCGGCAGTGCTTCTCATCACTGCCGCGTTCTATGCGGACTTGACGGAATATGCCATGCAGGCGTTTGCGCTTGTTCTGGCGCTGTTCGTCTGCATTGGGATCTATAACGACCGCACACGCCACCACATTGATTTTGTTTCTGACGGAAGAAGCGGAGCCGCAGTGATATGCACGCAGAACGAAGCGAGCGTCGTGATATCCGGTACAGGCTCCGGGCTTTCAAAGAAGCTGTTAAGCGAATTCACGCGCAGCGGTATCACTCATGTGCGGCTGATAAACGCTCCGCAGCTCGACTATGCAGGAACGGTGGCGCTCAGTGAGCTGACGGAGCTTTTCCCAGTGGAGCAGCTGCTCTGCCCGGAAAACGAAAAACAGCACGCCGAAAGGATTCTCGCAGACACTATAACAGGCAGTGCAGCGGACACCATAATGATGAATGGCAGGATGATAACTTGCGCGAAATCCGGCGATGACACAGCGGTCGGAGATATCGTCATTTACTGGGGGTACACCCGCAGCGAGCCGAAGCAGAGCGCCGGGCTTCCGGTGTATGTTTCGGCATGGCAGAACGTTATTCCGGCGGGCGGAGTGAATGTATACGACGAGCCGCTGAGAATTGATTTAAAGGAGTAGAACATGGCTGAATTTATTTCCGCGCCGCTGGCGCTTGCTGCGGAGCAGTTTGCAAAGCTTCCGGGTATAGGTATAAAGACTGCGCAGCGCCTTGCGTATTATATGCTCAATCTTCCGCAGCGCGAGGTTGAGGAGTTTGCTTCCGCGCTGGTGCAGGCAAGGAGCGGCGTGCAGCTCTGCCGCTGCTGCCAGAACTTCACCGACCGCGAGGTCTGCGAGATATGCTCGGACGATGACCGCGACAAGGGCGTTATCTGCGTTGTGGAGTCCCCGAAGGACGTTTCCGCATTCGAGCGCTCCGGCGGATATGAGGGCGTATATCACGTGCTCCACGGGCTGCTTTCCCCGATGGACGGCGTGACCGCAGAGGATCTGAAGATCAAGGAGCTTATGGCGCGCCTGTCCGATGTCCGGGAGGTAATCATGGCGACGAATCCTACTGTGGAGGGCGAAGCGACTGCGGTGTATCTCAGCCGTCTCATCAAACCGATGGGAATTAAGGTCAGCCGCCTTGCGTACGGACTTCCCGCAGGCTCCGCGCTTGAATTCGCAGATGATGTGACGCTGATGAAGGCTCTGGAGAACCGCAGCGTTCTCTGACGGACAAAAAAATCCCACAGCTGTGCGGGCTGTGGGAAATGAATACCGTCTGCACGAAAAAAGGAAGGAAAACGTACAGACTTTGTGGCTGAGCCGGTATCATGCGGCTGCGCCGGTGATGAAAACTCATCATAAAAAGGGGAGGTAGGTTATTGAAACGCTGTGGCTATCATGAAGTGAACCACAGCTGCTTGTCGGCATTGACCTTTCGGTCATCTGCTGTGACTATATGATAACCGTTTTGTATGTATTTACAATAATCGCTTTGTGAAATACCAGTGAAAAAACGATGAAACAAAAAATACCAGCTTCCGACAGGGTGCGTATGGTTTAACCGAATAAAAACCAGGGTGAAAAATCACCCTGGTTTTGTTTTATAGGAGTTCAGCCGCTCGGCGCATTTTCTGTGCGGCTGCCGTAATATCCGGCTGGGCTACTACTGCGGAAATTACCGCGGCTCCGTTTATCCCAAGCCCGTACAGCTGCTGAATATTGTCCGCGTTCACTCCGCCTATAACTACGAACGGTATTTGAATGGCGCTGCGTATGGAACGGATAATTTCCGGCGTGACCTTACGTGTGTTTGCTTTGGTAGAGGTCGGGAATACCGCGCCGACGCCCAGGTAATCCGCGCCGTCTGCCTGAGCCTTCGCGGCTTCCTCCGGAGTGGCGGCGGATACGCCGATCATCTTGTCAGCGCCCAGTATCCTGCGTGCTTCCGTGCAGGGCAGGTCAGACTGACCCAGGTGAACTCCTGCGGCGTCCACCGCCTGGCATATATCCAGACGGTCGTTTATTATCAGCGGAACGCCGTATTTGTCGGTAATGCGCTTCACGCGCTGAGCAAGCTGGAACAGCTCCAGGGAGCTTGCTGTCTTTTCGCGCAGCTGCACGACGGAGCAGCCGCCGAGCACTGCTTTTTCAACGCTCTCCTCAACCGTGGCGCAGGACATAAGTCCGCTGTCGGTGCAGAGATACAGTGTGTAGTCAACTTTCATCGATTTTCAGCCTTTCTGCAAGGATATCAGGTGTCATGCTCCCGGCAAAATCAAAGAGCGACGCCCGCAGACTTCCGGGAAGCCCGCTGCGTTCCGCCGCAAGCTCTCCGCATATATTCATGAACGCTATCCCGGCGGCGGTGCCGACAAATCCGTTACTGGCGGTGCAGAACGCAGCGCACAGTGCGGAGGTCATGCAGCCCGCTCCGGTTATCCTGCGGAGGTTCGGAGTTCCGTTGTGTATGACTGCGGTACGGTTTCCGTCGGATATCACGTCATATACGCCAGTCACCGCGCATATGCAGCCGAGCCTGCGGGCGGCGGTCTGTGCGGCTTCCTGCGGCGATATCATGGTTTCGGAGGAGTCAACGCCGTTTTCGCGGGTGTCAAATCCTGCAAGGTAGGATATCTCGGAGAGATTGCCGCGCACTGCGGTCAGTTTCACACGTTTTGTGATGTCGGCGGCGGAGTTTCTGCGGAATTCAGAACAGCCGACGCCCACCGGGTCGAATATCACCGGGATACCACGGCGGTTCGCTTCCTCGCCGGAGCTCAGCATAGCCTCTATCCGGGACTGCGACGGAGTTCCGAGGTTAAGCGTAAGTCCGTTGGCAAGCGCGGTTATTTCTGCGCTTTCCGAGGGGTCATCCGCCATTATCGGTGAAGCCCCTGCGGCAAGCAGCATGTTTGCCGTATCCCCGGCGGTGACATAATTTGTTATGCAGTGTATAAGCGGAGAAATGCCCCGCATATCTGCAAGGGCATGTCCGATAAGTCTGTTGAGGGTCATTATATACCTTTCGTGATTAGGATTTCTGCTGCTGGATATCGCCGACGAATCTGTCGATAGCCTTTACGCGCTTGAGCGAGGTCACGATAACTGCCGCTATAACAGTACCCACAACGCTGGAAGCGAAGAACGGGAATACGAATCCGAACAGGGTCGCAGCGGTGTTGTTCATAATGAGGTAAGCTATCGGGAACGACAGCATTCCGCCGAGCACGGATGTCCCGAAAAGCTCACCGATGTAAGCCATCGGCAGGCGAAGGCTGAGGGGCTTTCCCTTGAATATCCAGTGGTACATTACGCCGGAAAGGAACGCACCGACCATGCTGCCCGGAAATGCGAGCGGCGAGCCAAGACCAGTGATATTGCGGATAAGGCTTGCGACGAATGCGGTTCCCATTGACCACCAGGGGCCGAGATAAACTCCGGCGATGATGTTTACAAGGTGCTGCACCGGGGCGCACTTGGCTCCCAGGAACGGGAACGAGAACAGTGAGCCTACAACAGCCACTGCGACCAGTACTGCCGCGATAGCCAGCTTGCGAATGTTTGTCTTTTTCATAAGATACCTCTTTCCTGCGCGGCGCAGGGCAGAGTTATCCCGGCGCACGCACAAAATGCGTTACAGTATGGCTTATCCGTACTGCCGGTCGATACTCAGAAGTATCCTCTCACCGCGAAACACGCGTTCCCTCGCTGGAATTATACCACCGGACGGCGCTCCCCGCCGGGGATTATAATAAATCCGGGATATGTTCCGGGATACAGCGCTTTATCGGCTCTGGATCCCGGATATGTATTCCGATTTATTTTTCTGTGCAGAACTTGACTTCCTTGCCCTCAAGTATCATATTTGTCGTGCGGACTGCGCACATCTTGCCGCACATGGAGCAGGAGTGGCGGTCAGCCGGAGGGACGCTCTCAAAATAAGCGCGCGCCTTTTCGGGGTCTGCGGCTACCTTGAACATTTCCTCCCAGTCGAGCTTGTGGCGGGCTGCTGCCATCTCGTTGTCCTTGTCGCGTGCGTGGGGGATTCCCTTTGCGATATCCGCAGCATGCGCGGCTATCTTGCTTGCGATGATACCCTCCTTGACGTCGTTGAGGTCGGGGAGTCTGAGGTGCTCCGCGGGCGTTACGTAGCACAGGAAATCCGCGCCGCTTGCCGCCGCGATAGCTCCGCCGATGGCAGAGGTGATGTGGTCGTAGCCCGGAAATATATCAGTTACCAGCGGACCCAGTACATAGAACGGGGCGTTGTGGCAGATGCGCTTTTCAAGCTTCATGTTTGCTTCAATCTCGTTCATTGCCATGTGTCCGGGGCCCTCTACCATTACCTGGACGTCCTTTGCCCAGGCGCGCTCGGTCAGTGCGCCCAGCTCGATAAGCTCGGAGATCTGTCCGGCGTCAGTGGCGTCGTCGATACAGCCGGGGCGCAGCGCGTCGCCGAGGGATATAGTCACGTCATATTCGCGCAGGATATCAAGGACTTCATCATAATGCTCGTAGAACGGGTTCTCGTTGCCGGTCATCATCATCCATGCGAACAGCAGTGAGCCGCCGCGGGAAACGATGTTCATCTTGCGCGGGTCGCGGCGGAAAGCTTCAACGGCACGTCGATTGATACCAGCGTGTATGGTCATGAAGTCCACGCCCTGCTCTGCGTGTGCGCGTACTACTCTCAGAAAGTCCTCGGCGGAAATCTCCAGAAGATCCTTGTCGAGGTAGCCGATGGCGTCGTACATCGGAACGGTGCCTATCATGGCGGGAGAACGCTCAATGAGCTGCTGACGGAAGGTGTTCGTTTTGCCGTAGTTAGACAGGTCCATGATGGCTTCTGCGCCGAACTTTATCGCCATGTCTACCTTCTGCATTTCCATGTCGTAGTTCTTGCAGTCGCCGGAGATTCCGAGGTTCACGTTTATCTTTGTTTTCAGCCCGGAGCCTACGCCCTCAGCGGAGAGCGCTGTGTGGCGGACGTTAGCCGGGATAGCCACCCATCCCTTTGCCACAAGTTCGCGGAGCTTTTCAGGCTCCATATATTCCTTTTCCGCAACGGTTTTCATTTCCGGGGTGATTATACCTTTTTTTGCGGCTTCCATCTGTGTTTTGTATTCTCTCATTTCAAGTCCTTTCCGGGAACAGCCGGTAAAAATGACCGAGCGGTCCGTGTCCCTTTCCGATGTCAAATCCGTGCTCTATGGCGCCGGTTATGTATTCCTTGGCCAGCTCCACTGCTTCCGGCAGGGGATGCCCCTGCGCCTGGAATGCAGCTATCGCAGAGGACAGCGTGCAGCCGGTGCCGTGGGTGGTGCTGGTATTTATACGCTGGTGGGTGTAGTTGTGGAACTGTTTGCCGTCGAAGAGCACGTCAGTTGCATCTCCGGGCAGGTGTCCGCCCTTGATGAGAACTGCTCCCGCTCCGTGTGCGAACAGGCTGAGCGCCGCCGCCTTGATGTCCGTATAATCGCTGATGGTGCAGCCGAGCAGCTTTTCAGCTTCCGGGATATTCGGCGTTAGCAGGGTGCACAGTGGTATGATAGTGTTGATGAACGTGTTCATTGCAGAGCCCTGCATAAGCTCAGTCCCGGCGGTCGCGGCGATTATGGGATCGCATACGACTATTTTGGGGTCGTACTTCAGCAGCGCCGCAGCGACTGCGTGCATTGACCCGGCGTCCGGGAGCATGCCTATTTTCACTGCGTCCACGCGGATATCGCTGAACACGGCTTCAAGCTGGTCGAATATCACCGACGGCGATACCGACATACTGGAAATCACGCGCTCCGTGTTCTCTGCCACAACTGAGGTTATGGCGCTCATACCATAACAGCCGAGTGCTGAAAACGTCTTTAAGTCCGCCTGGATACCCGCGCCGCCGCTGCAATCAGAACCGGCGATGGTAAGGCAGTTTTTCATTTCGTTCACGGCGAAGCCCTCCTGAAAAACAAAACAGACTTCTCCACGATAGAAGAAGTCCCGAGATTTTATTCACGGCTTCCCTACGATGGTATTAACCAACAGGTTCAAAGGGTCGGGCGTATGCCCTCTCAACTCGCACGAGTCCCCCCAGCACTTTTTATTATATCACTATATCGGAGCGTTGTCAAGGATAACGCGGGATTTTCCCGAAGTCACACGGGGTTTTCCCAGGTCATCATCTCCGCGAGGGTTATCCGGTCAACGACGCTGTTCACGGCGTTGTTTATTTCCTCGTACAGTCTTATCGTCACGCACTTGTCGCGCCGGTCGCAGCTTTCGCCGGTATCCAGGCAGGCTACCGGGGCAAGGCTTCCTTCGGACAGGCGCAGTATCTCGCCGACTGTGTATTCCTCCGGCTTCCGGGTCAGAAGATAACCGCCCTGGGCGCCCCGTACGCTGCGGACAAATCCCGCCTTGTTCAGCACCGCGACTATCTGTTCCATGTATTTCATGGAAACGCCGCTGCGCGCGGAGATATCCTTTATCTTCACCGGCTCCCCGGCGGGCTGCTTCGCCATATCAAGCATAAGCAGTATGGAATATCTGCCCTTTGTCGAGATCCTCATTAACTCGCCCCCCTGTCCTTATATAATATATCACAGGCAATAATTTTTGTCAAGCTAGGTGTAATAATTTTCCAACTGAGTGAATATACATGTATGAGGAGCAAATATACACGGAGGGGAAATATCATGGATAAGAAAAGAATCATAATAACCGCGGCTGCTGCTGCGATAAGCGTACTTG
>CAKSHT010000070.1 GCA_934457235.1 uncultured Oscillospiraceae bacterium
TGACGCCCACGGTTTTGCCGTGCAGGTCAAAGCCGGTTAGTCCGTTCAGGCTGAAATTGAAATCCCGGGTGCGGATATACGCCTTGTGGAGCTTCCGGTTCAGCATCAGGATCATTCCCATTGCGTGTTCCGCCACCGCGTATGGAGAGTACGCAGGAACCCTCACCACCCGGAGCCTTCCCCGGGCGGCGCCGAGGGCGACATTGTTGTAGCCCGCGCAGCGCATGGCGACTAATTCCACACCGTTAGCCGCCAGACCCTGCACGGTCCTTTCGCCAATGTCGTCGTTCACGAAAGCGCAGACTGCGCGGCAGCCATCGGCTAGCCGGACGGCTTCCGGACGCAGGCGGCTTTCAAAGTACTCTATCTCAAAATCTTTGTTCAGTCGGTCGAACCACACGCGGTCATACGGCTTCGCGTCAAAAAAAGCTATTTTCTCCATAACGGTCTCCTTTTCTTTTCGGTGATATTTTTCGCGCGCACCGCTGATTTATGCCCGGAATTTAATGGCATATGCTCATAAAATAATAAGTATGTGAAAATGGCAGAATAACCCTTGACTTATTTGTTGAATTGTGCTAAAATTATATGTTAGGAGCTGCTGACTACACAGCAGCGGATTATCAGAAAGAGGGTTCGTTAAAATGACAAAAATAGATGTGTTCTCCGGATTTCTCGGAGCAGGTAAGACTACTCTTATAAAGAAGCTTCTTAAGGAAGCATATGCGGGCGAAAAGCTCGTCCTCATCGAAAACGAGTTTGGTGAGATCGGCATTGACGGCGGATTTATGAAGGACGCCGGGATCCAGGTAACTGAGATGAACCAGGGCTGCATCTGCTGCTCGCTGGTCGGCGATTTCGGCAAGGCGCTGGCACAGGTGCTGGAGCAGTTCCACCCGGACAGAATACTCATCGAGCCGTCCGGCGTCGGCAAGCTTTCCGACGTGCTGAAGGCAGTTATGAACGTACAGAGCGATGATCTGGTGCTCAACACATACACAACTGTTGTTGACGCTTCCAAGATCAAAATGTATATGAAGAACTTCGGCGAGTTCTACAAGAACCAGGTCGAGACCGCAAAGACTATAATTCTCAGCCGTTCCCAGAAGCTCAGCGAGGAGAAGCTTGCAGAGGCTCTCGCAATGATCCGCCAGCTCAACGAGCATGCTACTATCGTAACCACTCCGTGGGACGATATCAACGGTAAGCAGATACTTGAGGCAATGGAGATCAAGAACAGCTTCGCTGAGGATCTTCTCAAGGACGAGGGGATCTGCCCTGTATGCGGTCATCATCACGACGATGACGATGACGATGATTGCTGCCACGACCACGATCATCACCACCATCACGATGACGACGATGATGAGGACGAGCACGAGCATCATCACCACCACGATCATGACGACGATGAGGACGAGCACGAACATCATCATCACCATGATCACGATGATGACCATGAGTGCTGCCACCACGATCACGACCACGATGATGAGGAGCACGAGCACCACCATCACGACGGCGAATGCGGCTGCGGACATCACCATCATCACCATCACGGTCACGACGCCGACGAGGTGTTCAGCAACTTCGGCGTTGAGACCGCAAAGAAGTTCACCAAGGAAGAGCTTGAAAATGCGCTCTCCAGGCTTTCCGGCGAGGAATATGGTTCTGTTCTGCGTGCCAAGGGCATCGTTGCCGGCGCTGACGGCGTATGGTATCACTTCGACTTCGTTCCCGAAGAGTACGAGGTGCGCACCGGCTCTGCTGATGTCACCGGCAGAATGTGCGTGATCGGCGCAAAGCTTGAGGAGCAGAAGATCAAGGATCTGTTCGGAGTATAACCGGAAAAACTGAACATCGCTGCGCCCGGAGGCAAAACTCCGGGCACGGTATTATTTTAGGATAGGAGGAGCACATTATGGAGCTTCCAGTATATATGATAACCGGCTTTCTTGAAAGCGGAAAAACATCGTTCATTCTTGACACGATTCAGGACAAGCAGTTTTCGAAGGGTCAGCGCACGCTGATAATCGCCTGCGAGGAGGGCGAGGTGGAATACGCACCGGATATCCTCAAGGCTGCAAAGGCTGAAGTCGAGTTCGTCGAGGACGAGGAGGACTTCAACGCTGACCATCTGAACGAGCTGGTAAAAAAACACCGTCCGACGCAGATCATGCTTGAATACAATGGCATGTGGAGCCTGCGCACAATGGCAGAGAAGGCCCCCAAGGACTGGATATTCTACCAGATATTCATGTTCGTAGACCATTCAAAGTACCAGGTTTATATGAACAACATGCGCCAGCTGCTTTCCGATAATTTCTCGGTGGCTGACATAGTTGTTTTCAACCGCTGCGAAAAGGACAAGGTGGACAAGAAGTCGCTCCGCCGCAGCATAAAGGCGCTGAATCCGAAGATCGACATGATGTTCGAATACAACGATGGTACTATCGAGCAGGGCTTCCAGGGCGACGACGAGATGCCTTATGACCTCAATGCCGACCCAATCGAAATCGTACACGATGATTTCGGTCTGTGGTACGTTGATATCATGAGCACTCCCGACCGCTATATCGGAAAGAATATTCATGTACGCGGAATGGTGTTCCGTGCTTCGAACGTTCCAAAGGGATATTTCGTTATTTCCCGCCGCGCAATGACCTGCTGCGCTGACGATATCCAGGTAGTCGGAATCCTCGTTAAATCTTCCGAGGGCGCGAACTTCAAGGACGGCGAGTGGGTAGAAGTCACCGGTAGAGTGATATTAGAAAAGCAGGCTGCATACCGCGGAGAAGGCCCTGTCCTTGCCGCGCGTGAAATTAAGACAACTGAGCCTGCTGCAAGCGAGCTTGTATATTTCAGCTGATGGATAAAATTTTTACTGTGCGTCTGTCGCAGGACGAAACGGCAGTCGAGATACTTGACCAGACGCTCCTGCCGAACCGCATTGAATACCTCAGCCTGGAAACGGCGGAGCAGATTTACGAGGCAATCTATGAACTTCGCGTCCGCGGTGCTCCGGCTATCGGAGTGTGCGCGGGGTTCGGAATGTACGTCATTGCACGGCGGATAACCGGGGATATACTCCCGGAGCTGCGCAGGGCGGGGGAGTATCTGATTTCCTCGCGTCCAACGGCGGTAAATCTGAGCTGGTCTGTGAAGCGCATGGTGTCCTGCGCGGAAAAATACACCGACCGCAGGGAAATGCTGAACGCACTCAGAGCGGAGTGCAAAGCCATCTGCGACGAAGATATCGCGACATGTAAGGCGATATCAGAAAACGGTCTTTCGCTTGTAAAGAGCGGCGACGGGATTCTCACGCACTGCAATGCAGGAGCACTTGCGGCGGTGGAATACGGCACGGGACTTGGTACGCTGCTGCTCGGAAATGAGCGCGGATATGAGTTCCATGCATTCTGTGATGAAACGCGTCCGCTTCTCCAGGGTGCGCGGCTGACGTCCTTTGAGCTTAATCACGCCGGAATAGACGCCACGCTGATTTGCGACAGCGCCGCTTCCATGCTGATGAAGCAGGGAAAGATACAGGCGTGCTTTGTCGGCTGCGACAGGGTAGCGGCTAACGGCGACGTTGCGAATAAGATCGGCACGCGCTCCGTGGCGATAAACGCGAAGTACCACGGGATACCGTTTTATGTGTTCTGTCCGGGATCCACGATAGATTTTAACTGCGCGACCGGTGCGGATATAAAAATCGAGGAACGCAGCGGCGACGAGATACGCACGAAATTCTTTGCGCAGCCGTCGGCTGAAAGTTCCGTGAAGTGCTGGAATCCGGCATTTGACGTCACGGACGCGGAGTTAGTCACTGCGATAGTCACCGAGCGCGGGATCGCGCGATATCCTTATACAAAGTCACTGCGAGAGCTGTTCGGCTGAACGGAGGAAATATGAAAATACGCTTTTACAACGCACGAATACTTACCATGCAGAACGAGGAAGTCATCACCGGAGAGCTGCACACCAATGGCGACAGAATAACGTTTGTCGGCGCTGAAAATATCCCGCAGGGAAGCTTCGACCGCGAGATTGACCTCTCCGGAAAGCTGATAATTCCGGGCTTCAAGAACGCCCATACCCACACTGCAATGACGTTCCTGCGCAGCTTTGCGGACGATCTTCCGCTGAACGACTGGCTGTATGAGCAGGTTTTCCCGCACGAGGCGAAGCTCACCGAGGAAGCAATCTACGTGTTCACGCAGCTCGGCAATATGGAGTATCTTACAAGCGGTATTACCTCCAGTTTTGATATGTACTTCAAGCTTGACAGCTACACTAAGGCGTGCACAGACATGGGCTACAGAAGCGTTCTGTGCGGCTCTATCAACGACTTCGGCGGTACTGTAGAGGGTATCGAGGAGGAATACAATAAGTTCAACAGCCTTGACCCGCTCATCAGCTATCAACTGGGCTTTCACGCGGAATATACCACCAGACGCGAAACGCTTGAGGGACTTGCGAAGCTGGCTCAGAAGTACAAAGCTCCGATGTACACGCATTCCAGTGAAACGAAGTCCGAGACCGACGGCTGCCGCGAGCGTTACGGAATGTCCCCGACGCAGCTTTTCGAGAAGCTGGGCATGCTGGAGTACGGCGGAGGCGGCTTCCATTGCGTATGGTTCGATGAGGAGGATATGCGTATTGCAAAGGAGCGTGGATTATGGGTAGTCACAAATCCGTCCTCAAATCTGAAGCTTGCCAGCGGAATAGCTCCCCTGTGCGAGATGAAGCGCCGCGGAATAAATAACATGGCAATAGGAACGGACGGCGCTGCAAGCAATAACTGCCTTGACATGTTCCGCGAGATGTTCCTCGTGACCGCGCTTCAGAAGTACCGCGAGAACGACGCGGCCGCGTTCCCGGCGTTCGATGTGCTTAAAATGGCATGCAGCGGCGGTGCGCTCGCAATGGGTCTTAACGACTGCGATGTACTTGCGACCGGGAAGAAAGCCGATCTTGCAGTCATTGACCTCATGCAGCCGAATATGCAGCCGATACACAATATCGCAAAGAATCTTGTGTACGCCGGAACAAAGCAGAATGTAGTCATGACCGTTATTAATGGACAGATACTCTACGAAAACGGTAAGTTCACCACAGTTGACGCGAACGAGGTCTACGCCCGCGCTGAAAAGCTTACCCGTGAGATCTGCGGCTGAAAACAGAATGATCACAGGGAGAGTGATGAAAACGCTTTCCCTGGTTTATTATCTGCTTGACAAATCGCGGGATATGTGCTATAATAATGATAATGATTATTGTTTTAGACAAAAGGCACATAACCGGAGGGAAAGCGAGATACATGAACTTTTCAAGACAACGCGAGATAATATATGAACAGGTGATGAACTATCCCACGCACCCGACCGCCGAGGAGGTCTACACCGCACTGAAGCAGGACAATCCGAACCTCAGCCTGGGCACGGTTTACCGTAATCTGAACCAGCTCAGCGAAGCGGGCATGCTTCTGAAAATACCGATAGCGGACGGTTCGGACAGATTTGACGGCAGGACTGACCGTCATTATCATATGATATGTGAAAAGTGCTCCAAGGTATTTGACGTAGAACTTGACTGCCTTGACAGCATTCCGCATACTGTCATGAACTCCGAGGGACACATGATAACCCGCGTGACGCTCAATCTGAAGGGTATCTGTGCGAAGTGTCTCTCCGCCGGGAATAGCGAACAATAATTTCATCCGATTTGTGAAACAATTTCCTTTAATAAAAAGCGGCGCGATGAAAATAATATAACTGCAAGGGCGAAGTGAAAACGCTTCCGCTCCTGTGGAGAACGGAGCGGAAGCTGCGTATCTCCAAATAACTTTTTCTATTAAAGGAGATCAATATTATGGCATCCAATAAGCAGTCTAAGAGCGCACTCAATTCCATGAAGATGCAGGCAGCCAGCGAGGTTGGCGTAGCACTGAACGCAAACGGCTACAACGGTGAACTCACCGCAAAGCAGGCTGGTTCTATCGGCGGTCAGATGGTAAAGAACATGATCGCGTCCTACACCCAGAACAACGCTCAGTAATCCTACTGAACAAATAAAAATGAGCTCCTCCGCAACAGCGGGGGAGCTCAGCTTATCGAAAAAATCCGAATTTGCCCGCGAAGCGGGCTTTTTTAATCAGTTTTTTGCCACTGGTTTACCGGAGGGTATTTTTAAGGCAATACCGCACAAGGATTGTGCGTGTATTGCGCAGTCATATTTTTCGTCAGATTGTACAATGAGGACGACGCAAGGCTGACGCCTTGCTAGGACGAATTGTGCAAGATGACGGAAAAGATGCAAGCAAGACACGTACAAAATCCAATAAATGGTCTTTGTGCGGTGTTGCCTTAACTTACTTACAGGCGTATTTTCCGGCGCCGAGCTTCTTCTGTGCGTTGTCCACGCGGTCAGTGGCAGGCGGGTTTGTGTCCTCCAGGGTGTACTTTATGCCTAGGTTCTCCCACTTGAATTTGCCGAGCGTATGGTATGGGAGCACCTCCACGCGGTCTACATTCTTTAATGTCTTGATGAATTCGCCGAGCTTGTCAAGATCCTCGTCGAAATCGGACAGTCCGGGAACCAGTACGTGACGTATCCACACAGGCTTGCCGATATCGCTGAGGTACTGCGCCATGTCAAGGATATTCGTGTTGTCGAATCCGGTGATGTTCTTGTGGCGTTCCGGGTTTATCTCCTTGATATCCAGAAGCAGCAGGTCAGTGTACTTCATAAGCTCCTGGAACTTTGAGAAGAACGGTTCCTCACGGGTGAACGGATTTCCTGCGGTGTCGATGCAGGTGTTCACACCCTCCGCCTTTGCAAGCTTGAACAGCTCCAGCATGAAGTCCATCTGTAACAGCGGTTCGCCGCCGCTGACTGTAATTCCGCCCTGGTTCTTCCAGTAGCTTTTGTAGCGGAGCGCCTTGCTGAGCACTTCCTCTGCTGACATTTCAACGGTCGTGTCGTCGCCCTCCATGCTCCATGTGTCCGGATTGTGGCAGTAGCGGCAGCGCATGCGGCAGCCCTGCACGAATATTATGAACCGAACTCCCGGACCGTCGGCGGCGCCAAAGCTCTCGGTCGAGTGGATTCTTCCTAAGATCTCGCTCATATATCCTCCTTATCAGATAGCAGAACAGCGCCGCTTTCACGACGCTGTCCTTTATATTGCCGGGTTTATAAATTACATATGATCGTGGCAGGTTCTTGCGATAACGTCGAGCTGCTGCTCTCTGGTCAGGTCGATGAACTTAACTGCATATCCGGATACGCGGATAGTGAAGTTTGCGTACTCTTCCTTCTCAGGGTGCTCCATAGCGTCAATGAGCTTTTCCTTACCAAATACGTTTACGTTGAGATGGTGTGCGCCCTTGTCGAAGTAACCATCAAGAACATTGACGAGGTTGGTTACGCGCTCTTCCTCAGAGTGACCAAGTGCGTCGGGGTTGATGGTCTGGGTGTTGGAGATACCATCGAGTGCCCACTCATAAGGCAGCTTAGCAACAGAGTTAAGGGATGCAAGCAGACCGTTCTTCTCCGCACCGTAGCAGGGGTTTGCACCAGGAGAGAGGGGCTCGCCAGCCTTACGGCCGTCCGGGAGAGCAGAGGTAGCCTTACCGTATACAACGTTGGAAGTGATGGTGAGGATAGAAGTGGTAGCCTCAGAATCACGGTAGGTGTGGCACTGCTTCAGCTTCTTGAGGAAGGTGCCGAGCAGCCATACAGCGATATCATCAGCACGGTCGTCATCGTTACCGTATCTGGGGAAGTCGCCTTCGATCTCAAAGTCATTAACGATACCGTCTTCGTCACGGATGCACTTAACCTTAGCGTACTTGATAGCGGACAGGGAGTCAACAACGTGGGAGAAGCCAGCAATACCGGTAGCGAATGTGCGTCTAACATCGGTATCAATGAGAGCCATCTCAGCAGCTTCGTAGTTGTACTTGTCGTGCATGTAGTGGATAAGGTTCAGAGTGTGAACATAGATGGATGCGAGCCATGTCATCATAGCGTCGTACTTCTCCATAACCTCATCGTAATCAAGGTACTCGGAGGTGATGGGTCTGTAAGCAGGACCAACCTGAGCCTTTGTCTTAGCGTCGATACCGCCGTTGATAGCGTACATCAGGCACTTTGCGAGGTTAGCACGTGCACCGAAGAACTGCATTTCCTTGCCGGTCTGTGTTGCGGATACGCAGCAGCAGATGGAGTAGTCGTCGCCCCAGACAGGACGCATAACGTCATCGTTCTCGTACTGAACAGAGGAGGTACGAACAGAGATAGCTGCTGCATAGCGCTTGAATGTATCGGGAAGCTTGTCGCAGTACAGAACAGTCATGTTCGGCTCCGGGGACGGACCCATGTTCTCAAGGGTGTGCAGGAAACGGAAGTCGTTCTTTGTAACCATGGAACGGCCGTCCTGACCCTTACCGCCGATAGACAGTGTAGCCCATACCGGGTCGCCGGAGAACAGCTGGTTGTAAGAAGGAATACGAGCGAACTTAACCATTCTGAGCTTGAGTACCAGGTGGTCGATAAGCTCCTGTGCCTCAGCCTCGGTCAGAGTGCCGTTGTCAAGGTCACGCTTGATATAGATATCGAGGAATGTGGAGATACGGCCGATGGACATTGCAGCGCCGTTCTGGGTCTTGATAGCAGCCAGGTAGCCGAAGTATGTCCACTGAACAGCCTCGCGTGCATTAGCAGCAGGCTTGGAGATATCGCAGCCGTAAGAAGCAGCCATAACCTTCATCTGCTTGAGAGCGCGGATCTGGTCAGCCAGCTCCTCACGCTGACGGATAACGGAATCTCTCATCTTGCCGTTGCCGCAGTTAGCGAGGTCGTACTGCTTGGCTTCAACGAGTCTGTCGATACCGTAGAGGGCGATTCTTCTGTAGTCGCCTACGATACGGCCGCGGCCGTAGGTGTCGGGCAGACCGGTGATGATCTTGTTCTTTCTTACTGCACGCATCTCAGGGGTGTAAGCGTCGAATACGCCCTGGTTGTGAGTCTTGTGATATTCTGTGAAGATCTTGTGCAGTTCGGGATCGGGGGTGTAGCCGTAAGTAGTGCAAGCCTCTTCAGCCATCTTGATACCGCCATAGGGCATGAATGCTCTCTTGAGGGGCTTATCAGTCTGCAGACCAACGATCTTCTCAAGATCCTTCAGTTCAGGATCAATGTAGCCAGGCTCATGAGATGTGATGCCGGAAACGATGTGAGTATCCATATCGAGAACGCCGCCCTTAGCGCGCTCTTCCTTCTGAAGCTGCTGAACCTTGCCCCACAGCTTGTTGGTGGAGTCAGCCGGGCCAGCGAGGAAGGACTCGTCGCCATCGTAGGGAGTGTAGTTGTTCTGGATGAAGTCACGTGTGTTTATTTCTTCCTGCCAGATCTTGCCTTTAAAACCTTTCCACTGTTCAAATGTTGCCATCTTTCTAAATACCTCCATATTATTTTGGACGTGAATTTCAGCCGGGTCAACCTCTGAACTACTGCTAGTTCGGAAACAACTCGGACTGACGCCCTATGTTGGTGATCCAACCTGACAATATTATAACATATGCATTCCTTAAAGTCAATAGTAATTTCTGTTTTTACGAAAAAAATACTTATTCTTTTTTTATATCGGCTGTATCATTCAGAAAGATGTATACAATATATTGTGCCGACCGGAGCCGAAGGAGTACAGAATACAAAAACTTACAATATCTGTTATGCGATGCATGTAATTTCCAAACTGTAGGCATATCAAACTGTACATGGCACAATGTATCAACAGTTGTCAATTATTTAACAAGATGCTGTGCTGATTTTTACGGACTGGTTTATCCGCTGTTTCCGTACAGGCAGGGATAGACAATATAATATACTTATCGATTATCCCTCCAGCGAAGTGTGTCGGTACGGTTTTTAACGTATATCCGCCTCCGTTTGTGACAAGTACTTGACAATCTGGTGCAAATGCGGTATAATTAATACATATGTCCGGTATTTTTTTCTGGAATTTATCCGGAACATCGTTAAAAGTACACACCCGCTTTCCGGCTTTTTTGTATAATCACGGGAACGCGGTCAAATATATGTTATATACAGGAAATATTTTGCAGTTACTATATATCAGCTACAAACACAAACAGTAATTCGCCGGTGATCCGGCAGGCATCAGCTGACTGTGCGCCCTGGCACCATTCGCCGAAGCGTCCGGTTTGTTCCGCACTGCCTTACTACTCATTGCCGCGCTGCCCCTTGCTCCGCCATTGCCGGGGGAAACGCGCACATACGCAGCCTGCGTACCTTTCATTCAGGGTGGCGGCGCTGTCTGTTACTTATTCATGTGCGGACGCTTTTTTCATTTTATGGTCTGTGTTTTGCAACAATGGGGGTAGTGTGCCCTTATCGCGATATGTCCTGCTGCACCACAGAAAGGAAATTTTATGGGATTATTGACAAACAACAAGCTCCTTACAGAAACAGAAAACATCGCCCCGAAGAACAAGACCGAGCGCACACAGCCGCAGAGAGCCGAAAAGCCCGCCCGCACCGAGCGTACAGAGAGAACTGAGCGTGGCGATAAGGACAAGAAGTACCGCGCGAGATTTACTCCGGTCAAGAAAACCGAGAACAAACAGCGCACAGCCGAGCGTACCCGCCGTGAGCCGAAGGACTCCGACAGACCCCAGCGCCAGCCCGCGAAGAAGCAGCCCCGTGAGATACGCTATGCTCCGGTGAAGTTCACGTCGCTCGGCGGACTCAACGAGATCGGCAAGAATCTGTACGTTTATGAGTGCTGCAACGATATGTTCATCGTGGACTGCGGTCTTGCATTCCCGGATGACGACATGCCCGGTGTAGACCTGGTAGTTCCGGATTTCACATACCTTGAAAAGAACCGTGACCGTTTCCGCGGAATAGTAATAACTCATGGCCACGAGGATCACATCGGCGCCCTGCCGTACCTGCTCAAGAAGATAAACGTCCCGATTTACGGAACGCGTCTTACCCTGGGCCTTGTGGAGGGCAAGCTCAAGGAGCACGGACTGCTGTCGCAGGCTTCGCTGAACGTCGTGGAGCCGCGCCAGAACGTACGCATGGGCTGCATGTCCGTGGAGTTCATCAGAGTAAATCACTCCATTCCGGACGCCTGCGCGCTTGCTATTCATACTCCGGCGG
>CAKSHT010000071.1 GCA_934457235.1 uncultured Oscillospiraceae bacterium
TCTGGACGACAGTGCGTCCGCACTGGACTTCGCAACAGACGCGGCGCTCAGAAAGGCTATCCGTGAAATGGACAGCGACCCGACCGTATTTATCGTATCGCAGCGTACTTCTTCGATCCAGCATGCGGACAAGATAATCGTGCTGGACGACGGCAAGATAGTCGGAATAGGAAAGCACGACAAGCTTCTTGAAAGCTGCCCTGTCTACAGCGAGATATATAATTCGCAGTTCAAAAAGGAGGCGGTTTAAGTGGCAAACACTAAGAAAACGAAAAAGACCGCCCCTAAGGGCACAATGAAAAAAGTTCTGAAATACGTAGGACGTCACGGATTTTTCATCGTTCTGTCCATGATACTGGCGGCGTGCGTTGTCGCACTTACTCTGTACGCGCCTATCCTCATAGGTGACGCGATAGACCTTATCATCGGCAAGGATAATGTGGATTTTTCCGGAGTAACACAGATACTTATGAAAACCGCAGTTGTTATCGGCCTGACCGCTGGTTTGCAGTGGATCATGAACGCCATCAACAACCGCATTGCCTACCATGTTGTACGCGATATCCGCAACGAGGCCTTCAGACACATTGAAGTCCTGCCGCTCAGCTACATCGACGCTAACCCCTATGGTGACATCGTGAACCGCGTTATCGCCGACGCCGACCAGTTCTCCGAGGGTCTGCTGCTGGGATTCACTCAGCTCTTCACGGGTGTGGCAACTATCTTGGGTGCGCTCATATTCATGTTCACTATAAACTGGACAATTGCTGTAGTCGTTGTCGTTACAACGCCACTCTCACTGTTCGTCGCAAAGTTCATCGCCAGCCGCACATACCGTATGTTCAGGCTCCAGACCGAGACCCGCGGTCAGCAGACCGCTTTCATTGATGAGATGATCGGCAACCAGAAAGTCGTACAGGCGTTCTCTCATGAGGAAAAGTCACTTAAGGACTTTGACGAGATAAACGACAAGCTCGGCGAATATTCGCTCAAGGCTACGTTCTTCTCCTCGTTAAGCAACCCGTCTACCCGCTTTGTGAACAGCGTAGTTTACGCTGGCGTTGCACTGTGCGGTGCGCTGATGTGCATTTCTACAGCCGGCACTGCCGCGGCTTTCACTATCGGTCAGCTTTCATGCTGTCTTTCCTACGCAAACCAGTACACCAAGCCGTTCAACGAGATCTCCGGAGTTATCACCGAATTACAGAACGCGCTTGCATGCGCTTCACGTCTTTTTGAGCTTATCGAAGAAAAGCCCCAGACCAGCGAACCCGAGGACGCTGTGAAGCTCAGTGACGTAAATGGCAGCGTTAAGCTCGACAATGTTTCGTTCTCCTACGTTCCCGACAGAAAGCTCATTGAGGATCTTAACCTTACCGTTAAACCCGGACAACGCGTTGCGATAGTCGGTCCCACCGGCTGCGGTAAGACTACGATAATCAATCTGCTGATGCGATTCTATGATGTCAACGGAGGTTCGGTGAGCGTGGAGGGCAACGATATCCGCAACGTCACACGCCACAGCCTGCGCGAAAGCTACGGAATGGTTCTCCAGGAAACGTGGCTCAAATCCGGAACTATCCGCGACAACATAATCATGGGTAAGCCGGACGCCACCGAAGAAGAGATAATCGCCGCCGCCAAGGCTTCTCACGCGCACAGCTTCATCAAAAGAATGCCCCAGGGTTACGATACCGTCATCGGCGAGGACGGCGGAAGCCTTTCCCAGGGGCAGAAGCAGCTGCTGTGTATAACGCGTGTGATGCTCTGCCTGCCTCCCATGCTTATACTAGACGAGGCGACTTCTTCCATTGATACCCGCACCGAAATCAAGATTCAGGACTCCTTTGCCAAGATGATGAAAGGCAGGACAAGTTTCATCGTTGCGCACAGGCTCTCCACTATTCGCGAAGCTGACGTTATCCTTGTAATGAAGGACGGTCACATAATCGAACAGGGAAACCACGAACAGCTCCTTGCACGGAATGGTTTTTATGCAAATCTCTATAACAGTCAGTTTGCCGTATAAAGCAGCATACCTCATATCAGCCGGGCGGTACTTCCGTCCGGCTTTTTTCTTCTTTTTTCAGAAAACCGCTTGATTTCCTCGTGGTTTTCATTTATAATAGTTCTGGAGATTTATTTTATGGAGGTTTCCTATGATAATCACTGATTTAAGCGGACAGTGGAAAGCGTTTCTTGACGAAAGCAAGAACGACTCACTGCCCGAAAAATACCACGACAGTATAACCCTGCCGAACTCCACGTCAAACGCAGGGCTTGGAAAAATCAACACCGAAACTGAATACGGCTGCCTTACGGATATGCATAAATTCGAGGGCTTTGCATGGTTTCAGCGTTCAATTGAAGTAACGCCCGAAATGGCTGAGCAGAACGTTACGCTTTTCCTGGAGCGCACTCGCAAGACGCGCGTTTTCCTGGACGGAAAGCTTATCGGACGCCGTGATTCCCTGTGCGCCCCGCACCGCTACTCACTTACCGGAATATCTGCCGGAACGCATGAGCTGACGATATGCGTTGACAACACGGACTACCCCACCGGCGGCGGTCATCTTACATCACGCGATACCCAGACCAACTGGAACGGAATCGTCGGACGAATTGAAATCCAGGCTTACCGCGCGTTCGCAGAATCCGTTTACGCTTATACGGACGATCTGCGTACACTGCATGTCCGCGCGGATATTTCCTGCAGCAACAGCGGAACAGCAATATTACGAGTATTCTCCGGCGACCGGAAATACGGAAGCACCACTGCTGAATATTCCAACGGAATGCCGCTGGAATGCGATGTCGCCCTCTCCGACAACGTACCGCTGTGGAGCGACAGCGCTCCCGACGCGCTTACGCTTGAAATCGCAACAGGAAACGATATCCGACGCGTTTCCGTCGGAATAAGGAAGCTTTCGCATGACGAGCGAACTCTGCTTGTAAACGGCAGAGAAGTATTCCTGCGCGGCAAGCACGACGGTCTTGTATTCCCGGAAACTGGTTTCATGCCCACTGACATTGATTCCTGGCTGAATTTCTTCGGAACACTGGGAGAATACGGAATAAATCACGTGCGCTACCACACCTGCTGCCCGCCAGACGCTGCTTTCACTGCCGCGGATATTCTTGGAATCTACCTACAGCCGGAGCTTCCGTTCTGGGGAACTATCCCAGACGAATTCGGCGAGGAACATGAGTTCCTGCGTGATGAGGGCTGGCGTATTCTCAGGGAATTCGGACATCACCCTAGCTTCGTTATGATGAGCATGGGCAACGAGCTTTGGGGCAACAAGGACAGGCTGAACGAGCTTCTCGCCGGATACAAGTCCAGTTATCCCGACAAGCTTTACGCCGGCGGCTCCAACAACTTCCAGTTTGTTCCGTGCGTTCTGGATCAGGAGGACTTCTTCAGCGGAGTACGTCTGGGACACGACCGCCTTATCCGCGGAAGCTACGCCATGTGCGACGCTCCGCAGGGGCACATCCAGACAAACTACCCGAACAGCGTCCACAACTATGACCCGCTCATCGACGAAGCGGCTGCGCTCGGCGGAACGCAGGTAGCCGATGAAAACGGAGAGATAATGATACAGTACGGCACCGAAATGAAGAAAGTCAAGGCGGAAAGCTGGGACAACATTTCCGTGCATGTCCCGGTCGTATCGCATGAGGTCGGTCAGTACGCAATGTTCCCGGATTTCGACGAGATAAAGGATTACACTGGTCCCGTACGTCATGAAGCTTATGCGGCTTACAGAAAGGGACTTGAAGAAGCTGGAATGCTACACCGCTGGAAGGATTTCTTCCGCGCTTCCGGAGCGTTGGCAGCAGACTGCTACCGCCGTGATATCGAAACTGCTATGCGCAGTTCAATGATGAGCGGATTCCAGCTGCTGGATATTCAGGACTTTCCGGGACAGGGCGTGGCTACAGTCGGTATTCTGAATGCACATATGCGCTCCAAGGGACTTATCACGCCGGAGGAATGGCGGAACTTCTGCGGAGAGACCGTTGTTCTGGCGGAGCTGGACGGATTTGTATACTCTGCGGCGCAGGATATCCAGTGCGGTCTTGTCATCTCAAGCACTGAACCGGATTTCAATGCGGACGGCATTGACTGGGAGCTTTCCAGTGACGGAAAAATCCTGGAAAGCGGCAGATCACCGGTAGTATCACGCAACGGCAGACTCTTCCGGGCAGAGAGCATTATTTTCAGCGTCGGCTGCGACAAGCCAGTCACTGCTAGTCTGCATGTTTCCGTCAGAGGCGAAAATCAGAACAATTATACGCTCTACATCTACCCCGATATCGACGTAAAAATAACCGAAAACTCGATTTCTTATGACGGCAAGTCGCTGGAGATCACGGACGATTTTGAACATGCAAAAGAAACTGGCGCACTCTACATTCCGCGTCTTGGCGAGGATTCCCTCCCCGGAGAGTACTGCACGGATTTCTGGTGCTATGGAATGTTCCGCAGTATTTCCGAAAGCATGGGTAAGCCGGTTCCTACAGGCACCCTGGGACTGCTGATCGACAGCGGCTCCGGATTGCTTTCGGAATTTCCATGCACCGACCACACAACGCCGCAATGGTACAACATCGTATCTCACAGCCGCTGCGCCGACCTTGATGGAACAAGCATTGAGCCGGATGTCTGGGTCATTGACAATCCGGAGCGCCGCAAGCGCCTGGGACTTCTCTACCGCCGCGACGGCGTGGTATGCTGCACCTCCAGACTATGGGAGATCGCGGAGCACCCGGAGGTCAAGTGGTTCGCAAAGAGCATTCTTGACGCGCTCAGCAAATAAGAGAGGCACTTATGGACAATATTACAAGACGCCAGAACGAAATGGCATACATCGCTGACACTGCATGCGCTGTTCAGGGCGTAGAGGGCAAAAAGAAGCAGTGGAAATTCAATAACACCGAGCCTTGGCTCGCTGATGAGCTGGAACGTCAGATACGCACGATTTTCGGAAAAGCCGGAAAAAACTGCACTGTCCTGCCGCCGTTTCACGCGGATTACGGATTTAACATCGAGGTCGGCGACAATTTCTTCGCTAACTACAACCTGACCGTGCTTGATGTCGCAAAAGTAACTATCGGGGACAATGTTTTCATTGCGCCAAACGTATCCATCTACACTGCGGGACACCCCGTTCACCCGGAAGCCCGGAACACGATGTACGAATACGGAATTTCGGTTTCCATCGGATCTGACTGCTGGATAGGCGGCAGCACAACGATATGCCCGGACGTTCACATCGGAAGCGGCACTGTTATCGGTGCCGGCTCCGTTGTCACAAAGGATATCCCCGCGAACGTCATAGCCGCAGGAAATCCCTGCAGGGTCATAAGACCTATAACCAACGATGACAAGCAATACTACTTCAAGGACCGCAAATTCGATGAAGAAGCAATGAAAGTGGTCATGGACAACCATAAATAATCTGCCGGATAAGGAGATACTATGAACAACAACTCTTTTGTAAAAACTCCGCCCATGGGCTGGAACAGCTGGGACTGCTACGGTGCAGCCGTCAACGAGGCGACAGTACGTGCTAATGCTGATTTTATGGCAAAGCACCTCAAGCAATATGGCTGGAAATATATCGTCGTTGACATTCAGTGGAGCAATCCCATCGCAAAGAACCACGAATACCAACAGTTCACAGAGCTTTGCATGGACGAATATTCAAGACTGATACCAGCAGTTGAGCGCTTCCCCTCCGCTGAGGACGGAAAGGGATTTGCACCGCTGGCGGAGTACGTTCACTCACTGGGACTGAAATTCGGTATTCATATCATGCGCGGAATCCCGCGCCAGGCAGTTCACCGCAATACTGCAATCAAAGGAACTACCAAAACAGCCCGTGAGATTGCAAAAACCGCCAGCATATGCCAGTGGAACACCGACATGTATGGTGTTGACCCCGAAAAGGATGGCGCACGCGAATACTACGACAGTCTCTTCGAGCTTTACAAGTCCTGGGGCGTTGATTTCATCAAGGTAGACGACATTTGCCGCGAGCTTCCCCACGAGGAGAGTGAACTTGTTATGCTCAGCAAGTCACTGCGCTCCTGTGGGCGCGACATGGTGCTGAGCCTCTCCCCCGGCGCAGCGCTCCCGGAAAAAGCAGAGCTTTACAAGGAAGTCAGCAATATGTGGCGCATAACAGACGATTTCTGGGACAACTGGCCGCAGCTGCTTGATATGTTCAGTCGCGCACAGACCTGGTGTATACACGCGGGGGCAGGACATTTCCCGGACGCAGATATGCTCCCTATCGGCGCGATCCTCCAGGATTACGGTCCCGATGGCTGGACTAAGTTCACGCAGGACGAGCAGATAACTATGATGAGCCTGTGGTGCATGATGCGTTCACCGCTGATGATCGGTGGCGAGATGACAAAGTTCGACGAATTCACCATGAACCTGCTCACAAACAGTAATGTCATCGACTGCCTCAACAACACGCACTCCGCGCACCCACTATTCAGAAAGACCGTTGACGGAAACGAGCAGATAGTGTGGTTCGCCACCCACGAGAACGGAAAGGACTTCTACGCCGCGCTCTTCAACTGCGGCGAGACCGAATGCGAGATAACCGCAGAGCTTCCCGTAACATGCAGGCTTTCCTCACATGAAGTCTGGACGAGCGCTGACAGCGAAGTATCCGGAACTGTCGCCGCTGTTGTAAAGCCGCACGGTACCGCAATGTTCAGACTTTCACGCATTTGAGGTAAGTAAATTGAGTAATATCACTTATGAATATATCCGCCGGAACAAGGATATACAGACCTACATCAACTACGCTGACGCGGCGCTCAGCACCATCGGTTACACCGAGCACTCCAACGCGCATGTTGAGCGCGCCGCGGCTTCTGCGTTCATGATACTCACCACGCTTGGCTACGAACAGCGCACATGCGAACTGGCGGAAATCGCAGCGTACATGCACGATATCGGAAACGTAATAAATCGTATCGACCACGCGCAGAGCGGGGCTGTAATGGCGTTCCGTCTGCTGGACAATCTCGGAATGCCGGCAAACGAAATCTCGCTGATTGTTTCCGCTATCGGAAATCACGATGAGGGTACGGCGGCTCCTGTAACGCCAATCGCCGCCGCACTTATAATTGCGGACAAATCCGATGTACGGCGCTCCAGGGTGCGTTCTGCGGACGGAGCGTTTATCCCTACATCCGAAAACCTGGCAAAGGATATCCACGACCGCGTGAATTACGCTGTAGAAAAATCCTCGCTCTATTTCTCAGAGGACAAAATGGATTTAATTCTTGACCTCACTATCGACCAGAAAATATCGTCTATCATGGAATATTTTGAGATATTTCTCGACAGAATGAAACTGTGTCGGCGCGCCGCAGAATTCCTCGGCGTCAGATTCAGACTGAAAATAAATGACGCCGTGCTTCTTTAGCTTAGGCTAACCCATATTATAAACTAATATATTGCCGGATTTCAGGTGTATTTCCCCGACTTTTTGATAAATTTCGTCGAAATTTTAAAAAAGCACTTGAAATTCCGGCAATTATATAGTAAAATATATTTAGGTTGTTTTGCGAGGTTTATAATTCGCAAGGATTAAGTAAAAAGGGGATCAGAAAATGATGGGTGTAATCTCATGTCACAGCTATCATAGTGTAAATGCGGCTTCTTTTTACAGAATAAGTGCAACCATAACACAATTGTAACTTTTTTAGCTGTATTCCGCATACAGCTAATTTTTATTTCAGGAGGAAGATACATGTCAGATCAGAAAAAAGTCGGCATAGTAATGGGCAGCGACAGCGATTTCCCTGTAGTACGCAAGGCTGCCGAGGCTCTGAAAGAGTTCGGCATTCCGTTTGAAATGCGCGTGCTCTCCGCTCACCGCTCCCCTAAGGAAGTCGCAGAATTCGCGAAGAACGCGCGGGCAAACGGATTCGGTGTGATAATTGCGGCCGCTGGTATGGCTGCGCACCTTGCAGGAGCCATTGCAGGCAACACCACCCTGCCGGTCATCGCGATTCCTGTTAAGGCAAAGGCACTGGAGGGCGTTGACGCGCTGCTCAGCTCCGTTATGATGCCTCCGGGAGTTCCCGTTGCGACAGTAGGCATCGACGCCGCTGCAAATGCAGGCTACCTCGCCGCAGAAATACTTTCAGTAAGCGATGCAGAACTGGCGGACAAGCTCCTGTCATTCAAGAAGAAGCAGAACGAGAAGAACCTCGCTGCTGACGCCAAGATGCAGGAAATGATCAAGGACATCTGAAAACTGCCCCTGCCAGAAGCAGGGAGAAACATATAAAACAACAAGGAGATAAGACAATGAGCTACACAAAGGCAGAACAGCTTTATGAGGGCAAGGCAAAGAAGGTTTTCGCATGCGCTGAGAACCCTGATTATGTTATCGTTTCCTACAAGGACGACGCGACCGCTTTCAACGGTCTGAAAAAAGGTCAGATCCACGGCAAGGGCGTCATCAACAACAAAATGACAAACTACATGTTCGGTCTGCTTGAGAAGGAGGGTATCCCTACCCATCTCGTTGAAGAGATCAACGATCGTGAGACCGTAGTTAAGAAAGTAGAGATCGTTCCGCTGGAAGTTATCATCAGAAACGTCGCAGCAGGCAGCTTCTCCAAGAAACTCGGTATTGAAGAGGGTACTCCCCTTAAGACTCCTACACTGGAATTCAGCTACAAGAACGATGACCTCGGCGACCCGTTCATCAACAGCTACTATGCGCTCGGTCTGGGACTTGCTACCCAGGAGGAGATCGACACCATTTCCAAGTATGCTTTCGCTGTAAACAAGTTCATGCTTGAATACTTCAAGAAACTCAATATCGACCTCATCGACTTCAAGATCGAGTTCGGTCGCTTCCACGGTCAGATAATCCTCGCTGACGAGATCTCTCCGGATACCTGCCGCTTCTGGGATTCCACCACCCACGAGAAGCTCGACAAAGATCGCTTCCGCAGAGATATGGGCGGCGTAGAAGACGCTTACCAGGAGATCATGCGTCGTATTTTCGGCAAGTGATCTGATTTTACTAACAAGGGATCGGGATATTACTGGACTTTCCGGAGCGGGCGAACACCTGCCCCGGATTAGTCAGTAAAAACAGACAGAGAAAAGGCGGTATAACTTTATATGGGCGGTTTTTTCGGAGCAGCAACTGAACACTGCTGTATCAGCGACGTATTTTTCGGCACAGACTACCATTCTCACCTCGGCACAAGACGCGGCGGCATGACTGCTTATTCCGCTGAAAAGGGCTTCCAGAGGAGCATTCACAGCATTGAGAACTCGCCGTTCCGCACCAAATTTGAGAACGATGTGGAAAACATGGAGGGTAATCTCTGCATTGGTACCATCAGCGACACAGACCCGCAGCCTATCCTGCTCAAATCCAGAATGGGCACTTATGCGGTGTGCAATATCGGTATCATAAACAACGACGAAGAACTGTGCAACGAGCTTCTCAGCAACTCCAGCGCAAGCTTTGAAACAATGAGCAGCGGCAAGGTCAACTCCTCCTCACTCATCGGCGCGCTCATCGCGCAGAAGGACAATATCGTTGACGGTATCCGCTATGCGCAGGAGCGTATCAACGGTACTATCTCCATGCTGATACTCACCGAGGACGGTATCATTGCAGCCCGCGACAAGGATGGCAGACTTCCTATTATTATAGGACGCCGTGACGATGGCTACTGCGTAACTTTCGAAAGCTTTGCTTTCCAGAAGCTGGGTTACGACATCTACCGCGAAATGCTCCCCGGAGAAATCGTAAAGATCACCTCCAAGCGCGCGGAAGTACTCAGCGAGGGCTGCCAGAAAAACCTTAAGATATGCACGTTTCTGTGGACGTACTACGGCTATCCTAACTCCGTTTACGAGGGCGTTACGGTCGAAACCATGCGTACACGAAACGGAGAGATAATGGCAGAACACGATATCGAAAACGGCACACTGCCCGATGTTGACTTCATCTGCGGTGTTCCGGATTCCGGCGTTCCGCATGCAATTGGCTACGCAAACCGCAGCGGTATCCCGTTTGCGCGTCCGTTTATAAAGTATACTCCCACCTGGCCACGCAGCTTTATGCCGCAGAGCCAAACCATGAGAAACAAGGTTGCAAAGATGAAGCTTATCCCCGTGCACGAACTCATTGAGGGGAAGAAGCTCCTTTTCGTAGACGACAGCATAGTAAGAGGAACACAGATGCGCGAAACAGTCGAGTTTCTGTATGCGAACGGCGCAAAGGAAGTGCATATGCGCTCCGCATGTCCGCCGATCATGTACGGGTGCAAGTATCTGAATTTCTCGCGCAGTACCTCTGAACTTGACCTCATCGCGCGCCGCATTATCCACGAATTTGAGGGTGAAGAAGGCGTGAAATACATCAGCGAATACAGCGACACGAACACAGAACGCGGCAAGCGCCTAAGAGCGGAGATATGCCGCCGTCTGAAGCTCACATCGCTGGAATTCCAGTCGCTTGAGGGCACCGTAAAGGCTGTCGGACTTCCGGAAAGCGGGCTTTGCAGCTACTGCTGGAACGGAAAGGAATGATATACTTTGTCAGGTAATATCCATGAGGAATGCGGTGTATTCGGAATTTACTGCAATACGCCGTCCGACGTAGCACATTCAGCTTATTTCGGGCTGTATGCGCTTCAACACAGGGGACAGGAGAGCTGCGGAATCGTTGTGAACGACCGCGGCGTATTCAAGACCCACAAGGGACTCGGTCTGGTGAACGAGGTTTTCAACGAACGCGTTCTGTCGGAATTCGGTCAGGGCAGGATAGCCGTCGGGCATGTGCGCTACTCCACCACGGGTAACGTTAATACCGCGAACTGCCAGCCTATGACCGTGCGTCACGTTAAGGGCGCACTCGCTATCGCACACAATGGAAACCTTATAAACGCACTTGAAC
>CAKSHT010000072.1 GCA_934457235.1 uncultured Oscillospiraceae bacterium
ATATACTGCCACTCGGGAAGTTGTTGCGGAGATGTAGCAGGAGCGTCCGTTCAGCTCCGCCGGATCCTTTACGCCGCTGTATGTCGCAGAGTCCGGCTTCGGAGCAGCGCCTGCTGCCGGTTTCAGGAATCCGTGGCCGTCGAGGTATTTTACTATCTGCTTTTCGCATTCGGATACCACTTCATTGCCGTCCGAATCTGTGGAGGACCGCACCTGGTTTCCGACGATATGCAGAATATAGCGGTAAGGGTCGATCTGCTTCATTGCATTATCCACCATTTCACGTGTCACTTCTCCATCGGAAGATTCATCGTAGAATGGTTTTTCAATGTTCTGGTAACCGGGATAGCGTATTACTTTGGCGATATATGTCGAAAGCTCGGCAGCGCGGTGCTGGAGCATGGATTTCTGTGCAAATGTCATTCCGACCATTATCAGGAATATTACCGCTATCATGACGATCGGATAAACGATAACAGCTTCAAGGACATATGCCGCGCCGTTTTCTGAGCGAATGTCGATTTTAGGTTTCATTTTATATCCTCACAATTGTGATGAATCAAGAAAATATGATCCAATCCCGGCACAGTCTATGCCGGGATCGGATCGCCGTGACATCATATGTTGGTATAAGCCGGATCCTTGGTTGCATCACCGATCTGATCGTTAGCTGCACCTGCAAGATCACTGAACCACTTACCGATCTGATCTCTGAACACGATACCAAGAGCCACAACGATAATGATGATTATGATCGCGATAATGATACCATCAGCACCGCCGTCCTCGCTGGTAAAGCGCTCCTTGATCTGCTGCTTTGCAAACTGAGCTTTGCACCACATTCTGAAAGCTAAGTCCTTCATATAATTACCTCCCTTCATAAAGTATATCTATAACAAACGCATGTCGCGTTCATTATCTGAGCGTCACCGTATCTCCGCAACTGAGGTGAAATCAGTATTCAGCATTTCAAGTGAAGCCAGTATCTGACGGCAGAATATGAGCAGTTCCGCCCGGAATATAAGCATTGCTGCCGCAGCGACTGCGGTGATCACGGCTGAGACGATGAAATACATCATCTGCTCACTGCGGCGGAGAAGTACGCCGCACAGCACTATAAGTACGATACAGCCTGCTCCGGTGATACACCCTGTGCCGAGCGGGTCAGGGCTGTATTGCAAACCATCAGTCGCGAACATCACGCACAGGACATCTGCCAGCAGGACGATTTCAGTGACGATTCCGGCGAAAAGGAAAACCGAAGCGTTAGCGCCGCCGCTTTCGGAGCGAAGCAGGATGAGAAATCTGCATGTGCTGTTTTTCATCCGTTTCCTCCTTGTCCAAACAATCCGATGATAAAGTTGAAAAGACGGGTCATCAGTGAAAAATGATACATCAGTATATAAACAATATAACACATAGCGCACATGATAATCGTCAAGCACGGAACCCTATACGTCTGCGAAATACAAATCAAATCTAAAACTGACATGCATAGTACCATCCGCACCAGTTTTGGCACTTCGATCTCACCGAGTCCGGTATCTAGCGCCTGAAGACCTATCATTATCGCGGTGTTTAATGCAATTAATCCGATCATGATCATTATCAGCGGAAATAAATCCCGGATCAACGACCTTTGTTTTTTTGTGTGCTTTTTGCCGTCTGTATTCATGTAAATCACCAAACCTGTCTGTTCGTCAGAAACTCATATTGGACATTATCATAATGATTATGGCAAGGAATGTTATGCCTATCCGGATTATGAGCTTGGTTTCTGCGTTCTTTCCGCGGGAGATGGCTATGTTTTTCTTGGCAGCCCATGCCTCTATCAAAAGCAGTTTCATTACCTGCACGATCTCGAAAGAGCTGTTTAAATCCGTACTCCAGCCCGTCTGTCGCTATTATAATGCACAGAATATCTATCAGCGGTGCATCCCTGTGAAAAGGAAAACCGAAGCGTTAGCGCCGCCGCTTTCTGAGCGAAGCAGGACGAGAAATCTGCATGTGCTGTTTTTCATCCACTTTCTCCTTGTCCGAACAATCCGATGATAAAGTTGAAAAGACGGGTCACCAGTGAAAAATGCTGCGTCAGGATATACCCGAAAATACATATAATTATTGGGACTACCCGATTCCTATGTATCACATTCGCCAGTGAAAGACACATGAACTCTACAGCAACTATAACCAGTGTTTTCCACACTAACTCGGACACTTCCGTTCCTTCCAGACCCGAGTCTATCGTCTGAAGCCCCACCACCATCGCAGCGTTGAATACGAGCATAAATACAAGTGCTCCTAAAAATGGCAGTAAACTTAAAAATATGTCTTCTAATGACGTCCCTTGTTTATCAGCGGGCTTTTTGCCGTCCGTATTCATATAAATCACCAAACCTGTCTGTTCGTCAGAAACTCATATTGGACATTATCGGCACCATTATCATAATGATTATGGCAAGGAACGTTATGCCTATCGGGATTATGAGCTTGGTTTCCGCGTTCTTTCCGCGCGAGATGGCTATGTTTTTCTTGGCAGCCCATGCTTCTATGGAAAGCTGCTTCATTACCTGTACGATCTCGGAATTGCCTTTTTCGACATTCTGGCAGATGATAGATGAGAATTTCTTTAGCTCGTTTATCCTGCATGCCATGCCGAATTCGCTGTACGCCTGTATCTCCGGCATTCCGTTGTTGATATTGACGATAGTCCTCTGCATTTCTCTGTAAAGAATGCGGCTGCCGGAGGAAGCAACTGTCCTCCATGCTTCTGAAAGCATCATTCCGGCGTTTATCATAAGAGCCATTTTGGACAGCACTGTAGGATAATCCAGCAGCAGCTCTTCACGCCGGTTTTTTATCATGGAGTCCATGCGCATGGTAGTATAGTACGGCATGAATACCGTCAGCAGAAGCACCAGGAGCGGTACCAGCACTGAGTTCATCAGCGCTCCGAGAAGCAGTCCGAGCGGCAGGAACGTCACAAAATAGCTGACCGCCGCCGCACGCGAGATGAGGCAGTATACAGCTCGGCAAATTTCTGACGTTTCTTTATGCTTGTGTTCGCTGTCTTGATATTTAATTTCTGTACAAGTGCAAGTCCGACGGGAAGAAGTTCGCGGAATGTTATTATTTCTTCATCGGCGGCCTGCACCATCTGGTCGTATTTATCGGCATTGCGGAAATATACGGCGCAGTAAAAGATCGCCGCAGCAATTCCGAGTACGAGCATTATCACATTCATTTATGATATCCTCCGTCACATTTTGATTGTGGTTATCTTTCTGCCGATGATGTAGGCGATGACAAATGCAATCAGCGCGCCGACCTTGACCATTATATTTGAAAAAGAGTTCTCCGCGCCCTCTGTAAATCCCGAACTCATCGGAACGATCAGCAGCGGCATTATCATCATGATGTTGAGCTGATTTTTAGTTGCTCCGAGCATCGTCCTGATGTCCTGCTCGATCTCAATTTTATCGCAGAGGATACTTTTGGTTTCGGTCAGTATCGTTTTTATGTTTCCGCCCTGCCTGTTTGCAATCACAAATACATTCGCAAAGCTTTCTATGTCCTCTACTCCGCTTCTTTTTCCAAAGTCGCTGAGGATCGTTTCTATTGTCAGATTGTTGCTTATTCCGATATTTATTTTGTGAAGCTCCTTAAAAATGAAGCTGTCCTCTCCGTACTGCATTTTCATGTCCTTTTCGGCGTCAATGAACGCCGCCTGGGCAACCTTTCCGGCGGATATGGACGATGTGACAGAATCAAGCATATCCTTGAACTGGAGCGTGAGCTTGTTCTTTATGCGTTCTATCATTACATTACGGTAGATTTTCTGTGCCACGATTCCTGTCGCGACCATCGCAAGAATATCTACCAGTATATTTCCGAAGAATATATGCATAACTACTGCGGCACCGGCCGCACCGATGACAAATGCGATGAGCCTGTCGCGGAAGGTCATGGTGTAGATGTGGTAATCGTATCCGGCGGATACTGCCTGAGCGTTCTCAGGGCGATCAATAATATTTTTCAAACCTTGCTTTATCAAAGATGGACACGTCCTTTCCGGCATTTCTCAGTTTTTCGGGGTGGTGCAGCGGATTGTCAGTCCGTTTCAGAATACCGACTACCTTTTTCTGCTCTCTTGACCGTTCCCCGTCCTCCACGAATTCAAACAGCGGATTGAGCTTTATCTGACCGTCATCGCCTATTCTGTCCACCTCGCATATGGATACGGTTTTGCGGGATTTGTCCCTCAGACGGGACAGGTGTATAACAATATCTATTGCCGATACTATCTGCTGGCGTATCGCGGGGAGCGGCAGACCAGCGGCTCCGGTGAGAACCATTGTTTCAAGACGCGACATCATATCCTCGGCGCTGTTCGCGTGACCAGTGGACAGCGATCCGTCATGACCGGTGTTCATTGCCTGGAGCATATCAAGTGCTTCGCCGCCTCTTACCTCGCCGACTACTATACGTTCCGGACGCATTCTCAGGGCGGATTTTATCAGATCCCTTATGGTTATCTCACCCTCGTCGGAGGAGTTGGGATTTCTGGTCTCAAGGCTTACAAGGTTCGGTATCGTCACGATCTGCAGCTCGGCGGAGTCCTCAATGGTGATCACTCGTTCGTCTGACGGAATATAGTTCGAAAGTGCATTCAGAAATGTAGTTTTACCTGAGCCGGTTCCTCCGCTGACGAATATGTTGAATTTGGCTTCGACCAGCTCTTTCAGCAGATCGCGTACTGCAGGTGTCACGGAGCCGTATTCTATCAGTTTTTCAAAGGTCATCGGTTCTTTGGAGAAGCGTCGTATCGTGACGATAGGACCGTTGAGCGCTATCGGCGGCATGACCACATTCACACGCGAGCCGTCTGGCAGCCTTGTGTCAACGATCGGCTTTGTTTGGTTGACTTCACGTCCGGCGGTACTTACTATACGCTGGATAATATCTTCCAGCTTTTCGCGGCTCTCGAAGTGCTTGTTGAGCTTGACGAGCTTACCGCCGTTCTCAATAAAAATGTTGTCGGGACCGTTTATCATGACCTCCGTTATGCTTTCGTCACCGATTATTTCATCAAGAAGCCCCAGACCGCGTATGGAACTGTATATCCATTCAGTCATTCCGACTCTTTCGGAAAGGCTTATATATCTTCCCGCCGTTTGTTCGGCGACCGTATTTTCTATCAGGCTGCGAAGCTCATCGTCGCTGATGTCCTTTGATATGGCGTAATTCCTTATGGAATTGCGTATTTTTTCGGAAAGCTGTTCTAGCTCTGCGTTCATGATGGCTCCTTATCTGGTACGTATGTTCCCGCACAGGTCAAGGCGAGATATTGCCGAGGCTATGCTTCTGATGTTATTATCATTATATCTGGGGACTGCGCCTGCAATTGGTGTCCCGTCGATCATTCCGTCCCTGGCGGTTATGCTCCCCTTATTGATCACTATTGAGGTTCGGGACATAATATCCTTGTTGAGCTTCTGGTCAAGGTTACGCAGCCACATGATATATCGGCGGAGCTTCTTGGCTGCGGAGAGGTCTCCGTCGGCAACAAGTACGAGTCTGTCAGTGTTTTTTAATATATAGTCCCTGATAAGCTCGCTGCTGAGGCTGCCATCGATCACGACGCAGCCGTATTCCGCGGACGATATGCAGGCACCGATTACTTTTTCCAGCATTTCCTTGTTCATCTCGTCGAAATCGTTGGGATATCTACAGCCCTGAATGTAGCTTACGCCAGCGGGATCGGTCTTAATAAGCGAAGCTGCCTTTGCCGGCAAGTTTATTCTTGTTTTTCCGGAAGCTATGGCAGAGAGTATCAGATCTGATAAGCAGCCTTCGTCATCACCGTCACTGCCAATTATTGGTGATTCGAACTTGTCCAGTGTGAGGTAAAGCACTTTTATGCCGTTGCGTGCTGCATTTTCGGCAAAAGCTGCGGATACCGCAGTAGAGCCTGCCCCTCCGTTGGTGCTGACAAAGCTGAATATACGGCTACGTCCATCGGCATCATCAGATACTAGCGAGACTTCGGCATAAAGTCCGAGAATGATCCTGTACAGTTCGTCCACACTGGAATATTTGCAGAATATCTTGTCGCTGAGAGAGCATACGGCTCGTCTGCTGACAAGCTTTCCACGGGCGGTGCCGGGAGTCTCCGGAAGCTCGGCATTGGAGAATTCCTCCCCGAAAAGGAGCACGCTTATGGACGCAGTGCGTATCACATTGGTTATGTTGGATATGCGGTCCAGTGATGTTATGCGGATATTCGAATACCTTGCGCTGAGGAATTTTGTGACTCTTTCGCTGTATTCATGATCTTTGGTGAGCAGCAGTACATTGATAACTGGCATGGATTTGTTACCTCTCATTAATAATTAAGATGGCTGAACGGAACAGGCTGTTTCAATTTTGTCTACTATTTATGAGTATTATATCACAACTGATGGTTGTTGTCAAGAACAACTATATAGCTTTGTACTTTGTATTATGATTTTGTTAAAATATAAGTAGGAATCTGTAATTCGCGCTCTATCTAATAATGAAAGGTGAAACAATGGTTAAGAATTTAAAGAAACTGAGGGAAGAAAACAAACTTTCTCAGCAGGCTCTTGCTGAGAAATTGGGAATAACTCAACAGGCGGTCTATAAATATGAGAGGACTGCCGTTGAACCGGATATAGAAACTCTGATAAAAATGGCATGCATCTTTGGCGTGTCCGTGGATTATCTTATAGGCAGCGGCTGTGATCAGGCAGGGCAGGAGATTTCGGCGCAGGACAGGCAGCATCTTGCGGACTGGCACAGACTCCCGGAAGACATACAACAGATCCACGCTCTACTGATAAGGGAAACGATAAAAAAAATCAAATAAGGTAACATCTGTCTTAGTAATTTAAGACGGATGTTTTTTATTTGGAAACAAATGAATTTTGTTGTTGACAACAACTTGCGGTTGTGGTATAATATACAAAGTACATTAGAGAAATGCTGAAAGTTGTTTTGGAAAAGGAGGGCAAGCTGTATGGATAGGATACTTTGCGTGGCCGGAGGGGCTGCAGCAGCTGCGGCGCTGCTTGCTGGGGGTATCGGTTTTGTTGTATACAGATTCAGGCTTTCCGCGCTGACGTTCAGAATGAACAGCGAATATGGCGAAAGGAGAAATGGGAAGAAGACGTGAATGTCTCCTGTGAATGGCTTCTATGGCAGAGATTATCGCTTCAACGTATGAGCTGATAAGGCACATCGGTGCCGGCGGAGGAGGAAATGTGTATCTTGCCCGCCACGTCAGACTTGACAAGCTTGTGGTGCTTAAGGCGGATAAAAGAAAGCTTAATACTCGTCCGGAGCTTCTGCGCCGAGAGGTCGATGTACTGAAGGACCTTACGCACTCGTACATACCAAAGGTATACGATTTTTTTGTTGAAAATGATACGGTGTATACCGTAATGGACTATATTGAGGGTGAGAGCCTTGACAAACCGCTGAAGCGCGGTGAAAGATTTCCTCAGAAGCAGGTCATAGAGTGGGCAAGGCAGCTTCTTGAAGCGCTTGTTTACCTCCATTCTCCGACGCATGGTGATCCGCCGCGCGGATTTGTGCACAGTGACATCAAGCCTGCGAACCTTATGCGCACACCGTTCAACACGATATGTCTGATCGACTTCAACATTTCCCTGGCGCTCGGTGAGCTGAACTTTGTCGGGTGCAGCGCAGGATATGCTTCGCCGGAGCATTACGGGCTTGACTATTCCAGCGGACTAGGTACATCTGATACTGCGAGAAGTTCGTCAGTGTCCGGTTCTTCAAAAAGAATGGTGGTACCTGATGTACGGTCTGATATATACAGCACAGGTGCAACGCTCTATCATCTGCTGAGCGGCAGACGTCCGGAAGCAGACGCCAGGAATGTGGTACCGCTTTCTGGCAATGAATTCAGCCCTCAGTTGGTCAGAATTATTTCCAGGGCGATGGAGCCGGATCCTGAACTCAGATATCAGACTGCAGCAGAAATGCTGTGCGATCTTGATAATCTGCACGAAAACGACCCGCGGCTGAAAAGGCTTAAATGCGGAACTGCGGTGTTTGAGGCGTGCATGGGATTTCTGTTTGTCGTAAGCCTTGCTGCGGGATTTATAGGGCTGAAGCGAATACAGATGACAGAATCTTCGCTGAAGCTGGCGGAATATTCCCGCATTGCTCTTTCGGACGGAGATCCTGTCGCAGCCTTAAATTATGCACTTGACGCAATTCCGGAGCGCGGGGGACTTCTGGTCCCTGAAACGCCGCCGCAGGTACAGGCAGCTCTGGCAGACGCTCTCGGAGTTTATGACCTCTCTGACGGATTCCGCAGTTATCTGACTGTGGAGCTTGAGTCAGAAGCATTGTTTGTTGAGCTGTCGCCGGAGGGTGATACATTCGCGTGTATTATTTCGGGAAAGGCTCAGGTCTACAGCACCGAAGACGCGGCGCTTATCGCAGAATTTCCGGCGGACCGTTCAGCGCTTTCTCAGATACGGTATATCGACAACGATACGGTGTTATATGCCGGTGACGGTTTCGTCAGGGCATATTCGCTCGGTTCGCGGCAGGAGTTGTGGACAGGGGAGCCAGCGACATATATCAGCGTATCTTCTGACGGTGCATATGCGGCGTGTGTTTACCGCGACAGCAGCTATGCAGTGCTTTACGATACGGCTTCCGGCAGGGAAGTGGCGCAGGTGGATTTCCGCGGCAGGAAACAGGCGGTCGTCAACAACGATATTTTCGTTGATCCGGGGAATATGGTCTTTCAGCTGGACAACGACGGTTCGCGTCTTGCGGTCAGCTTTGCGGACGGCTCTCTGTCCGTGTTCTCGTTTGACGGTTCCGGAGAGATGATACTGACTTCCCCTGGCTCCGGATATGATGAGTTCAGCGGAGGTTTCTTCTCGGATATATTTGCTTACTCGGCGGCAGGCATCGGTTCTTCCGTGTTCTCAATGACGGACTGTGCAAAAGGCACTGTCCTGGTTGATCAGCAGACGGACGGCAAATACGAGGTCTATGCTGATGAGAATGGTATGCTTATTCGTTCCGGCGGAATCATTGCAGAGATAGACCCATATACCGGCGCTCAGACTCCTGTTGCACAGGCTGAGCAGGAAATCACTGGATTTGCCTGGGACGGAACGCACAGTATTGTTTGCACCGGAGGAAACTCTCCGATACTTAGCTTCTGGGGTAATTCAGCTGACTTGTCGGAGGTAAGCAGTTCTGTTCCGATGACGCTGACCGACATATCCAAAGGAACAGCAGTCGCGGCTTCGATGAATTCATCCATAGTGCGCATACTGAAAATGAATGACCAGAAAGGAACGCAGATTCTGGCATATGATGCTTATTATCCGCATGATGAAGCAAGAATGAGTGCCGACGGGAAAACGGCAATGCTGTTCAGTGTGGATGGATTCCGCGTTCTTGACATGAACGGCGGCGTTATTACTGAAGTAGGGCTTTACGACCCCGATGGCATCTACGATCAGCAGTTTTATAAAGACGCTCGTGGCTCTGTGCTGGAAGTGACATATTATTCGGGCAAGGTGCTTACATACAGCGCATCTGACGGCTCACTCATATCCGAGGAACTTAAGGACAAACCCGACAGCTCACTTTATGAGGAGCTTGACACCGCAGATTACAGGATAGAATCCGATCTGCACGGTGCGGCGAGGGTTTTCAGACGGTCTGATGAAACACAGGTCGCTGAGCTTGACGAGGACGCTTTCCTGACCTATGCTACTCAGCTTGATGATGGCAGACTGGTAATGCAGTATATTACTACGGACGGAAAATATTACGGCGTACTTATGAGCGGTGAGTTCCAGGAGCTTGCGCGGCTTCCGTATCTGTGTGATGTATATAACGGCACTGCCGTATTTGATTATCCCGATGGTAATTTGCGCACAACGCGCTTTTACAATCTGGCGGAGCTTCTGAGCGCCGCCGGAAGATAAATAAAAAAGGAGAGAAGAACTATGAATCTCAAACGAGTCCTGGCTGCGGTGACCGCAGCGGCAGTTGCCGCTGCGTCCGTATCTGTCAGCTCATTCGCGACATTGCTTCCCATCGAGAAGTACAATGTTACAGCAGACATTTCAGGCGTTACTGTTGAGCAGCTTGAAAATTATCCGGTAAAGTCGCTTATGGACTGTCTCACGTATGCTGCAGATTATACCGTGACCGTGTCCCAGAATAGTTCTGCGAGTCAGCAGAGCTCTGACATTTTAGTCAATGGCGTTTCCGCCGGAGAAGTTACCGCAGATACAGCGGAAACCTCCGCAGAAACCGAAGAATCTGCTGTTAATTCCGCAGAGACATCTGCCGGTACGCAAGAGGTTTCCGCGAATACAGCAGAGACTTCCGCGGCCACGGCAGAAACCTCTGAGGGCACTGAAGATGTTCCCGCTTCCGCAGACGACATAGCTGCATTCAGCGGTGAAACAAGCAGCACAGCTGAGATCACATATAAGCGTGGCGATCCTGTGCAGTTTCCCGCTGACACTGTGAAGGTGTGGGTAGATGGCAGCCAGTACAGCATAGTCGGCGATGATTCCACCGTGGATCTTTCCGGCTTTGTGAGCGGCGGCACAGCTACTCTTATTGTTGGCAGCGGAAAGCAGCTTGATCCCGGCAATATTGCCTATATGATCAGCTTCAATGTAGATGCTCTGAAATATACTCCGACATTTTCGGTAAAGTATTATAGCCTTGATGAAGACGGAAACAAGGTTTATCTTGATCTGGCGGATCAGAGTGTTTCCCTCAGTTATTCAGGAACATATACCGATGTACAGACCTATTTGAACAGAAGACTCGTAAAG
>CAKSHT010000073.1 GCA_934457235.1 uncultured Oscillospiraceae bacterium
TTCCTGAGGAGCTTGTGCAGAAGAACAGCAAGGGCGAGGAAGTAAAGATCGCTGATCTGTGGAACAGACGCCAGGGCAGCAAGTTCAACGGCGTATCCTATCCGGTACAGCGCGCGGCTGAGGCTGTGTTCACTTCCGAGGGACAGGCGCAGACCAAGGCTACCATCGCTTATTATCAGGAGAACGCGCGCATTATTGCTCACACCTGCGACGAGCTGGGTATCAAGTACACCGGCGGCATCAACTCCCCGTACATCTGGCTGAAGAGTCCGAACGGCATGGGCAGCTGGGAATTCTTTGACTACCTGCTCAATGAGATACAGGTAGTTGGTACTCCGGGCGCTGGCTTCGGCGCAAACGGCGACGGTTGGTTCAGACTGACCGCATTCAGCACCCACGAGCTTACAACAGAGGCTATGGAGAGATTCAAGAAGCTGTTCAAGAAGTAATATTTCAGGGGGAGCCGTTCGGCTTCCCCTTTTTTCGTATAAGTAATTAAGCGCCGCTCATATCACGAACGGCGCCATTTTATTATCTTATTGCGTCCTTCATGGACTTTACGTACTCGTAGATGTGGTTTGGCGCTTCGCTGCCGTACTGAGCGACGAGCTTTACTATTGCACTTCCGACGATAACGCCGTCAGCAAGCTCTGCCATGTTCTTCGCCTGATCGGGTTTGCTTATGCCAAAGCCGATAGCCGCCGGAACTTTCGCGTATTTCTTTACGGCTTCCATGATGTGGTGAAGGTCGGTCTTGATCTCGCTGCGGACTCCGGTAACTCCCATGGAGGAAACTATGTAAATGAATCCCTCGGCTTCGCTGGCGATCATCTTGATACGCTCTTCACTGGTCGGCGCAATGAGCGAGATAACGGAAACGCCGTACTTCTGCGCAACATCAGCGGCTTCGTGTTTTTCCTCGTAGGGCATGTCCGGGCAGATAAGTCCGTCAATGCCTATCTCCTGGCAGCGTGCGAAGAACCTGTCGTAGCCGTATTTGAACACCGGGTTCAGATAGGTCATGAAGCATATCGGGATATCAGTGTTCTGGCGTATCTTTTCGGCAAGCTCGAATGCGCGGTCGGTGGTCATGCCGTTGCTCAGTGCGCGGATATTTGCTTCCTGGATAACCGGACCCTCTGCGATAGGATCGCTGAACGGAATACCGATCTCAATAAGGTCAGCGCCCGCTTTTACCATTGCCATGATATTGTTGAAGCTGTCGTCAAAGGTCGGGTCGCCGGCGGTCAGAAAGCCGATGAACGCCTTCTTGTTCTCAAATGCATTGTGTATCTTATTCATGCAGATCAATCCCCCTGTATCTTGCTATTGCAGCAACGTCTTTGTCTCCGCGGCCGGACAGGCAGCAGATGATGATATCGTCCCTGCTCATGGTCGGTGCTATCTTCATCAGATGAGCGACTGCATGCGCGCTCTCGATGGCGCAGATTATACCCTCGGTGCGGGCAATGTACTCGAACGCATTTACTGCTTCGTCATCAGTCACCGGGACGTACTCCGCTCTGCCTATCTCGTGGAGATGCGCATGCTCCGGACCGATTCCGGGGTAGTCAAGTCCTGCTGAAATGGAATATACCGGCGCGATCTGACCGTATTCGTTCTGGCAGAAAAGGGACTTCATTCCGTGGAAGATGCCCAGCGTTCCGGTGGCGATGGTAGCCGCTGTTTCGCCGGTGTCAACGCCGCGTCCTGCGGCCTCGCAGCCGATAAGTCTTACGTCCTTGTCGTTGATGAAGTTATAGAACATGCCCATCGCGTTGGAGCCGCCGCCTACGCATGCCATAACAGCGGTCGGGAGCTTACCCTCCTTTTCGAGTATCTGCTCACGGGCTTCCTTTGAGATCACGCTCTGGAAGTCACGGACGATCATCGGGAACGGGTGCGGTCCCATTACGGAGCCAAGGACGTACAGCGTATCGTCCACGCGGGTCGTCCAGTCGCGCATTGCTTCGTTTACGGCGTCCTTGAGGGTCATTGTTCCGGTGGTGACGGGGTTCACCTTTGCGCCGAGAAGCTCCATGCGGTAAACATTCAGCGCCTGGCGGACAGTGTCCTCCCTGCCCATGAATATCTCGCACTCAAGTCCCAGCAGAGCCGCCGCGGTAGCCGCCGCAACTCCGTGCTGACCTGCGCCGGTCTCCGCGATGATACGGGTCTTGCCCATCTTCTTCGCGAGAAGCGCCTGACCGAGAACGTTGTTTATCTTGTGGGAGCCTGTGTGGTTGAGATCCTCGCGCTTGAAGTATATCTTCGCGCCGCCGAGGTCCTTTGTCATCTTCTCAGCGTAATAGAGCAGCGACGGGCGGCCCGCATACTCGCGCAGGAGCGTGTTAAGCTCGTCGTTGAACTGCTTATCGTGCTTGTAGAATTCGTATGCTTCCTCCAGCCTGTGTATTTCGTTCATTAGCGTTTCGGGGATATACTGTCCGCCGAAATCGCCATAGCGTCCTTTTGCCATGTCATTTATCCTTTCATTATTATTACAGATCTCTTATGATACGTACTGCCGCCAGCATTTTATCACGGTCCTTGAGTTTATCCGTTTCAACTCCGCTGGATAAATCAACGCAGTAGGGGCGGATTTTTTCCGCCGCATTCCGCAGGTTATCCGTGGTAAGTCCACCGGCGAGGAAGAACGGCTGGCTTATTTCAGCGCCATCAAGCAGGGAGTGATCGAACATCTCCCCGGTGCCGGTGCCGTTGTCCAGCAGGACGTAATCCGCGCCGAGCGCCTGGACGTTCTGTATATCCTCCGGGGTGCGTATCTTCGCAGCCTTGATTATCGGCGCGTCAGTGAGTGCATGGAGCCTGCGGATATAATCCGCGTCCTCCTGCCCATGAAGCTGTATCACATCTATTATACCACAATTGGCATACTCGGCGCAAGTGGTTTCCGGGGAATTCACGAAAACCCCCACCGCCTTTATTTCCGGTGAGAGCCGCGAGCGCAGCCGCTGAGCCGTTTCACGGTCGATATTCCGGTGGCTTTTCGGAAAGCCGAGGATAAATCCGATGTAATCCGGCTTAGCTTCGTTCGCAAAATCAATATCGCAGTCGCGGAACATTCCGCAGAGCTTTATCTTCATTTCAGCGCCCTCTGAGTTCGGCGAGCGCCGCTTTCTTGTCCGGACTTCTCATCAGTGTTTCGCCGATGAGTACTGCGTTGGTGCCGTTGCTGCGGAGCGCTTCGATGTCCGCGGCGGTCTGTATGCCGCTCTCCGAAACGAACAGCACCTCCGGCGGGACAAGCTTCCGCAGCCGCGCGGAGTTGCTGATATCCACCGTGAAAGTACGCAGGTCGCGGTTGTTCACGCCGATTATCCCCGCGCCGACTGAAAGCGCCGTGCGGACCTCCTCCTCGTCGTGAGCCTCCACCAGCGCCGAAAGCCCGAGGGAATGCGCTGTCTCAAGGTACTCCGAAAGCTGCTCCCTTGAAAGTATGGAGCATATCAGCAGCACCGCAGACGCGCCCAGGGTCTTAGCCTGGTATATCATGTACTCGTCAACGGTGAAGTCCTTGCGCAGCACCGGAATCTTAACAGCTTTCGAAATCTCGGTAAGATACTCGTCCTTGCCCTTGAACCAGTACGGCTCCGTAAGGCAGGAAATCGCCGAAGCCCCCGCCCTTTCGTAATCCCGCGCGATGTCTAGATAGGGGAAATCCGGCGCTATAAGCCCCTTGGAGGGCGAAGCGCGCTTGACCTCGCAGATGAATGAAATATCGCTGCCGCCCAGCGCCTTTTTAAACGGAAATCCGGTGTTGGAGTCCAGGGCTTCGGCGCGCTTTTTCATCTCGGAGAGCGGGAACGACGTCTTTTCGTCTGCAACGCGCTGTACTGTGCGTTCTGCAATTTCCTGTAAGATCATGCCTTTACCTCGTTGGAAACCTTGATGTAGGTTTCAAGTGTTCTGAGAGCCGCGCCGCTGTCGATGGCTTCTGCGGCAAGCTTTATGCCGTCCTCCATCGAAACGTCCTTTGCGATGTGGAGAGCTGCGCCAGCATTCAGCAGAACTGCGTCCCTGCCTGCGTCTTTTTCGCCGGAAAGAATGCGCTTGGCAGCCGCTGCGTTCTCATCGGGAGTTCCGCCTACCAGCTCAGATTTGTTGTGGCGTGCGATGCCGAACTGTTCCGGGGTTATCTCGTATTTGTTGAAGTCATCGCCGTTGAATTCAAGTACCATAGTGGGCGCGCTGACGGAAATTTCGTCCAGCTTGTCGGTGCCGAACACCGCCATTCCGCGCTTTACGCCAAGCTTTACCAGTGACTTTGCCATCGGTTCCAGAAGCTCCGGTTTATAAACGCCGAGCAGCTGGTATGTCGGGTGAGCCGGGTTGGTGAGCGGTCCGAGTACGTTGAATATTGTCGGAATGCCAATTTCCTTGCGGACGGGACCAACGTACTTCATGGCACTGTGGTACTTCTGTGCGAACAGAAAGCACATGCCAGCTTCGTCAAGCAGCTTCACGCAGCCTTCGGGAGCTGTTGCGATGTTCACGCCGAGCGCTTCCAAGCAGTCGGCGGTGCCGCACTTGCTGGAAGCCGCGCGGTTGCCGTGCTTTGCGACCTTTACTCCAGACGCAGCGCACACCAACGCCGAAATAGTGGAAATGTTGATGGAATTGGAGCCGTCGCCGCCGGTGCCGACAATCTCCAGCACCTCGCCGGAGTAGTTCACCGGAGTTGCGACATCACGCATTACAAAGGCGCTGGCGGAAATTTCGTCCGCAGTTTCGCCCTTGATGTGCAGCGCCGTGAGGTATGCCGCGGTCTGAGCCGGAGTGGTGCTGCCGGTCATTATTTCCCGTGTGACCTCCGCCGCCTCGTCGTAGGTGAGATCAATGCCATCTGCCGCTTTCTTTATCATTTCCTTTATCATAATGTTACCTCCAGAAAATTCTCAGCCATTTTTCTTCCGTGCTGTGTAAGTATCGACTCCGGATGGAACTGCACTCCGTAAATCGGGTAGTCCCTGTGCTCCACCGCCATTATCTCGCCGTCGTCCGTCCGCGCCGTGACTTTAAGGCACTCCGGAAATCCCTCCTCGGAAGCAGCCAGCGAATGGTACCGTGCGACCTCGCAGGTTTCGTCCATTCCGCGGAAGAGCCTGCTTGTGGTGTCCAGCTTCGTCACGGACTTCTTGCCGTGCATGAGCTTTTTCGCGTAGGTTATCTCAGCGCCGAACGTTTCGCATATCGCCTGATGTCCCAGGCATACGCCGAGCACTGGTATATTTCCGGCTGCCGCCCTTATAACGTCCTCGCAGACTCCGGCGTCGCAGGGACGTCCCGGACCGGGGCTGACGATAATATGGGATGGCTTCAGCGCCATTATTTCCATAACTGTCAGCTCGTCGTTGCGTATGACCTTTATATCCGGGTTTATGCCGCCGATGAGCTGGTACAGATTGTATGAAAAGCTGTCGTAATTGTCTATCAGAAGTATCATAAGCTCTCCTCCTGTGCGATGGTGAGCGCGTTCATGACTGCCTTTGCCTTGTTGATGCACTCGTTGAATTCATTTTCGGGCACGCTGTCCGCGACTATTCCGGCGCCGCTTCTCACGAATACCCTGCCGTTTTTGCGGAATGCAAGTCTTATCGCGATGCAGGTATCGAGATTTCCGCGGAAGTCGATGTACCCTACCGCGCCGCCGTAAACGCCGCGCTTGTTGTTCTCAAGTTCGTTGATTATCTCGCAGGCGCGGAGCTTCGGCGCTCCGGAGAGAGTTCCTGCCGGGAGTATCGCGTCAACGGCGTCCAGCGCGGACTTGTTGTCACGTATCTCACCGCGCACCGTCGAGCCGATGTGCATTACATGGGAGTAACGCTCGATGCTCATGTACTTCTCGACCTCAACAGTACCGAACTTGCTTATCTTGCCGATGTCGTTGCGTCCCAAGTCCACGAGCATGTTGTGTTCGGAAAGCTCCTTTTCGTCATGGAGAAGCTCGGTTTCAAGGCGCTTGTCCTCTTCGTCCGTTGCGCCGCGGGGGCGGGTTCCGGCGAGCGGGAATGTGTGGAGTGTGCCGTTTTCGAGCTTCACCAGTGTTTCAGGGGAAGCGCCGGCTATTTCCATGTCGTCGCTGGAGAAGAAGAACATGTAAGGAGAGGGGTTCGTTGCGCGGAGCACTCTGTAGGCATCCAGCAGGCTTCCATCAAAGTCGGCGTCAAGACGGTTGGAGAGCACCACCTGGAATATATCGCCCTCGTAGATGTAGTGCTTGGCTTTCTCGACCATCGCGCAGTACTGCTCCTTGTCGAACAGCTTGCGGAACTCTGAAGTCAGCTTTCCATGCGGTATATCCGCGGGCTTGCCGTATCTTATCAGCTGCTCCATTTCCGCGAGGTCCTTTTCAGCCTTCGCGTACTCGCTGTCGATATCCGCAGAAGATATGTTAGTTATCAGCACTATCTTCTGGTGGATATTATCGAATGCGATTACTTTATCGAAAAGCATCAGGTCAACGTCCTTGAAGTGCTCCTCGTCCTCGGCGTCGAGGTTCAGCGTAGGCTCGCTGTACTTGATGTAATCGTAGGAGAAATACCCTACCAGTCCGCCTGTGAACGACGGCAGTCCGTTGATCTTCGGGCTGCTGTACTGCGCCATCAGCTTCTTGATGTAGTCCGCCGGGTGGTTATGCTTTGAGGTCTCCGCCGTTCCGGTCAGAACGTCCTTGACTGTCAGTTCGCCGTTTATGCAGGTTATCTCAAGCTTCGGGTTATATCCGAGGAACGTGTAACGTCCCCATTTCTCCTGGTTCTCGACGCTTTCGAGAATGTATACGTGGCGGCTCACGGCGCGCAGCTTCTTCAGCACCTCGATAGGTGTGGTGAAGTCCGACAGGATCTCCCTGCATACAGGAATAACGCTGTAGCCGGTGTATTCCTTTGCCTGTTCAAGAGTAGGTTTCAGCATGATTTCTGCTCCTTTCCACGGGCGTTCTGCCCAAAACAAAAACTCCGCCCTTAAACGCAGATCTCCTCTGCTTCTAAGGACGGAGCATATAATTATACTACCGTGGTGCCACCTTAATTTGCGGTCAAAGCGCCGCACACTCGACGGATACTGACATATCCCTGCAATTAACGCTTGCAACACGTCGCAGAATACTCAGCGGCTTTGGACACCGCCTTTGACTGCGCCCTCAGTGGTCCATTTGATATGCTCTGCGTTCTGCGGTACTTTCAGCGCCGACCGCTCTCTGTGAGTGCACAAGCATTTTTATTTCCACTTCGCTGGTTTGTAAGGGCGTATTCGATTTTAAAGCCCGGTCGGTTTGGACGCCGCCGAACCTTTCATTGGTGATATGATACCACAAATTTTCCCGCTTGTCAAGAGTTTTTTGAATTTTTTTGCGGGGGTTCCTGCAAATTTTTCGGCTGATCGTCCGCCTTTAATTATTTTGCGGTCAACCACTTGAAATAAACGCGTTTATGTGGTAAAATATAATATATATGCATGAAAGGAGGCGGCGTATGATAAGGGAAGTACGCCCGGACGAATACGAGCAGCTGATGGAGCTTTACCTCCACCTCCACGAAACGGAGATACCCACGGCGGCGCAGACGCATGAACTCTGGGAGCGCCTGGTCAACGACCCGGATTACCACCTGATCGTCGCGGAGGAGGATGGAAAGCTGGTGTCTACGATAACCTGCGTCATCGTTCCGAACCTCACCCATGGACCCAGACCATACGCCTGGGTCGAGAATGTCGTAACTCACCCGGACTACCGGGGACGACATTTAGCAACTGCCTGCCTTGAATATGCCCGTGACCTTGCGATATGTGAGAACTGCTACCGCCTTGTGCTGATGACCGGCTCCAGGCTGGAGAGCACGCTGAATTTCTACGAGCACGCAGGCTACGACAGAACCGAAAAAACAGGATTTATCCAATATCTATAAACGAAAGGAAACACAAACATGAACATAAAGCCCCAGAAGGGAATGCAGGAATACTTACCGGAGGCAGCCGCACAGCGCGACCGGCTGATGAACTTAATCCTCAGCACCTACACCGCCAGCGGATTCACCCGTATCTACACCCCCGCTATTGAGAGCGCTGAGAACCTCGACAAGAGCGATGGCGGCGACAACCTTAACCTCATCTTCCGTATAATGAAGCGCGGCGACAAGCTGGCGGAAGCCCTCTCAAAATCCCCGGTGGACGAAAAGGATCTGTGCGACCTCGGTCTGCGCTATGACCTGACCCTGCCGCTTTCCCGCTACTACGCAAATAACCGCAACAGTCTGCCTTCGCCGTTCAAGTGCATTCAGATCGACAGGGTCTACCGTGCGGAAAGACCTCAGCGCGGCAGACTCCGTGAATTTGTTCAGTGCGATATCGACATACTCGGCTCCGATTCCTGGTGCTGCGAGATCGAGCTTATTTCCGTCACTGCAAAGGCGCTTTCCAAAATCGGTATCGGTGAATTCACCGTGCGCGTCAATGACCGTCGCGTGCTGAGGAATTCCCTGCTGACGATGGGATTCCCGGAGGAAGCTCTGGATACCGTATCCGTAAGCTTCGACAAGCTGGATAAGATAGGCGCTGACGGCGTTGCCGCAGAGCTTCGCGAAAAGGGAATGCCGGAATCCGCAGTTGAAGCTCTTTCCGGGCTTCTTGCAAAGGGTGATCTCACACTGGACGATATGGCACAGTACTGCTCCGATGACGCTAAGGAAACGCTGGAGCAGCTTCGTACAATCATTGAAACTGCGGATAAGCTTTCCGACGGCTACACCGTTGAGTTCGATCCGTCCCTGGTAAGGGGTCAGGGCTACTACACCGGCACTGTATTCGAGGTGGCAAGCAAGCAGTTCGGCGGAACTGTAGCAGGCGGCGGACGCTACGACAACCTCATCGGCAGGTTTACCGGCGACACAGTTCCGGCAGTCGGCTTTTCCATCGGATTTGAGCGTATTTTCTCCATCGTCACCGAGAACAATATCCAGCTTGCAGGAAGCCGCAGAAAGGTCGCTATCCTCCACAGCCCGGAGGCTGTTCTGGAAGCCATCGCGAAGTCTGACGAACTCCAGGCGGACAGCGATGTAACGCTCATCGCCGCAGCCAACCGCAAGAAGGCTGACAAGGCTTATACAAAGGCAAAGCAGCAGGGCTTTGACGAGATAATCAAGATCGGACTTTAAGAGGAACGCCATGAAAAAACAGTTTCTTGAAATCGGCAAGATAGTTGCCACCCAGGGAATACGCGGCGAGGTTCGCGTGCAGTACTACTGCGACAGCGCGGAGGTGCTGTGCGATTTCGACACGCTCTACCTGGACAAGGGAAAGACCGCGATGGAAGTCACCCGTGCGTTCCCGCACAAGAATGTCGTTGTCATGAAGTTCCAGGGTATCGACAAAATCGAGCAGGCTCAGCCGCTCATCGGAAAGATACTGTACCTCGACCGCGACGACGCAGAGCTTGAAGAGGGTCTGTACTTCATTCAGGACATTATCGGACTGACCGTAAAGGACGCCGACACCGGCGAGGTCTACGGAAAGATAACCGATGTCTATCAGAACGGCGCCAGCGACGTGTATTCCATTAAAAAGGACGACGGCAGGGAGCTGATGTTCCCGTGCATCGACGAGGTGGTACTGAAAACCGATATCGACGCCGGAGAGATGATAATACGTCCTCTGCCCGGTCTGTTTGACGATGATACTTCCGAGGACGGCGAATGAGGATAGACATTGCAACGCTGTTCACGGATATGTGCGACAGTGTTATTCATGAGAGTATAATCGGACGCGGGATAAAGAACGGGCACATCGAGATATATTCCCACGATATCCGGGAATACACCGAGAACAAACACCGCCGCGTTGACGACAAACCCTACGGCGGCGGCACCGGAATGCTTATGCAGGCTCAGCCGGTGTACGACTGTATCTCGGCTATAAAGTCGCAGAGCGAGGGCAAGCCTAGGATAATCTACATGTCCCCGCAGGGCGAGGTGCTCACGCAGAAAAAGGTGCAGGAGCTTGCCGCCGAGCCGTGGCTCATTCTGCTGTGCGGACACTATGAGGGAATCGACCAGCGTGTGCTTGACGAGCTGGAATGTGAAGAGCTTTCGGTCGGAAATTACGTACTGACCGGCGGCGAGCTTCCGGCGCTTATCGTTGCGGACGCTGTGGCGAGGCTACAGCCGGGGGTTCTCCCGAACGAGGACGCGTACAGCATTGAGAGCCATTACAACGGACTTCTGGAGTACCCGCAGTACACCCGGCCGGAGGAATGGCACGGGCGCAGAGTTCCGGAAACGCTTCTCACCGGAGATCACAGGACTGTTACAGAATGGCAGAACCGCGAGGCACTCCGGGTGACCAGGCAGAAACGCCCGGATATGTACAATGAGTACATTTATAAGGCGGTTGATGAATTCTGGCATCAGTTCATTGCGGAGAAGGATCCTGAAGGAAATATCACGAGTGTGGGTAAATCGAATATGGGAAAAGATCCCGCCACATCGGAAAACCTTATAAAGCTTATCAAACGCGGGAAAAAGCGTGCGCGGATTTATCGGAGCGACAGCATGGAGCTTCCTAAAAAAGGCACGTATATTATAATTGCGGACTGGTACGGTATGCCGCGCTGCGTTATAAAGACAATTCGGGCGCAGATGATACGGTTCAACGAGATAACGCTGGAACAGGTTCTTAAAATGGGCGAGGACGACAACATTGAGGACTGGCTCGCACGGCATAGGGATTTTTTCATGACGGTCGACGGAAAATTCTCCGAGGATATGCCGATAATCTATGAAGAATTCAGACTGGAATATAAGGGTAAATAAGATGACAAAGAACGCATTCATTGCAATAACC
>CAKSHT010000074.1 GCA_934457235.1 uncultured Oscillospiraceae bacterium
CCTATTGACAATTAGAGCAATATAATTTATAATAATTTTATGTGAACTTTTTTAGGGAAAGAATTCAGAGGGATCTTTTATTGATATGAAAAAAAAGAATAAAATGGGCAAGAAGCTCAATCTTCTTGTGTGTGCCATTGCTTTCGTCATCATGATCGTCTACCTGGTTTTTGTTGACAGCATTGATAACGTTGTGGCAGCACTTACGAAGATAAACAAGGGCGCGCTGATCCTGTGCGTTCTGTTCATGATCGGGTACTGGCTGTGCGAAACGTCAACGATACACGTTATGCTCAAATCCATGCACCCGAAAATGAAATTCTGGAACAGCTGGCTCGTTACTATAATCGGACAATACTTCAACTGCATTACCCCATCCGCTTCCGGAGGTCAGCCGATGCAGGCGTATTACCTCGTGAAATTCGGCGTACCACTGGGCTGCGGTCTTACCGCTCTGCTCAGCCGTTTCATCGTTTACCAGTTTGTACTGACTATGTATTCAGTGTTCACGTTGGTTGTCGGATTCAATCACTTCGGCGACGACCTTACGCAGAAGGGGCTAATGCCATTCGTTATCGTGGGATTTGTCATCAATACCGCTGTAATTATCCTGCTTTTCTGTATTGCACTGTTCAGAAAAGCTACGCTGAAGGTCGCTAACTGGTTCATTTCCCTGCTTGCAAAAATGCATATCGTCAAGCACCCGGTAAAATGGCGCGTTTATGTCACCCGCGAAGTAAACAAATTCTACAATAATTTTAAATACCTCCGCAAGAATATCCCCCTGCTGCTGAAAGCAATTTTCTTTACGTCCCTGCAGCTTACTCTGTACCTCAGCATATCTTACGTTCTTTACCGCGGATTCGGTATGGGCGACGCGAGCCTGCTGCAGATAATGAGCTACCAGGCGTATGTACTGATGATCTCCTCGTTCATTCCACTGCCTGGCGCTATGGGCGGCGCGGAACTTGGATATCACGGTTTCTTCAAGGATATATTCACTGAACAATATGTCAACACGTCAATGATGCTCTGGCGTATAATGACTTTCTACCTGCCGATCATCGTCGGTCTTATATTCACTCTTACCATGAAAAACAAGGGAATCCAGGAACCGACCGAGGAACAGGCAAAACAAACCATATATGACATGGAAGCAGCAGTCGAAAAGGAAACAAAATAAATTACAATAAGGAAGTAGACAAATGGCAGATTTAAGACACGAAATCGAACGACGCCGTACGTTTGCGATAATCTCGCACCCGGACGCCGGTAAGACGACCCTTACGGAAAAGTTCCTGCTGTACGGAGGAGCAATCTCCCTGGCAGGCGCAGTCAAAGGTAAAAAGAACACCAGACACGCGGTTTCCGACTGGATGGAAATTGAGAAACAGAGGGGTATCTCCGTAACCTCCTCCGTAATGCAGTTCAATTACGAGGGCTACTGCATCAACATTCTTGATACACCGGGTCACCAGGACTTCTCCGAGGACACCTACCGTACGCTTATGGCCGCCGACAGCGCAGTAATGGTAATCGACGCGGCAAAAGGCGTTGAGAACCAGACGCGCAAGCTGTTCAAGGTCTGTGTAATGCGTAATATCCCGATATTCACGTTTATCAACAAAATGGACCGCGAGGCACGCGACCCGTTCGACCTGCTGGACGAAATCGAAAATGAGCTTGGAATCAAGACATATCCCGTGAACTGGCCCATCGGATCCGGCAAGGATTTCAAGGGAGTTTACGACCGTGAAAAGCGCCGTATAATCTCATTTGAAGCGAACAACGGAACCCGTGAAGTCGCAGCTACCGAAGCCGATCTTTCGGACGCTTCCCTGGCTGACCTCATCGGCGAGCATAACTACGAAAAGCTTTCCGAGGACGTGGAGCTTCTGGACGGAGCCAGCGAGGAATTCAACATGGACCTGGTGAGCAGCGGTAAACTGTCACCGGTGTTCTTTGGTTCTGCACTCACGAATTTCGGCGTGGAACCGTTCCTTGAGAACTTCCTCAAAATGACAACATCACCGCTTCCGAGAACTACTCCAGATGGGGTCGTTGACCCGTTTGACCCGGAGTTCTCCGCATTCATCTTCAAGATACAGGCGAACATGAACAAAGCGCACCGCGACCGTATCGCATTCATGCGCATTTGCAGCGGCAAGTTTGACAAGGACATGGAGGTACTGCACGTACAGAACGGCAGGACTATGCGTCTTTCACAGCCGCAGCAGATGATGGCGAGCGAGCGCGAGGTCATTTCCGAAGCGTACGCCGGTGATATCATGGGCGTTTTCGACCCGGGCGTGTTCTCTATCGGCGATACGATATGCTCTCCGAAAAAGAAAGTTAAGTTCGAGGGTATACCGACATTTGCTCCGGAGCATTTCGCACGTATCCGTCAGAAGGACACACTGAAGCGCAAGCAGTTCATCAAGGGTACCACGCAGATAGCGCAGGAGGGTGCTATCCAGATATTCTCCGAGCCGCAGAGCGGATTTGAGGAGGTTATCGTCGGCGTTGTCGGCGTGCTCCAGTTTGAGGTGCTTGAATACCGCCTTAAAAACGAATACAACGTTGACATAATCCGCGAGGGTCTTCCCTATGAGCATATCAGATGGATAACCAGCCAGCAGCATCTTGAAGGCGGCTACGACGTGCTCAGCAAGCTTGTACTGACCTCCGATACAAAGCTTATCCAGGACGTAAAGGGCAACTACCTGCTCATCTTCACCAGTGAGTGGAACATCAAGTGGGCGCTCGACAAGAACCCCGGACTTGAGCTTGCAGAATTCAGCAGAAACTGATCAATACACCCAGGCAGGCGCACAGAAATGTGCGCCTGCCTTTTTATTCGCGCAGCTTTGCTATAAGTTCCTAAAATTTTGCGCCGCATATTGACATAATTTTCAGCCGGTGGAGTATATAATAAATACAGACAGGCTGGTGATATTATGGTTATCTATGCGGACGTGCTTCTTGCGGTCAATCTTTACATAAACTACTTTCTCGTGCGCGGGACTGCACTGATACTCCGTAGGAAAATCACCCCGGTGCGCAGTCTGCTGGCTTCCCTTGTCGGAACGGCGGGAGCGCTGGTGATCTTTCTCCCGGAGCTTCACCCGGCCGTTTCAGTCATGTTCCGTGCTTTACTGGGGTTCGTCATAACTCTGGTCATGTTCGGCAGGCAGAAGCGCATTGATTTTGCGATTTCAATGCTGTGCTTTCTGGCTGTAAGCTTCGCTTTTGCGGGCGGCATGATTGCGCTATGGAACTTTGCCGCCCCGCTTGGTATGTATTACAGCAACGGCACGGCGTATTTCGATATTCCAATCGGTGTCGCCGCGGTCATAACTGTGGTGCTTTTCGGGGCTTTCCGGCTGACGAATTACATAATTGAACGGCGCAGACCCGCACGGCATTCGCAGGTAAAAATCCGAAAGGACGACACTGAGATCACACTTGACGGGCTTGCGGACACCGGAAACTCCTTACGGGACAGCTTCACCGGAAAACCGGTCATTCTAGCGTCCAGGAGCGCAGTCATCTCCATTACGCCGCCGGAGGTACTGAACTACATCGCCGGGAAAACGGACGGACTGGAGGGAATACGGCTTGTCCCCTGCCACACGGTGACTGCCGACGGACTAATTCCGGTATTCCCCGCTGAGGTTACGATAAATGACAGGTGCGCCGAGGTTCTTATCGGCGTCGCAAAACAGGATATTTCCGGGGCGGACTGCATTTTCGATCCCGGAGCCATATCAAATTAGGAGGCATCAGCATGAAGAATTTTCTGAAAAAACTGCTGGACGAGGGGCTTGGAGCGTTCCTGAAATACGCATTTGGCGAAAGCAGCGGAGTTTACTACATCAACGGCTCGGAATCGCTTCCGCCGCCACTTTCCAAAGAGGAAGAGGAGGCCGCGTTCCGGCTTATGGAAACGGATTTTTCCGCCGCCCGTGAAACACTTATAGTCCACAATCTGCGACTTGTGGTATACATAGCAAAGAAATTTGAGAACACCGGCGTCGGACTTGACGACCTTATCTCCATAGGCACTATTGGTTTGATAAAGGCTGTGAACACGTTCAGCGTGCACCGCAATATAAAGCTTGCAACATATGCTTCCCGCTGCATTGAGAACGAGATACTGATGTACTTGCGCAAAACAAGCCAGCGCCGCTGTGAAGTGTCGATAGACGAGCCACTGAACGTAGACTGGGACGGCAACGAGCTTCTTCTTTCAGACGTTCTGGGAACGGACAGCGACTGCGTGAACGCCAGAATTGAGGACGAAACCGAAAAAAAGCTGCTCCACGAAGCCGTCAGCCATCTGACTCCCCGGGAGCAGCAGATAATGGAAATGCGTTTTGGTCTGAAAGGAGGCAGAGAGAAAACGCAGAAAGAAGTCGCTGATGAAATAGGTATCTCTCAGAGCTACATCTCGCGGCTGGAGAAACGAATAATCAAGCAGCTCCGCGATGAACTTAACCGCGTCTGCAATTAAAAACGGTTCTTTATCTTCTGGAGCGCGCCCTTTTCCAGACGGCTGACCTGCGCCTGACTTATACCGATCTCCTTTGCGACCTCGACCTGGGTCTTTCCGCGGAAGAAACGCAGATTTAAAATGTGCTTCTCCCGGGGACCGAGTTGCCTTATCGCTTCTTTCAGTGATATCTCGTCCAGCCAGTTTTCATCGTCATTATGGTCGCCGAGCTGGTCAAGGACATATATCGTATCCCCGGAGTCAGAAAACACCGGCTCATAAAGCGATATCGGCTCACTGATGGCTTCCAGCGCTATCACGACTTCGGAGCGCTGCGCGCCTATCTCCTTTGCAATAGCTTCAACTGTTGGCTCACTGCCGTTCTTGGTGGTGAGCTTTTCTCTTGCCTGCATTGCACGATATGCAAGATCACGGACAGAACGGCTCACACGAACCGGCGAATTGTCCCGCAGATATCTCCGCAGCTCTCCCTGTATCATCGGAACGGCATAGGTGCTGAACCGCACCGGCTGCGTGATATCAAAGTTGTCTATCGCCTTGATGAGCCCTATGCACCCGACCTGGAACAGATCGTCCGGGCTTTCTCCCCTGCCTGTGAAACGCTGTATCACGCTCAGCACAAGACGCAGATTGCCGTTGATAAGCTCCTCGCGCGCCTGCATATCACCGGTTTTCACCTTTTTAAGCAGCTCCATTTTCTCGCTTTCACGGAGTACTTTCAGCTGGGAGGTATTGACTCCGCTTATCTCAACCTTGTTATAATACAAAAAACCACTCCTGACCTGCTCGTTCTGGGGCGGCGACCTTTCGGTCTGCTCCCTGGCACAAGTAGTATTGTCAGAAAGTGGTTTCTGTATTCTGTTAATTAATGGATATCACACTGACTCTTTTTCCGAGCCCTTGCCTAGCTTCTCAACCAGAACGGAGGTCATCACGCCGAACAGCAGGCATACAAATCCGTATCCGGTCTGAAGATTGAATCCGAAATCCGATGGAAGTATCGCGTAAACCGAGCCTATGACAAGTCCCATGATGGCGCTGTACGCCATAAGCCGGAACTTCTTCATCAGTGTGGAGATGATCTTAGCACCCAGGATTATTCCCAGTACAACGCCAACTGCAACAGGTATGATAACGTAGAAATTAAGGTCGTTTATCTGTATTGCGGAAATTACCGTCTGATAAACGCCCAGCAATAGCATAACGAACGAGCCGCTGAGTCCCGGTATTATCATTGCGACCGCCGCGATGAACGCGAACATAAGCAGCTTGACGGTCATTACCGGATCAAATCCGGATATCATTTCCGCTGCCTGCTCAGCGCTGCCCATAGCATTCTGGAGCATTGCAAGACCTACCACGAGCGCGCCGGAAATAAGGAACGGAACAATGCACAGCGGCTTAACCTTGTTCTCTGCCGTGCCCATGTGGTATATCATTGGTACGCTGCCAAGGATAAGTCCGATAAAGTACATATTCGTCTGCACTCCGTAATTATCGAACAGGAACTTGATAAGCTTTGCAAATCCCAGTATACCTACGCCGGCTCCCACGCCGAAAAACAGCAGAAACACTATGTTCTTGATTATCGCCTTAACGCCGGATATTGCTTCCGTCAGTTGGTCATAAATTCCGAAAACGACAAGCATCGTACCTCCGGAAACTCCCGGTATTACATTAGCGACACCGAAAACCATGCCGCACAGTACCAGCTTGATGTATTGCAGTACCTTCTTCATATTTCCTCCGTCATTCAAATCTTATTATGGATCTTGCTATGAGATAGCCGAGAGGCGGTATTATGCCGGTGACTATCGAAATAAACGTTGCGAGTATGTCAATTCCGGTCAGCCCGAAAACGCTGTTCACTCCCGGTACGAACACAAGCAGCAGCGAAACCACCGCCGGTGCAAGAATACCGATAACCGCAGGCTTTTTTCCCTCCACAAGACCTATGAACGGATTCCCCGCCGGCATATTGATGAACGTGAAGAACGATGTACAGAAACCAAATGCAAGCAGCGAGCAGCTGCGCGCGAAGTCCACATTGGAGCCGTTGTCGTTATACATGAACATATACGACGCTATAGAAGCCACGCCGCACAGCACGCCGACAATCGCTGCAATTACAATGAATCTGCGGTTTATCTTACGCGACGATATGAAATCTGACGGCGGCATCATTCCCTTGCGGTCGGTACGGTTGTTGAGCCCGGCGAATGCGGTCAGAGGGAGAATGAACATCGTAAGAACTGCGATCAGAGCCGGATTAAGCATAAGCTGTGCGTCACCGAAAAGATTCAGCATATTCAGCAGGACAAGCGCGATATATCCGGAGATCATCGCGGCACAGGCACGCTTTATATTCCTGTGCACCTGGCGCGCGGAGGAAATCATATCCGCGATGGCTGAGAAATTATCGTCATGCATTATTACGTCAGCCGCTTCAAGCGCGCTTCCGGTGGAGGTGCCTGCAATCGTTATTCCGATGTCAGATTTTTCGATCGCCTCGGCGTCCTCGGCGCGGGTGCCCGCCATTGCCACTATCTCGCCCTTCTTGCGGAGCTGCTCGATTATATACAGTTTCTGCTCCGGTGTCACACGGGCATATATCTCGGCGTCGAGTTCAAGCTCGCTGCCGTATTTCACGGATTCTGAAATGCTTCTGCCGGTCACGGTCTTGCCGGAAAGTCCGATCATCTTGCCTGTCGCGGCAGCTGCCTCGGCGTTGTCCTCGGTGAACATCACCACGCGGACGCCTGCGCGCTGGCAGGTGCGTATCGCCGCCGGTACAGAATCACGCATCGGTGAGCTGAGCGCGGCAAATCCGATGAAAGTATACGCAAATCCGGCGGTCTGGTCGCAGTCACGCTCGTCTGCATCAGCACATGCAACGGCTATGACCTGCCAGCCGTGAGAATAAAATTCTTTTTTCATCTTCTGAGCGACATAAAGTTCTTCGCCGTGGAATTTGCACAGCGGGAGTATCTGTTCGGGAGTTCCCTTGATACAGTACAGCCTGGATCCTGCGACCTCCCAGAGGGCACCGCTCAAGTAATCGTTGCTGTCCGGTATCCGTTCAATGAACTTGTACTGGCTGTAGACATCGGTTATCTTCTCGTCAAAGAACGCCGCACGGACCATCAGCGCACGCTCGGCTTCATCGGTGGTGTCCGGCTCGCATGCAAGCGCAGCGACCTTGAACATCAGCTCCTCGCTCGGCGTATAGATAGACTGCACGGAGATACTGCTCTTTGATATCGCTCCCTCTTTTTCAACACACAGCACGGACATAGAGTTCAGCTTCTCTATGTCGGAGAGCGACTTTACTAGCGCGCTCTTTTCCGCCATTTCCGCGGAGCAGCGGGTATAGTACACCCGAATGACCGTATCCAGACCCACCGGCAGGAAACACAGACCCAGCGTGATACCGCGCATTGCGGATTCAAGCACTTCGTTGCCATAGAGCATCCACGCGATCATTGAAATCAGCGCCACGACCGCAGCCACAGCGGAGCACAGAGGAAGCAGCTTCTGAATTATCTGTTCCATCGCGGTATAATAGCAGTGCTTGGGCGGCTGCTCGCCGATTTTATGATAGTACTTTGTGTCAACGCCGGTGGCGCTGACTCTGCACACTGCGACTCCGGTGAGTATCTTCGTGCCGCTGTAAACGAACGTCGGCTTCAGCTCAGATTTTGAAATCCCGCCGGGATACTTCGCCGCCGGCTTATTGGAGCCGGTAAATATGCTTTCATCCGCAGTGAGATCGCGGCACTCCATTATAAGTGCGTCCGCGGGAACGCATTCGCCCGCCTGGACAACGATCAAGTCCTCCGGGACTATGTATTCCTTTTCGATCAGCTCCAGCTTTCCGCTGCGTATCACACGGAACTTCACGGCGGTAGACTGCCTGATGTCGCTGAGCTTCTGGTCAGAAGATCTGCCAAGCCATATACTTAGCATACAGTAAGCTGCGTCCAGCAATATAATTACGATTCCTGTGAATATATTCGTGAAAAAGCTCAGCACGCCCGCAACGAACATGAGTATAACCGCCGGGGACAGGAATAAACGCGCTGGCTCAAACTGCTCTTTCTGCTTCTCTTTTTTTGTATATATGTTAAGGCCGTATAACTCTGTGTTTCTCTGGATATCCTTGTCGTTCAGCCCGAAATAATCTTCCTTGAAATTAAAAAACTGCGCCATCTGCACACGTCCTTTTTGAAAAACTTTAGTACAGGGCATACCTATACAATATATATTTTCGCATATTTTAACAAAAAAATCAAGTACTTTTTTATGTTTTTACGAGAAATTTACAAAAAAACAGGGCGGACTGAAATCCACCCTGTAGGTTCATTGCGTTTATACGCTCTGAGCTGTGTATAGCTTATAGTAATCTCCTTTTTTCGCCATCAGCTCATCGTGGGTCCCCGCTTCCGTTATACCCTTATTGGATACATACATTATCCGGTCGCAGCTGCGTATCGTCGAAAGCCTGTGCGCAATAATGAACGATGTCCTGCCCTGGAGCAGATGATTCAGTCCGTTCTGTAGATAACGCTCGGTCTTAGCGTCGATGGACGAAGTTGCCTCGTCAAGCACAAGTATCTTCGGATCAGAAACTATCGTCCTTGCGAACGCTATAAGCTGCTTCTGTCCCTGGGAAAGTCCCGCGCCGCGCTCGTTCACCTCGGTCATGTAGCCCTGGGGCAGCGACATTATATAGCTGTCTATCCCGACTATGCGGCAGGCGCTGCGTATCTCATCGTCCGTGGCGTCAAGCTTTCCGTAGGCTATGTTATCACGGATAGTTCCGCTGAATATGAAGCTGTCCTGCAGCATAATACCCATCTGGGAGCGCAGCGAATGCAATGTCACCTTGGATATATCAGTTTCATCTATGTCCACTTCCCCGCCGCTAATATTATAGAAACGGGATATCAGATTAACTATAGTGGTCTTTCCCGCTCCGGTAGGACCTACAAGCGCTATGCTCTGCCCCGCCTTTACGTCAAACGAAAGGTGCTCCAGGATATTTATGCCAGGCTCATACGCGAACGTAACATCGCGGAAGTGCACGTCGCCCTTTATTTCCGGCATTTCTGCCGCGTCGGGGATATCGTCTACAGTCACCGGCTCGTCCATCATCTCAAAGATTCGCTCCAGGTTTGCAACGGCGTTGATGAACGTGTTCATAAGGTTGGAGAGGTTCATCAGCGGCTGCCAGAAGCGCGCGGAATAATCAGTCATCGCGATTATCGTACCGAAAGACACAGCGCCTGCGCCCATTCCGAGAAGTCCCACGCCGAAAATAAACGCACGGACAACGATTGAAACAACATCAGTGCTCGGCCATACCAGGTTTGAAAACGCTACGGCGCGCATCCACGCCTTTTTATACTTCTTTGCAAGCTTATCGTTTATCTCCGCGTTTTCCTCCTCACGGGTGAACATCTGGGAGATTTTCACTCCGACTATGCTTTCATGGAGATACGCATTAAGATTGGAGCTTTTGTTGGATACCTGCTGCCATGCCTTGCGCTGTCCGTTCTTTATAATTATCATGATGAACGCATAGACCGGAAGTCCTGCCACGGTGACAAGCGCCAGCTGCCAGTTCACAAAGAACATGAATATGGTAATGAACAGCAGATTTATCATCTCAAGGATAAAGTTGATAAGTCCGTTGGTCATAAGGTCGGATATCGCGTTGATATAGTTGATTATACGCGTCAGTATCTTTCCATGCGGGCGGCTGTCGTAGTACTCAAAGCTCAGCCGCTGCATATGCTCAAACAGATCCTTGCGGATATCGTACACTATATCCTGTCCTACTTTCGTCATCATGACTGAACGTATCTTCGCGAACACAACGCTGATAACAATGCACACCAGGACCGCAGCTCCGCTCAGAATGATGTATTTCACGCGGTCGGCAGGAGCTACGGCGGACGCCTGATCCACAGGTATCATGTAATTGTCTATCGCGTTCTGTACTATCATCGGCGACAGAAGCCCGATAACCGAGCCGAGCGCGCTTAGGATAAGCGACAGCGCGATACGCTTCTTGTATTTCGCCGCATATACCAGCGAACGTTTCAGATGCCGTATGTCAAATGGGGTTTCAAGCACCTCGTCAACATCGAATTTGTTTCTTGCCATATCTTATCCCTCCTCACTTCTGGAGATCGTATACGTCACGGTAGTAACCGGCCTGCTTTATAAGCTCGTCGTGCGTGCCCTGTTCAAGTATCTTTCCATCCTTGAGCACGATTATCTTGTCGGCGAACTTCGCGGTCGAGATCCTCTGTGCAATGATT
>CAKSHT010000075.1 GCA_934457235.1 uncultured Oscillospiraceae bacterium
TGCGTTCTCTGCCCCGAAAACCATGTTTTAAGCTACTCCACAACCAATCGCGACGGCTGCCGCGAGTTCAAAAGCAAGTCCTATATATGCGAAAACTGCCCTTCCCGCAGCAAATGCACAACTAATTTCCAATGCACTAAAACTGTTCTCAAGCACCTCTGGAGCGACTACCTTGAGTTAGCCGAGGACTACCGACATACTCCGGAGCTCCGCAAGCTTTACGACCGCCGCAAGGAAACGATTGAGCGTGTTTTTGCCGATGCAAAAGAAAAACACTCTATGAGATTTACATATTTCCGTGGCTTGACTCGCGTCACTAATTGGGTCAGGCTTAAATTTGCTGCCATGAATCTTAAAAAGTATGTGCTGCATACGCGGTTATACTGTTTTTTCTTGCATTTCTTGTCACACTTTTCGGCTTTCGGTTTCCTCGCTGCCTAATATTAAAAAGCCATCTTTCTTTTTTCTGCGAAAGATGGCTTTTTCGACGGTCTACGTGGCTGTGATGTAATTCACAGCCACTTTTTTTATTCAGTTTTATTATTCAGCTTTATCTTTAGGCTTCTTCTGCCTGTAAGCCCAGAACTTGTTGATGATGAAGTTCAGCGGAATTGTAATTACCATGTTCAGCAGAGGAGCGAGTGAGGTCGCAAGGTCCTTTGGCTCGAAGTTTATTCCCAGTCCCGCCAGCCATTCGCAGGCACCGCCCAGGTGGCTTCCGAGGTCGATAACGTCCAGCCACAGCCATAGCAGGAGCGCCGTCAGAAACAGTCCCGTGACGGAGTATGAAATGTAGGTCTTTATAAGTACTTTCCACCAGACGCGCTTTTCGGCGTTCTCGTCCTGGCGGAAAACGAACTTGCTTTGCAGCAGGAACGCGCTGAGTACGCTTATCATGAATCCCACGAAGTTCGCTATCTGGGCGTCCGCATGGAACGCGTAGTAGCACAGATTGTATATGACGTAGTTGAGTATCGTGTTGAACGCACCCACCATGCCGAATTTAACGAACTGCCACAGTGCGGCGAGCTTTTTGTTTTTTATTTTCATCGTATTCTCCTTTGTCGCATTAATTTATTTTACATCAATTCTGCGAAATTGTCAAATTTTCTGGAATTACCTCTTGACAAATATGTTAATACCGTGTATACTGTATATATCAGATATAAACACGTAGAAAGGAGGATCGCATGAAGATATTGCAGAATTCCGATGTGCCGATATACCGGCAGATCGCGTCGCAGTTCAAGGACGACATCATGAACGGAAGAATATCCGAGGGCGAGTACCTGCCGTCGATACGCGGTCTGGCAAAGGACTTGAAGATAAGCGTCATAACCACGATGAAAGCGTACGAGCTTCTTACGCAGGAGGGAATGATCGCGCCGGTGCAGGGCAAGGGATATATCGTAAATCCGCAGGATCGCGAGATGGTGCGGGAGCAGCAGTTAAGGCTGCTGGAGCAGCACCTCCAGAACGCTATGGAGGCGGCTAAGCTTGCAGGCGTATCCCGCGAGGAGCTGGTAAAAATGCTTTCAGTGCTTTACGACACTGACTGACGGAAAGGGAGGTAATTGATATGATAATATTCTCACAGGACAGAAAAAAGATAGTGGACTGCGTGACCGTATACGTCACCAGGAATTATGGCGGCGGCAAGGACGGTAAGTTCTGCATGGTCGGCTCCAGCGGGTTAGGAACAGCAATGCTCGCGGCATATCCCGATGAAAAGACCGCAATGGACGAGCTGGAAAAGATATTTGCGGCATTTGAGAGCGGCGCGAAAGTCTACAGGCTGTGAGGGCGCTAATGAAGAAAAACGCATGGACATTGACGTACTGGATATCAATTTCGCTGATGGGCGTTCTTGGATCAATATGGGCGTCAAACAGAATTGCCGCTGAGAACGGCGGCGCATTCCTGCCGGATACGGTAAGGATTTCAATGTGTATCATGGATATGATATGCCTTGTTTTACTCGTTTTTTCAAGAATAAAGAGCAGGCGTTAAGGGAGTAATTATTATGGAAACAAACAGCTGCGTGAGCATAAAGGGACTCACGAAAGAATACAGTAAATTCACGCTGGGCGCACTGGATATAAATATCCCGGAGGGCTTTTCCACGGCGCTCATCGGCGCAAACGGCGCGGGAAAAACTACGCTTATAGACATACTCTGCGGCGTGACCCACAGGACCTCCGGCGACGTGGTGTATTTTGACGGGAAAGACGACATCGCCGACCCGGCGCTCCGGGAGAGGATAGGCTACTGTGCCAGTACGGCGTTCTTCCCGCTGGCGTTTACGGCAAAGGACATAGCTTCTTCAATGGAGATAGCATATAAGAGCTTCGACCGTGCGAAGTTCGCGGAGCTTTGCGAGAAATTTGAGGTGGACAGCGAGCATACGAAAAAGCCGCGGAATATGATGAAGCAGTCCGACGGAAACCGCATGCGCACCTGCCTTGCATCGGTATTCGCGAGAAACACTGAGCTTCTGGTGCTCGACGAGCCGGGAAGCTCCCTTGACCCGCTGATGCGCGACAGATTATGCGACAGAATGCGCGAGTACCTCGACGACGGCGACGGCAGGCGCTCCATAATCTTCTCCACGCATAATATCGCGGATATGGAGAATGCGGCGGATTACGCGGTGTTCATGGACAAGGGACGCGTCATAGAGCAGGGCTTCATCGAGGAGCTGAAAGAGAAGTACGTCATAGCCCGCGGCGACGCCGAGAATTACGACAAGGCGAAATCGTTTCTTATGAGCGGAAATCACAACCGCACCACCTTCGATGGGCTGGCGCTCGCCGAAAACGCAGAGGAGCTTGCAAAGCTCGGCGTAGAAAGCGAAACTCCGACGCTCCAGCAGCTGAGCGTAGGTCTGCTGAAATATGCGGAGGAGCACAGATGAAGAAGTACATACGTTCATTCCGGCTGTTCCTCGGAGCGATACCGTTTAGGCAGGCGCTGATATTTCTTGTGGTCATGGCGCTCTTTGGCGTTTTGTTCTGCGTCAAGGACGTGCTGATGAGCGACAGCAGTGACTTTGTAACGGGAATGTTCCATGGAATGTCGGCGATGATAGGTCCGGTATCGACGATAATCGGTGTTATGCAGCTTATGACGCTGTACAATAGCTGTTCTCCGGAGACTCCGGGGTACAAGTTCTTCCGCTCTATACCCGACAGCGGCGTGCATTTTTCCAGGGCGATAATCACGGGGAATGTGTTTGCCGGTGCAGAGGGCATAGTAATGCTGGCGCTGGTATATGCCTTATTCCGGATGGCGGGGTTCGACTGTTCCGGCGTGCTGCTCGGCGCGCTTATACTGCCGTTCGCGACGGGTATCTGCAATTTCGCGGGATTCATGAAACGGAACATCGCAAGGGTAATATGGATAGTAATGGTTCTGACAGTTTCCGGCTTTGCTTCGGGCTTCCTGGCGGGAGCGGCGGAGGACGGAGAGTTTACTCTCATGGAGCTGTTTAAGAAGAACAGCCTGCCGTTTTACATCGTTCTGGCGGCCGGAATTATTCTGTTCGCGGTGAGCCTGACGCTGGCAGTCAGACATGCAAAGCAAAAGTGGGGTGTTGGCAAGTGTGGGGATTAAAGCTTCTTTTCAGCAGATACTCAAAACATAAGATAATGCTTATCATTTCGTTGCTGCTGATGGTCGGAATGCTCGTGGCGGTCATGGTGTTCCACGCGGACTTGGGCGCCGAGAGCACCGAACCCGGCGATTACATGTTCTGCAAGATAATGGGGATCTTCCCGGCGGTGCTGTGCGCGGATCTTCCGGTCTTGTTCATGGTGCAGGAAATGCAGGGCAGCCGCTTCATGCGCGCGACTCCCTGCGCTGAGAAAATGTACAGGTTTGGTATTCCGGTGTTTTCTGCGGTGACTACATTTGCGTGGTTCGCTGTGATTTTGCTTGCGTATTCCGTGTTTATCCTGGCCACTGGCAGGGATATAGCCAATATCGCGGATATTATAGTGCCCGCCGCCGCGATGGGATTTGTTTTCGCAATAGTTATGTGCTGTCTTATGACCCTGAGATACGGCGCGGTGGCGTTTTTCGCTTATTACCTGCCGTTCCTGTTTGTAATGGATATTCTGGGCGGATTCGACAACGGATTCGGTATCCCGCTGTGGCTGGCGGTGCTCCTGTTCATTGCGGCATTCGGTGCGAGCCTTGGTGTCGATCTTATTATCGCAGGGCTGGCATATTCTAGGGGTAATTTCCGCGAGCTGTCCTACAAGATATGAGCGAAATTGGCTTGAATAAAGACATGCATGTCAAACTTTCACAATTCTGTCACAATCAATTCACAATAAGTTCACTTGATTTGGGTATAATAAAAACATAGATACGGCGGGTATCCGCAGGTTATCTGAGTCAATTTTGATACCGTTCATTTTCATATAATTACCAACCAAACCAGCATCAAACCCCTGTGAGCGATCACAGGGGTTTGATGTTTATACGGGTTTATTTCGCGGGAGCGGCGGACGATGTGGTCTCTTCGGTTATGGAAGCGGCTTCGGAGTTTGCAAATGTGTATTCCGCGAGCGCCTCATAAACCTCGTCGGGCACCTCGGCGCCGTTTTTCACTGCCTGGGCGGCAAGCTGAAGCTGGTCGTCGGTGAATCCCGCAGCCTTTAGCTGATCAGAGTACTGCGCCATTACTTCGTCCACGTTGTCCGCAGTTATTTCGGCGTTGCTCTGAACATTGGGTATCTGCATGCCGTTGGCGTCGATGGTGTAGTCTCCGGTGTAAATCAGCTCGCTTACGGGTATGAACTCGTAACCTTTTGCATACAGCTGCTCCAGAATATCCGGCAGCGCCTCGGTGGTGTTCTCAAGGTCGTTGTGGAATAGGATTATCGAGCCGGATTTGACGCTGCTTGTGACCTTCTTTGTTATCTCCTCCGGTGTGGGGGACTTCCAGTCTACGCTGTCACCATTAGATACAGATGGAAAACCGCGCTGTAAGCGGAACCGCGTTTCAATGCTTTCATCGCCCTGTCATCGGACCGGGCGATTTTTTATTTCACAAGCCAGATATCTTTTCCGTACAAGCTGTAATATTTCATCAGAATTCTAATATATTATAGCAAGGAAAACTGAGAAAGGAGCGCGGCATGGCATACAGGATAATTTCGACCGCACCGGACGTGCGCAGTGAGCAGCAGCGGCTTGAAGCGGCGCGGCAAGTGTACGAGGAGCTGCTGAGATACATACAGGCAAGCGCTGGGACAACGGCTGACTAAGCCTCGGTTTCAGACTGCCGATTAAAAACGGAGGAACGTTAAATGACCGCGATCTATGCACGACAGAGCATCGACAAAAAGGACAGTATCTCAATTGAAACGCAGACAGAGGCGTGCAAGCACTGCTGCGACGGCGAATTCCGCATTTACTGCGACAAGGGCTGGAGCGGAAAGAACCTGGAGCGCCCGCAGTTCCAGCAGCTGCTGAAGGATATCAAAGCCGGGGAGATAAGCAGACTGGTCGTCTACAAGCTGGACAGAATAAGCCGTTCGCTCAACGACTTTTCGAACCTGATGGAGGTATTCAGAAAATACGGCGTTGATTTTACATCGACCGTTGAGACTTTTGATACCTCAACCGCGATAGGCCGTGCAATGCTCGGTATAATCATGGTATTTGCAGAGCTGGAGCGCGAGAATATTCTTCTGCGTGTAAGGGACAATTATTATGCCCGCGGCGAAAAGGGACTGTACCTGGGCGGAGTTCCGGTATTCGGATTCGATAAGATACCGACGAAGCTCGACGGCATAAAGACGTCAGTTCTTGTGCCTAACAGCATGATGAATACGGTGGAGTATATATTCCGCGCATACCGTGAAGGCTCCTGTTCGCTGGGGGATATAGTCCGTACGCTGAACGATCAGGGGACTTTATCTCCTGCGGGTACGCTCTGGGACAGCAGTAAGCTCAGCCGCCTGCTGAGAAGTCCGGTGTATGTCTGCGCGGACATGGAGGTCTACCGTTACTTCAAGGAGCGCGGAGCACGGATATCAAATCCGGCGGAGGATTTCACCGGCGAACACGGGTGCTTCCTGTACGGAAAGCGCGAGGCAAACGAGCGTAAGTATACCGACGTGCATGACCATGTGCTTTCCATCGGGCTGCATGACGGTGTGATACCGGCGGAGCTGTGGTTGGACGTCCAGCGGAAGCTTGACGGGAACATGCAGCTGAAAAAGGGCAGGAGCGGCACCTATTCCTGGCTGACGGGACTGCTGAAATGCGGAAAATGCGGCTACGCAATGCGTGTGATATCCGGGAGTTTTTTCTACTGCTCCGGCAAGGCTAATCATCATGTATGCGAGGGTATCTCCGGAAAACCGGGGATAGACGAGGTGGAGCAGGCGGTCTATGCGGAGCTGAAAAAGAAGTTCGCAGAAATACGCGGCATTCACCCGACAGGAAAGCCGCAGACCTCCCCGAAAGCAAATAAGCTGAAAATGCAGCTTGAAACGCTGAATACCCAGATAGACAACCTAGTGGACAAGATAGCCAGTACATCTGCGGCCATAGGCAAGGTGCTTGAAGAAAAGCTGGAGCGTCTGATATCCGACCGCGAAAGCATTCAGCAGGAGCTTGACAAGCTCGGCGGGGCGCAGCCGAGGTACAGCTATGAATCCGTGATCCCGCTTCTGGATGATTTCCCGGATATGCCGATGGAGGTCAGACGAAGTATAGCGGGGCAGTTCATATCAAGAGTGCTTCTCTGGGAGGACAGAATAGAGATACGTTGGAAGTTCTGAACAAAAAAACGGCGTGGACTGTTTACAAAGCTGCTGTCCGTGCCGGTTTTTTTCAATATAAAAACTTAGGGCAACACCGCACAAAGACCATTTATTGGATTTTGTGCGGTGTTGCCTTAATAAATAAATTAAGAAAGTTTATAAATAACAATGGAGTAAAAGGAACAGATATTTTTGTGGAGCTATGTGCGGTTCCGGATAAGATACCTTTTTATAAAAAATTCGGATTTGAAGAATGAGCCCGGCATTTAACCGGACTCATTCTGAACCTATTTTGTTATGGCTGGATCATCAGTTCTTTTCAGCGAGCTTTTTGTTAGCCGAATCAAGTTCCGCCTGGACTGCCGCGCGGATAGTTTCGCGGGTCTGCGTCCAGCTTGCGCCGCTGTTGTAGGATTCCTTCATCGGGTTGTTGACGAGGTCGCCAAGTGTGGAGCTTACTGCGTTGTACATCTCGATCACCGGGTGCTCGGCGGTCATCTGGTTTACAAGGCGGTACATATCCCACTGCTCCTGCGTCCAGTTGTACTCCTCAAATGCCTGGCGCTTTCCGATTTCGACAGCCGCCTCGCTGTCGCGGGTAGCCATTGCGCAGTTGAGATAGGCGGCTACGCCCTCAGGGTTTTTCGCGCCCTTTACAAGTGAGAATCCGGAAACTCTTGCCGGGAGATAATACTCGTCGGCTTCGGTGCATTTCGGCATGGGGACGAACATTACGTCCTCCTGATTATAGGCGAAATCCTGAATATAGTTGTTGTAGGGGTACATCGCGTACAGACCTACCGGATAGAACAGGGTCTTTCCGTCTGCAACGCGCTTCGGCTGAACCTGCCAGTTGTACTGCGCTTTCGGGAACTGAAGATTGTTCGTGTTCATGTTCAGCATGAAAGTCTGCGCCTTTTCGATCAGTGCGTTGTCAAGGTTCTGCACGATCTTTCCGTCGCTCATGCCTACATAAGGAACGCCCGTTGTCTGTGAAAATCCGCTCTCGAACCACCAGCCGTCGGTAGCGTATTTTTCAGCGTCAACATCGCAGAATTTCGTCATCATTTCCCATAACGCGTCCCATGTCCACTTGCCCTCTGCGAGAAGCTCCGCCGGGTCGTCAAGGGAATTGTCGCGGATAGTGTTCTTGTTGTAGAACATTACGCAGTCGCCCTCTACGTCAACAGCGCCTACATAGTGGCTTCCGTTGAACGCAAACTGCTCGTTTACCGCGCTCATGGGCGCCCAAAGCTCGCTGCTGAAATCAACATAATCATCGAGCGGGTCGAACATTCCGCTGATAGCGCCCTTGGGGAACACGTCCATGTCGCCTGCGCTGAACATATCCGGGGAATCGTCCGCCTGCACCAGCACCGCAAGCTTGTCATAACGGCTGTCCCAGGGAGTGTTGACGTACTCTATTCTGCCGCCGAACTGGCTCTGGAACATCTCAAGCGCCGGAGCCACCGGCTGTCCCTCTGCGGGGTTTAAATCCCATGATGACAGGAACTTCACAACGCCGTTTTCCAGCTTTTCGGCACCGATGTCGATTTCCGCGATTTTGTCTGCGTCATCCTTGTTCATGGTTGCCGTGGTAGCCGCGGTAGTCGCCTGCGCCGGAGAGTTGGAGGAGGCCGGAGCGCTGCTGATTTCCTGCTGCTCATCGCAGCCCGTAACCGCGAGGACGGAGCATATCGCAAGCGCCGCTGCTGTGAGTCGTGTGATATTTTTCATTCTGCTCATTCCTTTCGTAAACGGAATTACTTCCTTCTGGTAGCGAAAAGTACGCCGGCTGCGATAACCGCTGCGCCTGCTACTGCTGCGATTCCGGAAACGCCGGTGTCGGGATTGCCCTTTGTGGGAGCGGTGGTTTCTGCGGGAGTTTCAGCGGGAGTTTCAGCGGGAGTTTCAGCGGGAGTTTCAGCGGGAGTTTCAGCGGGAGTTTCAGCGGCTGCAGAATCCTCTGCGGGAGCAGGCTCGTCGGAGAATGTCATCTCAAGCAGTTCAATACCGTGACCCATAATGGCCATGCCCGCATTCTGGAGAAGCTCAAGCTGGTCAGCCGGGATAGTGAAGCTCATGGAGGAGCTGTCCATCTCAAGCGTGTAGCTGTCGCCGCCCTCGGAAAGGACTGCGCCGTTCAGTGTGCTGATGAAAGGCCAGCCGGCGTCGTTCACCATGGGCTTGATGCACCAGTAGTCCTGACCTTCCATAGCGGCGAGACTCTCGTTTACGTTGTAGGTGATGGTGACTGTAGTGTCGGGAGTCACGTCTGCGAATTCCTCGGCACCGATGGTCACGCTGTTGCTCCAGCCAAAGCCGAGATCCTTGTTGATGGAGTAAGCGCCTGCGGTAGCGGAAATTGCTGCGACTGCGGCAGCGGCGGTAATAACGGAGATAAACTTTTTCATGGTGATTCTTCCTTTCAGATCGCGTTTTGTTGTGCAGACTGTCGTAATGCTTTTTCGGCTGTCTGTCCCTTTGTTGTCTATATTATAGCATTTGCTTAACTTGCGTTATATCAGAAATTTAACATTTGTATCGTCAGTTTATCCGAAATGCTTGACGGACGTGAGATTTTTTTGTATAATATATTCAATGATACTTCCTTATAAAAAAGGAGAAAAGGCAATGAGCAAACTACACAAAGAACTGTCGCGCATAGAGTTTGAAATGCGCGAAAATTCCATGACCCATACCCCGGTAGAGAACGAAATGCGTTTCTACGAGGCTGTCAAGCGCGGCGACATGGACGCCGCAAGAACGCTTTCCACGCCGCTTGGCGGGGAGGGCTTCGGCGTGCTTTCCACCGACCGCCTGCGTAATCTGAAATACCACCTTGTTATAACAGTGTCGTTCATCACTCGATTCTGCGTTGAGGGCGGAATGGAGCGCGAAACCGCCTACAACCTAAGCGACCTCTATATAAGGAAAGCGGACCTTGCAGGTTCTCCGGAGGAGATAAACGCGATACATTCCGAGCTTATCACGGACTTCACAGAGCGAATGGCTAGGCTGAAAAACGGCAGCAGCTACTGCTATCAGGTCACGAAATGCATGGAGTACGTCTACGATCACCTGCACGAAAAGCTGATGGTGAGCGATATTGCGGAGGAATTAGGGCTTTCGGTGCAGTACCTTTCAAAACTGTTCCGCACGGAAACCGGGCTTACGCTCAATCGGTACATATTGAAGAAAAAGATAGACGCCGCCTGCCAGATGCTGAAATATTCCCGGTATGAAGCTGTGGACGTCGGGAATTTCCTGGCGTTCAGTTCCCACAGCCATTTTATCCAGAAATTCCGCGAGGAGACCGGACTTACCCCGAAACAGTACCGCGAAAAGTACTACCATTCTTCCTCCGGAATGAAAGCCGGCGTGGAAATAAAATAAAACTAAAAACGTGATATTTTTATGCGTATCGTAATATAATCGCGCGGGATTTTATGCTAAAATCAAGATACAAGGCAGAACTCCCAGACCTCAGAAAGGAACGTGATATATTATGAAAAAACATATTATCAGCATTATGCTCATCGCAGGAACTGTCGCACTCTGCGGCTGTTCCGCAAATAACGGCGCTTCCTCCGCAGAGAAAGCATCGCAGACTTCGGAGGTGACAGCTTCCGTGGCAGAAACAACTGAATCCACTGCTGAAAGCAGCGTTCTCGCAGACCTCACCGGGACCTACGATGATGTAAGCGAGAAGTTCGAATTTTCGGACGGCTGGTCGAACGGCTCGATGTTCAACTGCACATGGCGCAAGAGCAACGGCAGTATTTCCGACGGCTCAATGAAGCTTACTATTGATAAGGATCTGCTGGACAAGCCGCCCTATTCCGGCGCGGAGTTCCGCTCCCGGGATTTTTACGGCTACGGTATGTACGAAGTCGTTATGAAGCCTATAAAGAACGACGG
>CAKSHT010000076.1 GCA_934457235.1 uncultured Oscillospiraceae bacterium
GAGGCGGACAGCGAGATATCGTCGGCGGGAGCTGATACAGCCTTTGACATCGCGGAGGACGAAAACGCAGAAGTGGTGACGATGGAGGTAACGCAGGATAAAGAAACATGCGCTGCCACCGAAGAGATCCTCGTTGATACCGAGGATTCAGCCAATGACGACAGCTTCCAGTCCTGGGATACCGACAACAGCGCCGACAGGGGAAACGGCGATAACACAGGCTGGGCAGACAGCATTGCGGACGATAGTGTTGCACCGGATAATATCCCGGCGGATACGGACACAACGATCGCAGATATAGCCACATATGAGCCGCCGGATAACTCAAATGGTCAGGATTTTGAGGATAACACAGCGGAACCGTGGGAACTGACCAGCGACGATGGTCATGGAAATCCGGAAGCAGGCTACGACACCGCCGAGGTTTCTGACGCAACATCAGATACAGACTATGGCACTGATGACGCCGATGATAATAAAAGTGATCCGTGTATCGGAGAGCTTACTGAAACTGAAGACTGCACGGAAATGACAGAAGAGGAATGCGATACCGGTGAAGCTGCGGATAGCAGTGAAAACATCGGGAGGATCATTTTCGGCGGAAAGGGCTGGATAACATACAACGGCGAGCGATACAATGAAGTCAACGATAAAAACGGCGGCGGAAGTATCATGACAGCGTATGATCCGATCAATAAAACTTATTATAATGTCGTGTTGAATGGTAATAAACTTTTGGTGTATGACATGAACATGTACATTATCGGTGCTTACATTCATGCGTGATCCGGAATAATTCCGTGGGGAACGCGATATATTATTAACGGTCGGTACCCTCATTGGTCTGATGAGGGCGCCGATTTTTGCTGCGAATTTACCTAATTTACTTAACGTCAATGAAAATTCTGTGAAAATCCAAATAATTAACAAAAACCACTTGAAAAGTTGAAAATTTTATGGTAAAATGAATGTGTAAGGAAACAAACGTTATACAACATCTGTATATTTGATAAATAATTAACAACCTGAGGTGATCATTCTTGAGCGATTCACATGATCAGAATACCGCCCCGGACGTCGAACGGGACAATAAACTGCTTTACAGCGCAGTTCAGAACAGCGGCAACATAGCATATACAATGAACTTTCACCAGGGCTTCCCTGTAAGGATACTCGCCGGAGGCAGTGCATTCGGCAAGGCGGGGGACACCATAGTTATGGGTGAAACAGTCCACCCGGACGATTATCAGCCCTTCTGCGAGGTCATAAGCCAGGTAATAGCCGGCACAGCGGATGAGATAAAGCTTCACGCGCGCCTTAACAACGGCGGCGAATACCAGTGGTTCTATATAACCGGAAAGGCACGCCGCACCGAGGAGTACCTTGATTTCATTGACGGCATGATGTTCAACGTAACGGATTATCTTGACTGCGAGGGCGAGGACACGGTAATGCGCCGCTTCCGCAGCAAGCATACCGTAAAGCTTGAGCAGACCGCATACACCCTCCGCGATATCCTCGGAGAGGACTATCTTGTGCGCATTCAGCAGCCGTTTTCGCAGACAAACGGGCTGTTTTCCGCGATAATCGACAGCGACGGGACGGTGATTATCCCGAAGGGTCAGGATAAGCGCGTCAATCTGAATAAAATGGATTTCCAGCGCAAGAAGAATATCCGCGTACGCCATCAGGCGCTCGGAAGCTGGCTTATCACCGGCGAGAGTCAGGAGGTGGTAGACGGCAGCGCAACGCTTCTGGAAACAATGGCGCATACAGTTTCCGGCGTCGCAAATTCCTATGTCGCGCTTGTCGATGAGATGGAGACCTCCCAGAATGCCAATAAGCTCCTCGGACAGAACTTTGAGGATCAGATATTGGTGAACGGAGTTTATTCGATATTCCTGCAAAGCCCGGATACCAAAACTGCGATAAAGAACATCACGCTGCTCGTCAGCGAGCATTTCGGGCTGTCTGAGATAGAATTCTGCACCGACGAAAGCAACCCGGTAAGAATGTATAAGATAGATCGCACGGGCATGGTGCTTCCGGTCATAGGAAGCTTAAAGTGCCTGCCTGAAATAGAAGAAGAACTGGATTACAGCGGCATAGTATGCACCGACCGCAGCACCGTGCACATCGACTATGACAAGAAAAATCTGAGCTGTGTGCTTGCCCGCACCTATGACCAGGGAAGCAACCGCGGAGTACTGCTATATACGTCCAAAACCTCCGGCAGGGAGTGGTCGACGAGGGAGCGCAATCTGCTGAAGAATCTGACGCAGCTGCTGTCCACCGTTATTTATAAGCTGTTTCTGGAGGAGGAGCTGAGAAGCTCCCGCACGCGCCTGGAGCGCCTGGCTTATTACGATATCCCGACGAATATCCCGAACCGCAGCATGTTTGAGCGGGACTTCATGGACGGCATCACCGAGGGTCACAACGGCGCTGTGATTGCCGTTGAGTTCTCAAATCTCAAGAATATTTCCGAAATATACAGCTTTGAGTATTCGGACGATATCCTGCGCAGCTGCGCGGAGTACATCATGGCTCTGCCGTGCAGTGCGCCGAAGAAGATATACCGTTTTTCCAGCGACATACTGTTTGTCGTACTCCGTGGAATCGCCCGTGAGGAAGCGCGGCAGTTCGCGCAGGCGATACTGACGAAATTCCGTTCACCATGGTATCTCCACGACAATGAGCACCATATCCGCGTTTACGCCGGATTTGCGATGTATCCCACGGACGCCGAGACCGTGCAGGCATGCGTCAGCGCGGCAACGCATACGCTCCGGCTTGCAAAGGACAGACGCCTGGAGGACGCCGTGTGCTATTCCGAGGGTCTGGAGGAAAGTCTGACGGACAACAAGATGGTGAAGAAGCTGATAACCGACGCCGCAGAAAACGGCTTCAATGGTTTCTATTATCTCTATCAGCCGGTGCTTGAAATGGATACCGGCGCACTGCACTGCTGTGAATCAACGCTGTTCTGGGGCAATCAGGATATGACAGTACCCCGTGAGCGCTTCATGCCAATAATAGATTCCCTGGGACTGTCAAAGCAGTTCTACAGCTTCGCGTGCGATATGATATGCAGGTTCTGCGCCACAGTGCGTGAGAACGGGTTCCCGGATTTTCGCGTAAGCTTCGCGATTCCGGAAAATATCCTCAACAGCGAGACCTCCGTGGAGGTGCTTCAGAGCACGCTTCTTGAATACTCGCTGCCGCCAGGGGCTGTAAGTATCTCGGTATCCGAGAGCGAGGGAACGCTGACCGGAGGGTGCATATACCTCCAGCAGCTATCCGAAATGGGCGTGAATATCATCGCGGACGACACGGGAACCGGCTATTTCACCGCCGCGCCGCTTGAAAATCCGGCGGTAAAGACGGTCAAGATAAAGGCTTCCAGACTGTCCGGCGACAGCGTATCAACGTCGTTTGTGAAGTCGCTGATAAAGCTTGCCAGGGAGAACAACATCGCAGTATGCGCGAAGGACGTTGACAATCCCCGCGACCTCACGGCGCTTGGCGGCTTCGATGTAGACCTTATCCAGGGCATATTCAACGGCAGACCGCTCCGCGATAAGGATTTCATCGAGAAAATGACCCAGACGTCCGTCGCAGGCGTGGTAAGAAGATAATTTTTGCAGGGACTGTATAAATGCAGTCCCTGTTGATTTATTCCGGGATTTATGATATAATCAATACAATCATATGTATTGGCAAAAGAACGGAGAAAGCACATGAAACTAAGGAAATTCGCCGCTGCGCTGTTGGCGCTGACCCTTACAGGCTGCATGAGCACGCAGCATGAAATAACCACTTCAAGTACAGAACATCCGGAGCAGACTACATCACAGACCTCCGGCGAAACGGATTCGGTAATCCCGGACGTCAGCGCGGACATCACGCCCGGTACATCAGAACCGGCTACCGTAGCCGATGAAAAGACCAGAGTGGAAGCGCTCCTTGAACAGATGACTCCGGAGGAAAAGGCAGGACAACTGGTGCTTGCGAGATATCCCGGCGGGGATACGGCGCAGAGCGTTGTCAGTGACCTGCAACCGGGAGGATTTACGCTGTTCGCGCAGGATTTTGAGGACAAGACCCCCGAAGAACTTACCGCGGAGCTGTCTGAATTGCAGGAGATCTCCGGGATACCGCTGCTGCTTGCGGTGGACGAGGAGGGCGGTGCGGTCGTGCGGATATCCAAGTTCCCGCAGTACCGCGACGAAAAGTTCCCGGCTCAGTCCAAGGTTCTGGCTTCCGGCGGCGCAGAGGGCGTGTATTCGGACGCCGCGGAGAAATCAGCGCTGCTTCGTTCCCTGGGACTTAATATGAACCTTGCTCCGGTTTGCGATCTCCCGCGCTCTGACCTGGATTACATCGCCGACCGCGCGTTCGGTACGGACGTAACTGACGTAGTCAATGCGGTCGCGAGCGCGGTTTCCGGCTACAACGATAATAGTGTGATTTCTGTGCTGAAGCACTTTCCGGGTTACGGCAACAATTCGGATACGCACACCGGAATTTCGCTTGACAGCCGCCCGATGTCCGAGTTTGAGGAGCTTGACCTTAAACCGTTCGTTTCCGGGATAGAAGCCGGAGCACCGGTGGTCATGGTGTCGCATAACATAGTCGAGTGCGTGGATGCGGAGCTTCCGGGTTCGCTGTCGCCGGAGATGTATTCACTGGTTCGCTCCCTGGGCTTTGACGGCGTGATAATGACGGACGACCTTTCCATGAAAGCCATCGGCACATACTGCGGAGAGGACGAAGCCGCAGTGACTGCTTTCCTTGCGGGCGCCGATCTGCTGTGCAGCACGGACTATGAGAGTGCCGTGAAATCGCTGACAGAGTCGGTGAGATCAGGGCGTATAACAGAAGAACGGCTTGACGAGTCGGTGAGCCGAATACTTGAGATGAAGATAAAATACGGGATAATCGAGGACTGAAATGAAGAAGTTTTACATATTCGATCTTGACGGAACGATCGCAGACAGCATGGGCTACTGGTACGGCAGCTTTACTCCGCAGGATCTGGGCAACGAAGACAGAATGCAGGAGGTACGCCGCGGCATGAAGCAGAAGTACGCGGATATCATACAGCCGAAGCCCGGCGCGCTTGATGTTCTGGAGAAGCTTCACGCCAATGGCGCAGAGATGTGCATAGCGAGCGCTACTGACCGCTGGGTGTCACAGCCGTTCACCGAGAAATTCGACATCGACAGGTATTTCAGATTCTACCTGGACTGCACCGAAGCCGGTGCGCACAAGGACAAGCCGGATATCTACCTCCAGGCTGCTGAGCGGCTCGGAGCAACCCCATCTGAATGCGTTGTTGTGGAGGACGCCGCATACTGCGCCGAAACCGCCCATAACGCGGGTTTCCATGTTATCGGCATATATGACGTGAATACTGCTCCGCGCGGCGATGTCAGCAGGTTTGCAGATGTTTTCATCAGAACTATGAAGGATTTCCCGGTCGAATGACCTTGTTTTTCCCCGATTTCCATGAAATGAGCCGCGAAAAGTGTTGCACTATAACGAAACATGTGCTATAATAAAAATGCCGTGCATACATGCTGGCAGATATGTTTGTAATATAGTGAATGCTTTACAGATAAAGGAACTATAGATGATAAAAGAAAATCAGCGGCTGCTCAACCGCCTTAACGTCCTGACGGACGCGGCGGCGGCGGTCGTTTCTGTGGCAGCGGCGTTTGTCATAGTGTTCAACCTGCTGGATTTCGACAGAAATTTCGGGCTGGACAGCTATATGCGCCTGTTGCTTATATTTGTCCCGCTGCAGCTGATAACCTATGCCTGCATGGGACTTTATGGGTCTTTCAGAAGCAAGACCTTTGCCCAGGAGATGGGGCGGCTGTTCGGGGCGTTCCTGCTGGACGGACTGGCGCTTGTCGCGCTGCTTTACGTCGTGCGGATAGTCAACTTCTCGCGATGGACGCTGGCTATATTCCTGGTGCTGGATTTCCTGATAGTTACGCTAAAACGTTATATACTGCGCAAAACGCTGCGTAACTTCCGCGAGAGCGGCTATAACAAAAAATATGTCCTGCTGATAGGCAGCGGCGCGGCGGCCAGGGAGTACCTGCGCACGATAAGGGAGGAGCGCTGGCTTGGGCTTGAATGCGCCGGCTGCGTTTCAGATACACCGCTGTCCGGGGTCAAGCATCTGGGCGGCATGGACAAGCTGCTCAGGGTACTGGAGGAGCGCAGCTACGACGAGGCGGTCTGCGCGCTCGGCGCTGACGAGGAGCAGCAGCTTGCGGACGCCGTGGAAGCCTGTGAGCTTACCGGAACGAAAATTTCCGTCATACCAAGCATATATAAATACATGTCCTCCACCCCGGCGATAGATATCGTTGGCAATATCCCGATGATAAACATTCGCCGTATACCGCTGGATAACATCGGAAACGCCGCGCTGAAACGCGCTGTGGATATCATAGGCTCATTGATACTGCTTATTCTGACGTCCCCTGTCATGCTGGTGAGCATGCTGGTGATAAAGATAACGATGGGCGGAAACGTTATATTCAAACAGCAGCGCGTCGGGCTGAACAAAAAGATATTTACGATGTACAAGCTGCGTTCCATGCGGGACAGCGCGGAAAAGGACACCGCCTGGTCAACGGAGAACGACCCGCGCCGCACGAAATTCGGCGCCTTTATCCGTAAATTCTCCATAGACGAGCTGCCTCAGCTGGCGAATGTGCTCAAAGGCGATATGAGCCTTGTCGGTCCGCGCCCGGAGATACCATTCTACGTGAATGACTTCAAGGACAAGATACCGATGTACATGATAAAGCACCAGGTGAAGCCGGGAATGACCGGGCTTGCACAGATAAACGGCTACCGCGGCGACACCTCGATAGAAAAGCGCATAGAGTATGATGTGCAGTACATAGAGAACTGGAATTTCTTCATGGATATCTCGATATTGCTGCGCACTGCGTTCAGCGGCTTCATGAACAAGGAAAAGCTGTCACACAAAACAAAAAAGATAAAACCATACAGACCGGAGAAACAAACAATGAACAAAAACAAAGCAAAAACGGATCTGATGGCTCTGGTAATGTTCCTGCCAGCCATCATCGCATTGGCGTTCACGCCGGTGATACTTCGCATAACGGCAGTCGTCACCGACATGAAAGAAGTGTACATGTACAACGGTGGCAGCGTAATAACTGCCGACGACGGTTCGACAACATATCAGCTGATCGACGTATATTCGCAGGGCAAGGCGCTGTTTGTCCTGGTTATTGCGATAATCATGCTGTTTATGGCGCTGCTGTGCTGCCTGTCGCTGTTCCGGCGGATAGAAAAGCGCTCGCTGGTTTACGTGGGCTGCTCCTTTGTATATATCATTATGGCGCTTGCGTCCGCCGCAATGTCGGAGTATGGTCAGATAGCGTTCGCGGGTGAATACGACCGCGCCGAGGGCTTCTGGACCACTGCGTGTTATTTCGTGCTGTTCCTGTTTTCGATGTACGCTTTCCGCACGTCCGGGAATTTCAGATTCCTGATGTATGGACTGTTCTTCTGTATCGGTGTGAACTTCGTACTTGGTGTTTCCCAGGTCACAGGTCACAATCTGCTTAAACAGGAGTGGTTCATAAATCTCATCTCCGACGGAAACCTTCGCGGTCAGATAACTACCGACGGATACTACACGGCGGCTTCGCTGGCAAACGGCGCGCTGTATCACAGCAACTACATGGGCAGCTTCACGGGTCTTGTAATTCCGCTGCTGACTGTCATGGCTATGTACTCTGAAACAAAGCTCCAGCGCATTCTGTGCATAGTATTTGACGCAATGGCTGTATTCCTGCTTGTGGGAAGTACCGCACGAAGCGGCATTGTTGCAGTCGCTGCGGCTCTGGTAGCCGGGATAATCGTATTCGCGCGCCAGATCGCAAAGCACTGGAAGCCCTGCGTTGCCCTGGTCGGAGCGGCTGCCGTTCTTCTGGTGGGTGCGAACTTCGCTTTGCATAATCAGCTGTTTGAGCGTATACCGTCCCTGGTGAACGACGCCGTGGGAATGTTCCTTCCGGCTGACGCGGAGGACAAGGACCTGTTTTCCAAGCTGCCGCTGCGTGAGATCGCAACTCCTGCCGGAGGAAAGCTTATCCTCACCGGTCAGAATGACAAGCTTACAGTCGGTTATGACAAGGACAGACTGGACTATACATTCACTGACAGCGCTGACGAGAGCGTACTCCCGACATATACCTACAGTTTTAATGATGAATTCTCAGCGCTGAGCATAACAGCGGATTATACAAACCGCATAGTTGATGTGACTGCCGGCACGCTTTCGGCACGCTACGATGTTGACAGCGAGGGCATATTCACCTGCGATGGAAACACCGGGATAATTTATTCCGATGACGGCGCTTCTCAGATCGAGGCTGATGATATCGGCGTTCTTTCTGTGGAGATAAACGGCGCTAAAATCTATGCAGAGTATGATACAGATATCAATATGCTGTACTTCACCAGTGATGACGGAGAAACTCCGGTCGCCGGGATACTGACATACAGCTTCCCGGATACGGATTTCAAGGATGTTTCCCTGCGCACCGAGGCTTCTTCTGACGGCAGCCTGGTCCGCGACGTCATGGCAATGTACTTCTATGATAATTCCAGCAGCTCGCTTCTGTTTGACCTTATCAATCAGACCAAGATTGAGATGATAAACTATCGTACCGCGGATGCTGTTATCCCCCAGAATGCGGAGCACATCGGATTTGAGGGCAAGGAAACTCTGGGTTCTTCACGTGGCTATATCTGGTCAAGAACTCTCCCTCTGCTGAAGAACTGCATGTTTACCGGCTACGGTGCGGATACGTTCACCTATAAGTTCCCGCAGAACGATGTGCTTGCAAAGTACTATGCATATCAGCAGTATAACGAAGGCTTCTATATCACAGTGGATAAGCCGCATAACATGTATCTCCAGATGTTCTGTTCCAACGGACTTATCGCGCTTATCGCGTTCCTGGGCATAGTTGTGTTCTATCTGGTGGACTGCTTCAGACTGTATGCGCTGCGCAGGGAATACCGCCGTGAGCAGATAATGGGCGCAGCTATCATGCTTGGCGTTGTCGGATACCTTGCCGCCGGTATGTTCAATGATTCTGTGGTATCCGTGGCACCGATGTTCTGGGTGCTTCTGGGCGTAGGCGCTTCGCTTAACACCATCAACCGCCGCATGGACAGAAATGTCGTGCTTGACGAGGAGTACACGCCCGTTATGGAAGAAAAGGCTCCTACTCCCGCTCAGGTCAGAAAGGATCAGCAGGCGGTTCAGGCTGGTGAGATCCTTGCCGCTGCAATACGCAATGAACAGATCAGAGAGCAGGAAAAGCAGCAGAAGCTAAGCGAAAAGTATGGCACATACACCCATGAGAATGCACAGGCATTGCTGGACGAAATACGCGCTATGCGGTCGGAGAACGATAAAACGCCCGACAGCGCGGAAGAAACTCCGGAGGACAGCGATGATAACGGCTGATTTCCACACGCATACTGATTTTTCTTCAGACAGCGAACAGCCGATGGAGGGCGCTCTCGAAGCGCTCATCGCAAAGGGAATAAAGACTGTATGCTTCACGGAGCACATGGATATGGACTACCCTGGCGGGGAATTCATTCTGGATACCGCCGCATACCGTGAGCGGCTCATGGAGCTTCGCGAGAAGTTCCGCGGGCGTATTGAGGTGCTTTTCGGCGTGGAGCTGGGACTGATGGATTACCTGGCTCCACGGCTTCGCGAATATGTTTCCGGCTGGGATTTCGATTTCATCATCGGCTCGTCGCACCTGGTGGACGGAGTGGATCCGTATTATCCGGAGTATTTCGGCAAGTTTGGCGATCATAACGGGATACTGCGTTATTTTGAGAGCATACTGGCGAATATCCGGTCGTTCAACGATTTTGACGTGTATGGGCACCTGGATTATGTCGTGCGGTACAGCAGTGCAAAGGATTACCGTCCCGCCGATTTTGCAGAACTTCTCGATGAGATACTAAAAATGCTGATTTCAATGGGCAAGGGTATCGAGCTTAACACCGCCGGTCTTAAATACGGGCTTGGCTTTGCTCACCCGCACCCGGAGCTTCTGCGGCGTTACCGGGAGCTTGGCGGCGAGATCATCACAGTCGGCTCTGATGGACATAAGGCGGAGCACTACGCATGGGACTTCGATAAGGCAGGGGATATCCTCAAAGACGCCGGATTTGAATATTACACCGTATTCAGAGGGCGCAAGCCGGAATTCGTAAAATTATGAAATTGCTGTCCGCCGGATCGTTGTAAAATTTCTGGCGCTAAATGTGTAGCGGGAGGCGGTTGCCATCCCGCACTTCTTTTTGATTTCCCGTCAAAGCCCAAACGGTCGGATATAGGATCTGCCGCTGAATAATTTTATGTGTTTTAACAGACTGACCGGACATGCATTGCAATCCGTTTTTTTTGACTTTTTTCGACGCGTGCTTTGTAAATGTTTGTTCAATGTTTACAGACTTGTTTGTGCAGAATGTGTAAAAAAGCTGAAATTTCTCAAAGGTACTTGTATATTTGCAATAAAT
>CAKSHT010000077.1 GCA_934457235.1 uncultured Oscillospiraceae bacterium
AGGCAACGGCGAGCGCTGCGCAGTGGTTACGAAATCCACGAAATATTCCAACTGCCTGTATGTTTTCAACGGCGAGGGAAAGCAGATCTTCCGCTGGGCTTCTCCGGCTTATCTCATCGACCGGGTGGAATTTTCGGACGACGACAACAGTATCTATGCCGCTGTATGCGGTGCGGATAACGGTCAGCTCCAGTATTACGTAATGCGATTTGACCTGGACAACGCCGAGGGAAGCATATGGCAGACCTGCGTCGGGGAGCACATGGTATTTTCGATGGAGAATTCAGCCGGGCAGATATTCGTTGTGAATTCCGGAGGCGCCGAGCTTATTGACGCCGTATCCGGCGAGATCACGGCGCAGACGACGTTCTTAAAGGACGTGGCACAGATACCCGGCGGCGATATCCGGGCGCTGCTCCTCAAGGACAGCGGCGGCAGCGAGATACTGACAGTCTATGACGACAGTCTTGAGGCTACGGCGGCGGTTTCGCTGGAGCAGGCGACCAGTGTGTGCGTCTACGGCGGGAGCATATATGTGCTGACGGACAGGGAGCTTACGAGATACGACGGCTCGCTCAACGTCACCGGCACATATGAGCTTGACGATGTGTATTCTGATATGACGATGATCGGCAGCAGCGCGTATATGCTGTGCTACAATACGGTACACAGACTGGCGCTCTGATGGCCGGAAGGAGATATGATGGGTTCACAGTTTTCATTTGTTTATGATATTATAGTCGCGGCGGTGCTGATTATGGCTGTATTCAGCAGTGCACGCAAGGGATTTGTCAGCACAGTGGTGGGTCTTGCCGCCGTGGTAGTCGGATTTATATGCGCTATCTCGCTGTGCGGGCCGCTCGGCAATCTTGCATATGACTCGTTCGTGGAGAAGCCGCTGTCGGAAGCCGTCAGCAGCACCCTTGACGAGAGCATGGGCAGCATAACCCTAGGCTCTGTAAGCAGTATGGACTTCGATGAGGTTAAAGTTTCCGGTACCCGGGTGGCGGATATCGTCCCGGAATACTCCGGAACCAACAAGGCGGTTTTCGACCTGTCGCTCGTCGATCTTTCGGGGACCGGAGTGGACAGCGCTGATCTTACCAGATTCGGCTTCAAGACCGCCGAGGATCTGTCCGTCCTGAACGGCAAGTCGGCGGAGTTCACACGCTCTGACATCGACAAATACGGTCTCGGAAAGCTCGTGACGGCTCAGGTTATCGCAGTAAAGCTGCTGGATACGCCGATGTATGATCAGATTTCTGGTTACGTGAACGTAATCGGGCAGACTATCCCGGCAATTTTCGGCGACACCGCCGACAGCATAAGCGGCGGCAATGCGGCGGCAGTACGCTCGCTTGTACTTGTCATGATTGACACTTCGTCCTCCGTCAAGGACGCGATAATGGATCATATGATACGTCCGCTGTTCACTGTGGCAGTACAGACAGTCATTTTCGCTATTCTGTTTGCCGTGGTTTCCATCGTCCTGGCGATAATCGCGAATGTGCTTAAGATCGTCAACAAGATACCCGTCGTGGGTGGAATGAATATGTTCCTCGGCGGCTGCGCAGGTCTTGTCAGCGGTCTGCTGTCGGTTTTCGTTATCTGCATCGTTGTCAGATTCCTTATCAGCCTTACAGACGGAAGCGTGATATTCCTCAACGAAATGACGATAAACGAGACATCTATTTTCAGATATTTCTATGACATGAGTATTCTGAATTTTCTCAATTGACAAACCGGTCCTCCGGCTATTCCGGAGCATTTCAGTATAAAGGTGGTTCAAACTTATGATGATGTGTTCAAGATGCAAGAAGCGCCCGGCAGTGGTGTTCATCTCCTCAATGCAGGGAACTGAGCGCCGCAACGAGGGACTTTGCCTTAAATGCGCAAAGGAACTGGGACTTCCGCAGGTGAATGATTATTTGAAGCAGATGGGTATTTCGGAGGAGGACTTCGAGAACGCATACGACGCGCTGTTTGACGAAAACGGAAATCCGGATCCCGCAATGCTTGGTCAGATGGGCTTCCAGGATATAACCAACTTCCACGCCGATGACAGCGACGACGCTGAAAACAGCGAGAACGATGAAGCCGACAGCGGTGACGAGCTGTTCCAGAAGGGCGGCGCGGGCACCATGCCAGACTTCTTCAAGAAGCTTTTCGGAAGCGCGGACGGCAAGGGCGAGGAAGTATCCTCCGACGGCGCCGCCCCGGAGAAGAAAGAAAAGAAGAAGGAAAAGACCGACAAGAAGCGCAGAAACCTCGAAACCTACTGCACCAATCTCACGCGCCGTGCAAAGGACGGCAAGATCGACCGCATAATAGGCCGCGACAAGGAGATAAGCAGAGTTATCCAGATACTTTCCAGACGTACGAAGAACAACCCCTGCCTTATCGGTGAGCCGGGCGTCGGAAAGACCGCCATTGCCGAGGGTATCGCGCTGCGCCTGGCGAGCGGCGACGTTCCGTTCAGGCTCCAGGGCAAGGAGCTGTATCTGCTGGATCTGACGGCGCTTGTTGCCGGAACTCAGTTCCGTGGACAGTTTGAGAGCCGCGTCAAGGCTCTTATCGACGAGATAAAGGCCGCCGGCAACGTAATGCTGTTCATCGACGAGGTGCACAATCTGGTCGGCACCGGAGGGGATTCCGAGGGCACGATGAACGCTGCAAACATGTTCAAGCCGGCGCTCTCCCGCGGCGAGTTACAGGTCATAGGTGCTACCACGTTCGACGAGTACCGTAAGTACATCGAAAAGGACAGCGCGCTTGAACGCCGTTTCCAGCCGGTAACAGTCAACGAACCTACAGTTGAGGATACTGTGAAGCTGCTGGAGGGTATAAAGGAGTACTACGAGGACCATCACAAGGTCAGGGTTTCTCCGGAGATAACCCGCATGTGCGCGGTGCTTTCTGAAAGATACATCAACGACCGCTTCCTGCCGGATAAGGCTATCGACCTGCTGGACGAAGCCTGCGCATGCGCAAGCCTGGGAAGTCCTGATATAACTGAATACGAGAAGCTGAAGTCCAGGATGGCGCAGCTGCGCACGGATGAAAGCAAGATCGCTGCGGAAAGTCCGGACATCGACTACGAGAAGCTGGCGGAGGTCAAGATGCAGATAGCGCAGACCAACGACGGCATCGAAAAGATAAAGGACAAGGCGGAAAACGTGGAAGTCACCATCGACGATATCTCAAAGGTTATCGAGATGTGGACGGGAATCCCCGCCAACAAGATAAAGGAGACCGAGTACAAGCGCATCGGCAGCCTGGAGCAGCACCTCAAGGAACATGTCATAGGTCAGGACGAGGCGTGCGAGCTGGTCGCAAAGGCAATCAAGCGCACCAGAGTACAGCTGACTGACAGGCGCAGACCGGCTTCGTTCATCTTTGTCGGTCCTACCGGCGTAGGTAAGACGGAGCTTGTTAAAGTTCTGGCAAAGGAAATGTTCGACACCGTGGAGCCGCTTATAAGGCTCGATATGTCGGAATATATGGAGAAACACAGCGTATCAAAGATAATCGGCTCGCCTCCCGGATATGTCGGATATGACGAGGCCGGTCAGCTCACAGAGAGAGTACGCCGCAAGCCGTATTCCGTTATCCTTTTCGACGAGATAGAAAAGGCGCACCCGGACGTCATGAATATCCTGCTCCAGATTCTGGACGAAGGAAAGATAAACGACGCTCACGGCAGATCGGTAAGCTTTGAGAACACGATAATCTGCATGACATCAAATGCAGGCTCTTCCACGGGAAGCAACAGCGTTGGCTTCACAAAGACCGAGGGCGATGTCAGCAAGGAGCGTGCGATGAAGGGACTGCGTGAATTCCTCAGGCCGGAATTCATCGGACGTATTGACGAGGTTATCGTGTTCAAGCCGCTCAGCGTTGAGAATTACGCTGATATTGCAAAGCTGATGCTCGGCGAACTTGTTTCACCGCTGGCTGAAAAGAAGATCACACTGAATGTCGGGGACGGCGCTTACATGGCTGTTGCAAAGAAAGCGCACGGCGGCAAGTACGGCGGACGTGATATCCGCAGGGTTATCCGTAGCGACATCGAGGATCCCATCGCGGAGCTTATCATCGACCATGCAGAGCAGCCGCTTTCCGAAATAACCATCGGCACTGACGGCGACAAGATTACGGTGACAGGCAAATGAGTGTAGTTCTTGTTACCGGCGGCACCGGTGCCATAGGCGGCGCGATAGCCGCTGAATTTTCGAAAACCGACGACGTGATATTCACGTACAATTCCAGGCAGGAGCAGGCGTTTGAACTTTGCAGGAAGCTCCGCTGCGCCGCTGTGCAGGCTGACGTATCAGACTATGCTTCCGCACAGGACGCAGTCGATATGGTGCTGATGGATTACGGCAGGATAGACGTGCTCGTCAATAACGCGGGTATCTCGCAGATAAAGCTGTTCACCGACATCACACCAGAGGACTGGCAGCACGTTATGAACGTCGATCTGAACGGTGTCTACAACATGACACACGCGGCGGTGAAGCCAATGATAAGCCGCAAATGCGGCGCCATCGTGAACGTATCCTCGGTGTGGGGAGTGTATGGCGGTGCGTGCGAGAGTGCGTATTCCGCAGCCAAGGCGGGTGTTATCGGATTAACAAAGGCGCTGGCAAGGGAACTTGGAGCCTCCGGGATCACAGTAAACTGCGTTGCGCCGGGAGTTATCGACAGTCCGATGAACAGCTCACACCTCTCCCCGGATGAACTTTCGGAGCTTGCGGAGCAGACTCCGGTCTGCCGCCTGGGACGTCCCGAAGAGGTCGCAATGGCAGTCCGCGCACTGGCTGAGAACAGGTTCATAACCGGGCAGGTGCTCGGCGTGGACGGCGGGTTCTGCTGATACTGTCCGATTCGACGTTAAACTAGTTTAACAATTTGTCCAAAAATCCGGCTGGAAATTCTATATGTTTTGTCAAAAAAAACACAATCTTTCCGGTTGAATTTTCGCGAAAAATATAGTATAATTAATATGATTGAAAATCCGAAAGGCGATTTCGGCAAAAAAGGAGACTTAATATGAACATCGCTTATTCCATTCTGTCGGCTGCGGCTTCTGTTGAAGCAGCTGCAACTGCGGAAGCTTCTTCTGGTCCCTGGAAGAACGTCCTTGATGCTGTTCAGTCCACTGCTGAAGCAGGCAGCGACCAGTCTGCCGGCGTTATCGACAGAATACAGGCGCTCCCCGACGCGCACGCACAGCTGAGCGACCCCGATTATTGGGGTTCTGTCGGCATTATAACGGTCACAGGTATCCTGGTAGTATTCTTTATCCTGGCGATACTCATTTTCCTGTTCTGGCTGATGGGCACAATCTTCCAGAATATCGACAAGAACAAGAAGACGAAGGCTGAGGCCGCTAAGGCAGCTTCTGCAAAGGCTGCTCCCGCTCCCGCGCCAGTTGTTGAAGAGGTCGTTGATGAAGAAGAGGACAACGATGATGAGATAATGGCTGTTATCAGCGCCGCGATCGCTGCTTATGCCGAAGAAGAGGGCACAGCATATACGATCCGCGATGTAAAGCGCCGCGACAAGAGAGCGCGCTCTGCATGGAGCCTTGCGGGCATCGGCGAGAACACACGCCCGTTCTGAGAACAGACAGAAAGGAATTTTGAAGCATGGAAATATTTGTTGATACCATAAAATCGCTCGCCTCCACCTCCGGCTTTGCAGGCTTCGGAGTTGAAAACGGCTGGCAGAGCATAATTATGATTCTGCTTTCCTTCGTCCTGTTCTATCTGGCGATCAAGAAGCAGTACGAGCCGCTGCTGATGCTCCCTATCGCATTCGGTATGCTGCTCACTAACCTCCCCGGAAGCGGTCTTTACCACGCAGAGCTGTGGAACCCTTCCACCAACCCCTACTTCGCTCCCGAATATGTTCAGGAAGGCGCGAACCTCCTGATAACGTACACCAAGGAAGTCAGCCTTGACTATGGCCGCGTGCTCCACGAGGGCGGTCTGCTGGATATGCTGTACCTCGGCGTTAAGCTCGGTATCTATCCGCCCATCATCTTCCTTGGAATCGGCGCTATGACTGACTTCGGCCCGCTGATCGCAAACCCGAAGAGCTTCCTGCTCGGCGCTGCCGCACAGGGCGGTATCTTCTTCACATTCCTCGGTGCATGCGCTATCAATGCACTCGGTCTTGGCGACGGCTTCTCACTGAAGCAGGCAGCTTCCATCGCTATCATCGGCGGTGCGGACGGCCCTACAGCGATCTTCCTTACTTCCAGACTTGCTCCTGAGCTGCTCGGTTCGATCGCAGTCGCTGCTTACTCCTACATGGCTCTGGTTCCTGTTATCCAGCCGCCTATCATGAAGCTGCTCACCACAAAGAAGGAGCGCGAAGTCAAGATGGGTCAGCTCCGTCAGGTTTCCAAGCTTGAAAAGGTCGTATTCCCGATCGCAGTTACTGTTATCGTATCCCTTATCGTTCCGGACGCAGCTTCGCTGGTCGGCATGCTCATGCTCGGTAATCTCATGAAGGAATCCGGCGTTTGCGAGCGTCTTGTAAAGACCGCTACGAACGAACTCATGAACATCATCACGATCTTCCTGGGTGTTACAGTCGGTGCGACCGCAGTTGCACAGAACTTCCTCAAGGTCGAGACGCTGCTCATCATCGCACTCGGTCTTATCGCGTTCTGCATCGGTACTGCATGCGGCGTTCTGCTTGGCAAGCTGATGTACCTCCTTTCTGGCGGAAAGATCAACCCGCTGATCGGTTCTGCGGGTGTGTCTGCGGTTCCTATGGCAGCCCGTGTTTCACAGAAGGTAGGTCAGGAAACAAATCCGTCCAACTTCCTGCTGATGCACGCTATGGGTCCGAACGTTGCAGGCGTTATCGGTTCTGCTGTTGCAGCCGGCGTTCTGTTGAGCGTCCTCGGCTGATAATCGTAATCAAAGAGCGGTCAGACGACCGCTCTTTTTGTGTGTCCGGATATGCCGGATAATTACATGGTATATCTGATATATGTAAAAAAGATATTGCAAAATAAGCTGATTGGTGATATAATAGACAAAAAAGAACAGGAAAGGTGATCTGCTTGAACCAGAAATTCAACAACCTAATAGATATGGACGATTACAGTGTTTCCCAGTGGAACGCTATGGTAACACTCGCCGAGGACATCATGAAGCGCCCCGAAACTTATGCGGACAAATGCCGCGGAAAGATTATGGCTACGCTGTTCTACGAGCCTTCGACCCGTACACAGATGAGCTTCCAGGCGGCTATGATACGTCTTGGCGGAAGCGTTATCGGCTTTGATAACCCTGGTAACTCCTCGGTTTCCAAAGGTGAGAACCTCAAGGATACCATCAAGATAGTCAGCAGCTATTCCGATATTCTGGTAATGCGTCACACCCAGGAGGGCTCTGCAAGGGCTGCGGCTCTTTCAGCGGAGTGCCCGGTCATAAATGCGGGCGACGGCGGACATCTCCACCCTACACAGACACTGACCGACCTGCTCACATTAAAAACAGAGATCGGACGTCTGGATAATCTTACAGTCGGACTTTGCGGCGACTTAAAGTACGGCAGAACCGTTCACTCCATATTAAAAGCGCTTTCCTGCTATAAGAATAACAAGTTCATTCTGATCTCAACGCCGTCGCTGGCTCTGCCGGAGTATATAAAGGACGTACTGAGAGCGCGCGGCTGCGAGTTCAAGGAAGTCAAGACCATCGAAGAGGCTTTGCCGGAGCTTGACATGCTGTATATGACAAGAATACAGCAGGAGCGTTTCGCAACGAAAGAGGAATATGAGCGTGAAAAGGGCGTGTATATCCTCACCCGCGAAAAAATGCAGCTTGCCCGCAAGGACATGATAGTAATGCACCCGCTGCCCAGAGTAAACGAGATAGAGGTCAGCATTGACGACGATCCGAGGGCAGCTTATTTCCGCCAGGCAAAGTGCGGAATGTATGTCCGCATGGCGCTGATACTTACCACGCTGAACAACGAAATAAAGGCAAATCCGCTGCTTGTAGGAACTATTCACGACGAGTGTCACTGCACGAACCCGAAGTGCATCACCCAGACTGAAAAGTACCTTCCGCACAGCTTCCGCAAGTACGGGGACATGCTGGTCTGCGAGTACTGCGACGAAAGAATTCTCATGAAATAAAATCCGAAAACGACAATTGGGCGGATATGTTATCCGCCCGTTTTTGTAACCAGGAGGAAGAATGGTCAAGGACACTACACAATGCACGAAATTCCGCAGCGAGAGGAGCAACGAGCTTGTTATCGCATGCTGCGTTGAAAAGCATTTCATCAGCGCGGTACTGTATGACGTGGGACTTTCCAGGCGGTACGCCAGGGCGGTCAGATTCGGTATAACGCTGAGCCATGAGGACGTTGTTGATTCCGCAAACGAGCTGATTCTCCGGCTGATGCGGGAAAGCGGAGTGCGCGGGAACTGCGTGCGCAGCATCGGCTTTTCTGCTCAGGGCGGTTTTACGATAATGCTTGAGGAGGGGTTCGACCCCGGAGAACTGTTTTTGCCTCCGGATATTGAGGTGGTTTTCCTGCCTATGATGTCCCTGACGGTAGGAAGCGAACTTACCGCAGTTCTGGCTAGTACGATGAAAGAACCTGGAAGCGTTCTTGCTGCGAATTTTGGCAATGGACTCAGGGCGGCGTCCTGCTCGGAAAATGGTGTAAAGTTCGTTTACGTCCCGCTGAAAGGTGGAATTGACGGCACGGCGCTTGAAACCGGTATGCCACTGGAGATCGGCGCGATCGACAGGATGTACCGGGAGCCGGACGGAACCATCTGCTACAGCGTTATTGGCGATGGCGACGGCGTTGGAGTGTCCGCGCCGGCAGCAGCACAGGCAGTACGGATAATGCTGGATACAGGCGCACTCGACCGCGACGGAATAATGACGGACCGCGACCTGTTCTATATCGGCGAGGATCATTATATTTCGCAAAGCGATGTTCGGGCGGTCCAGTCGGATAAGGCGGCGTGCCGGGCGGCTCTGGAACGGCTCGGAAAGCTGACGGGATCCCACGAGCGCGTTATAATTTCCGGCGAGGCTTTCGGCTCCGAACACGGAGCCGCGGCGATGGCTCAGCTTGGCGCAGTTCCAAGGGGGCTGGGCGAGAGATACGGCTGGAGCAGGAATCCTGCTGAACAGGGGCTGATCATGTGCCTTACAGACCCGGAAATGCTTTGCAGGCTCACGGAGTTATGCGACTCCGCAGAGGATATTTCCGCCATGATATATGACGGCTTCGACGATTTGTACATAAAAAATCTCTCTTTTTAGGGGAATTTGTATGAAAAGTTAGCGAAAAGCCCTTGATTTTTTTTGTGAAAGATGCTATAATATTAAAGCATTTAGTATCCGTTAGTCTGCTTTCAGCAGATTAATGTGTGTTAATGCGCGGCAAAAATGCCAAACATTAAAAACGGATAGTCCGCTGTCATGGGGATTTTCCCCGGCGTTTTACGCCCGAATAAGTCGATTTCAAGAATATCCGAAAAAACAGGAGGAAAATTATGGACGCATTAAAACTCATTGAGCAGGGCAGCATGAAGGCTGAGGCTCCCGTTGTCGAGGTCGGTGACCTGGTAAAGGTTCACGTTAAGATCAAGGAAGGCGAGAAGTTCCGTATCCAGATCTTCGAGGGTACTGTTATCGCTAAGAAGCACGGCGGCATCAACGAGACCTTCACCGTTAGACGTGTAGCTCACGGCTGCGGTATTGAGAGAGTATTCCCGCTGCATTCTCCGACAGTTGAGAAGGTAGAGCTTATCAGAAATGGTAAGGTTCGCAGAGCTAAGCTGTACTACCTCCGCGACAGAGTTGGTAAGGCTGCTAAGGTTAAGTCCAAGGTTTAATTTTAAACCTGATTCCCCATTCATGCAACGCTCCGCCTCGGCGGGGCTTAGCGTGGATATGCTGAGAAAGAGTATGTGCAATGTCTGAGAACGAGAACCTGGAAGAAAAGTCCGGCACTGAAACTCCGGAAACAGAGAGCGACAATCAGACTGATCATCGTCCTTTGATCGAAAAGGCGGCGGAGGTTGCTTCTGACATTGAAAAGGCTTCCTACAAACCCTTTGCGAATGCGCTTGAGTGGGCGGGCAGCCTGGTTTATGCGGTGCTTGTCATGCTGGTGCTCAATCTGTTCGTGTTCCGTTCTATCACTGTTGACGGAAGTTCGATGAACAATACGTTGCAGGATAAGGACAGGGTGATTTCAACCAACTTCTTCTACACGCCGTCAAGGGGCGACATCGTTGTGCTTGAGGCCGACCGTGTCCAGAACTACGGCACCGGGAAGTACGGTGAGCCTATCATCAAGCGTGTGATAGCGCTGGCTGGAGATACCATCAAGTTTGATTTCGACGAGGGCAAGGTGTATCTGAAAAAAGCGGGCGAAAGTGATTTCAAACTGCTGGAGGAGGATTACATCGCAGCGCCGACAGTGACAGCTCTTGAC